>JAZUJT010000035.1:0-29164 GCA_045642905.1 Lachnospiraceae bacterium | reverse complement strand
TTCAAATCTGATTAATAGATTTGGAGATTCGGTTGAATCCATCGCCTTTACGTGGATTGTATACCAAATAACCCATAGTGCTGCGTGGTCTGCAATAGTTTTTGCTCTTAATATGCTTCCTAACGTTTTTGTTCAACCCTTTGCTGGAGCAATTGTAGAGAAGATGAACAAAAAACTGGTGGTGATAGTAACACATTTTTTGAGAGCAGCGCTTATATCGTTGTTTGTTTTTCTATACAGGGCTGATGTCGTTAATCCAGTGATTTTATCGATTTTTACGTTGTTAATTACTACTATCGAATCATTTAACTTACCGGCAGATACCGCTTTTACTGCGCAGATTATAAAAAAAGAAGATATTAATGTAGGTATGGGCCTTAATTCCGTATTTACAAATGCTGCTTCACTTGTCGGAAACGGCGCTGCAGGCTTCATAATTGCGAAGTTTGGTGTTGAAGCAGCTATGTTCATAGATGTTTCAACGTTTATAATTGCAGCAATCTTAATAAAACTGATTAGCGAAGCCGAAATCCTTGCCACGCAAGGAAAATATAGTAAAGATACAAATTCTTTAGGATACGTGCAACTACTTAAAGAGGGAATAGTTTATGTATTCAAAACTCCTGTTATAAGAAACTTTTGTGTTATATGCATAGTACTTAATAGTATGTTGATCCCTATAAATGCACTTCAAGCTCCCATAGCAGATAGTATTTTGGGTATGGGAAGTGAAATACTGAGTTTCGCCGGAGTTTTCGCATCTATTGGCGGTATAGTTGGCGCTGCCCTTTTGCCTTATATAGCTAAAGCCTTATCACCACTTAAGGTGACTATTCTGGGAACATTCATGTTGACTGTAGGAATGGTGTGTATTCCCGGTGGGAAATTTGTAAAAGGAAATATCTTTATGTCATATATGCTAATTAGCACCAGCTTTTTCATTATGGTAGCGGCTGCTTCTCTAGTTGGTGGGATCATTAATATCCAGTTCATGAAATGCGTGGATCCCAGGTTTATGGCGCGATCGTCTGCTGTTTTTGGTTCTTCTGCAACAGCAGTGATGCCAATCGGCTCATTGATTATAAGCTTGCTGGTTACTCGCATTAGCGTGACATACATGTTAATTGGCAGTGCCATAGTTGCCGCATTAATACTTGTGTTAATTATAGTTATACAACCTAATTTAGAAAATAAGGAGGAATCACCAAATGCAACTTGAATTACATGAGAACATAAAAAAATATCGTAAAGAAATGAATTTGACACAAGAAGAGCTTGCGGAGGCATTTGGAGTAACCATAGGCGCAGTCTCAAAATGGGAAAGTGGAAGCACAATTCCGGACATTATGACAATGATGGAGTTAGCAGACTTCTTTAATATATCAATGGATATACTTCTGGGCTATAACCTATCATCAAAGAGTATTGATGACATATCTCATAGAATATTTGACCTAACAAGGAATCGAAAATTCGAAGAAGCCATTTCCGAAGCCGAAAAGGCATTGGTTCGTTATCCTACAAGTTTCAAAATAGTAAGATCATCTGCTTCTTTGTATGCAATTTTATATACGGTAACCGGAAAAGCCGAAGATGCTAAGAAAGCTGTAGGTTTGTATGAAAAAGCATTAACCCTACTCGCTCAAAACGATGATCCTGATTTTAGTGAATTCTCCATAAGGATGG
This sequence comes from Lachnospiraceae bacterium, assembly GCA_045642905.1. Classification (GTDB taxonomy): domain Bacteria; phylum Bacillota; class Clostridia; order Lachnospirales; family Lachnospiraceae; genus UBA1258. Next base: position 27,478 of record JAZUJT010000035.1, on the reverse strand, counting down.
ATATAGCAAAGCTTAAAACAAACATTGATCCGGATGGCGCTCTGTCAGAGTTTAATAAGATTAATTATCTTGGGATTGCAGATATAGACATAGCGCGTTTGATGCACAAAAAGGGAGAAACGGAAGATGCTTTAGATAGATATACCAAGGCATTATTTTATAATCTTATGAGGGAATTTGAACTATCTCTAAATATGGCATTAGCTATCGCAGTTCGCGGAACTAGTAAAGACTTTCGAGATGCCTGTGAGCTTCTGGATCGAAGCATTGAATATTCTGATTCTGTCAGTTTGGGCAAAATCTGTTATATATCAAAAATGAAAGTCATTCTTCTTACAATAAAAGCAATGACATTATCTTGTTTGAAAGATTATGAAAAAATGAAAAGAACAATTGATGAGGCATATGCTATTGCTAAAAAATATGATGCTAATCCCAATAATTCATTTAATGAATGCATAAAATTCTGGTATGCAAAAGAAGATTTTAAACCTTTTGCAAGCGATGATTTAGGGCAGAGTGCTGTTGATAGCATAAATCGACTCTTTATAGACAAGCCATATCCTGCTCAGGAAGGATTGACTCAGAAGATCCTTGCAGCTAAAAACTATTGGGAAAGCATAAAAAAATAGAATGTGAATAGTTGCACCCTACAATTCAATAGCAAGCTAAATGCAACTATAACGGCTCCGGGGTGGCGTATAGTTGCACTCCCCCAAAAAGAAACAAAAACACCCCGCGGGCGAAGCCCGCGGGGTGGGATATGAACCAATCCAAAACTTAAAAACCTCTATGAAACCATATCTATATGGGTCAGGGTGCCGGCCTTGCCGTCTTCAAAAAGAAACATTCCGGTTTCTCGAATGAGGGCATCGGCGGCCATGGAGTAGCTGTCCGTCAAAGAATAGTTGGTGTCCACGCGGCCTAAGTATAATGCGCCGACATTCTTCTCTTTCAAAGTATAGAGAGTATCGTTGCCGTCCTCGTCCTTAACCCAGATTTTAAGCTTGTCAAAAATCTCGTCAGCCTCGTCAATCCAGCCGTTGCCGTCCAAATCGTACATGGCAAGGTCTGCAAAGCCATCGCCGGTTTTCGTGCCGAAAAGTTCGGAACCGTCGTTAATTTTGCCGTCGCCGTTTCGGTCGAGTGCAAGATAACCCGAAGCGCTTGAAATTGCTTTGATTTCCTCGCGGCTGCCGTCACAGTCTAGGTCAAAATAAAAGCTTTGATCCGAAATTTCCGTCATGTCGGTATCGAGATTGATTACCAAAGGGTCGATGGTCTTCATAAGCTTGGCTGTCATTTCCGAAGTAAGCGTCGAAGAAAAGCTTCTGCTCATGGATACGTTAATGTTGAAATCAATGTTTCTGCCATCCGAAGTGACGACACAACCTTTTGTGCTGAAGGAAGTTTCTTCATGCTCCTCATAGCGAAGTTCAATCTTGTGAGCAACCATGAAATTATAGTTGTTAAGATTGAAGGTTTCGGCATCGGCGCAGGCACACTCTTTGGTGGCCTCGCTTTCGAAAGACTCTTTTCCGGGAGTACGCTTGCCGAACAGAAGCTCAAAAATCTGCCGGATGCAAAGCTCGTGAAGCTTCCTGAACTGGTCTTTGGCGGAGCTTCCTCTCGCTGTAACCCCGAAAGTTTTAAAGCCGCCCATCATGGAAAGGGCGTTGTCGGCTCCGAAGTTGTCTTTCTTCTCATCCTTTTCGACCGAAGCATCTTCCCCGGAGTCATCCTCGGACCCATCGGGCAAAAAATTAAAAAATGACGTGAGACGACTTCCTGTCTTATCCTGTTGTAACACGCCACCGGCACTACTCACGCGAGTGCCGAATGAAGACTTGTAAAGTCTTGCGGATTCCATTCCTACTTTTGCGGAATCAATAATCAATAAATCTCCTTTCTGCCTTATACGGCAATGGCATACGCCTGATTTTAGGGAAAAATAAAGAGACCGGTGGAAATCGGAAAATCCATTTCCATCGGCCGTCCCTGTTAAATAATATATCGGCGACAAAAGAAAAAATATGATATGTATTTTACTTTTTGTATCTTCTTTTAACTTCAAGACGATTAAGTGCACGCGAAAGCTTGGCCTGAATTGCGCGATACTCGGAAGCACTCTTCTGAGCAAGCATTTCCTTGTTGGCACGCTCGATAGCGGCATTAACACGCTTCTCGTCGATTTCGTCGGGCTTTTCGGCAGATTCCGAAAGAATCAGCACATCATTGTCGGCGACACGCAAAATACCGCCCGAAATAGCCGCATGGAGTCTCTCGCCATCAGGCGTCGTAAACTTAATGATACCGGTGTCAAGAACCGTAACCATGCTGCTGTGATGCGCGAGAATTCCATAGCTTCCGTTCGTTGTGGGAATAACAAGCGATATGCACTTTCCTTCATAGAAGGTCGAATCGGCCTCCAAAATATGCAGATTAAATTCTTCCATAAAAAACTACCTTATAAAGACTTTGCCTTTTTGTAAGCATCCTCAATAGTGCCGACATTGTAGAACGCGGCTTCCGGAATCTTGTCGCACTCACCGCCGACAATCGCCTCAAAACCGTTGATGGTCTCCGATAACGGTACGTAAATTCCGTTAACGCCCGTGAATTTCTCGGCTACGTGGAAAGGCTGTGACAAGAATCTTTGAACCTTTCTTGCGCGGTTAACGGTAAGTTTATCGGCATCGCTTAACTCGTCCATACCGAGGATAGCGATAATGTCTTTTAAGTCGTTGTATTGCTGAAGGATTTCCTTTACCTTCCAGGCAATGTTGTAATGTCTGTTTCCCAGAATATCCGCCTCAAGAATACGAGAAGTCGAATCCAGCGGGTCAACCGCGGGGTAAATACCCTGTTCGGCAACCTTTCTGCTAAGAACCGTAGTAGCGTCCAAATGCGAGAAAGTAGTTGCGGGAGCCGGGTCGGTCAAATCATCGGCAGGAACGTAAACCGCCTGAACCGACGTTACCGAGCCCTTGTCGGTAGACGCAATTCTCTCCTCGAGAGCACCCATCTCCTCCTGCAAGGTCGGCTGATAACCTACTGCGGACGGAAGACGGCCCAAAAGGGTTGAAACCTCGCTTCCGGCCTGAACAAATCTGAAAATATTGTCTATAAAAAGAAGGACATCCTTATTGCCGCAATCTCTGAAATATTCAGCCATAGTAAGTCCCGAAAGAGCAACACGCATACGAACACCGGGAGCTTCGTTCATCTGACCGAATACAAGTGCCGTCTTGTCGATAACGCCGCTTTCGTTCATTTCCTTCCAAAGGTCATTACCTTCTCTTGAACGCTCGCCGACACCGGCAAAAACCGAATATCCGCCGTGTTCCATGGCAACGTTGTGAATCATTTCCTGAATAAGAACCGTCTTACCTACGCCGGCACCGCCGAAAAGACCGATTTTACCGCCCTTGGGGTAAGGTTCAAGAAGGTCAATAACCTTAATACCTGTTTCCAGCAAGGTTTCTGCGGGCTGCTGTTCGTAGAATTTCGGTGCTTTTCTGTGAATGGCCCATCTTTCGGCATCACTCGAAATGGTACCCTTTCCGTCAATCGGGTCACCCAAAACATTGAACATACGTCCCAAAGTATTCTCACCTACCGGAACGGTAATGCTGTTGCCGGTTGCGGTCACTTCCATTCCTCTTGCAAGACCTTCACTGGGTCCGAGCATGATGGAACGAACCAAACCGTCACCTATATGCTGCTCAACCTCCATAACGACTTTCTTTCCGTTTAATTCCAACGTAAGAGCCTCACGAAGCTTGGGCATATGTCCTTTTTCAAACAAAACGTCAATAACCGAGCCGGATATCTGAACGATTTTACCGATCATTACCATAATCTCCTTCTAAACTTTATGCGCCTTCTTGCGCCTGAGCGCTTTGGCACCGGCGGAAATCTCGGTGATTTCCTGCGTAATCTTTCCTTGTCTGACGTGATTGTACTGAACCGAAAGTTCAGCAAGAATGGACTCGGCATTTTTGTTGGCCTCATCCATGGCATTCATACGGGAATTCTGCTCACAGCAGTAACTGTCTACCAATGCGCTGTAAATGAAACCCGTAACGTAGCTTTCAACAAGACGCACCAAAATGGCGTTCATACTCGGATAAAAAGTGTACTCCGAAGAAAGCTGTTTCTTTTCTTTTTCCTCGGGCGAATGAAAATCCGCGCGGTGAAAAGGAAGTATACGATCAAAGCTCGCCATCTGATAAACCGCGGAGCGAAGGTCTGTGTAAACAAGGTAAAGCTTGTTGATTTCGCCTTTCTCGTAATAGCTCATGACATAGCGCGTAATCTCTCTGGCCCGCTCAAGGTCGACATTTTCCGGACTGAAATCAAAATCCTCGACGATGGGAATCTTGCGCTTTCTGAAATATCTGCGGCCGAACTCTCCGACAACGAAGAGTTTTCCCTCGCCATGCATTCGAAACTGCTTCTCGGTTTCCTTCAAAACCTGCATGTTGTAGGAACCGGCGAGACCCTTATCCGACGTAATGACAAGATATCCGTATGGCGGCTTAAGCTCGTCCACGCCCGACGGCGGATAGAAAAAGCGACTCTCAAGCCTGCTGTCTATACGCAGGATGTTCTTGATTTCCTTGGAAATGGCTTCGAAATAAGGTCTAGTGGAATCCAGCTCGTTTCGTGCCTTCCTAAGCTTGGTGGATGCAATCATGTACATGGCATCCGTAACCTTCTGCGTATCCTTTATGCTGTTTATTCGTTCACGTATTTCACGAATATCAGGCATCTTAAAATCTCCGAATTTACTGGTTTAAATAGTTTTTAACAAATGCATTGCCGGCTCTTACGACGAATCTGATGTCTTCCTCGCCGATAGTGCCGTTGCTTTCTATCTTTTTGCAAAAAGAAACATTTTTCTTCTCAAAGTCTTCCAAGAACTTAGAAAGAGCGTCTTCAAGCATCTTCTCATCCACATCATCGAAAACATGATTGGTTACGGTAAGTAACGTAACTACTTCCGCATGCTGGCTGTAAGGATGATACTGTTTCTGGCGCAGCAGCCTCATAAGTGCCGTGCCGTACTTAAGCTGACGCTTTGTAGTCTCGTCCATATCGCTTGCAAACTGGGTAAACACCTGCATTTCGCGATACTGCGCAAGGTCAAGTCTCAATGTACCTGTGGACTTCTTCATTGCCTTGGTCTGGGCATCGCCGCCTACACGGGATACGGAAATACCGACGTTAATGGCGGGACGCTGGCCGGAGAAGAACAATGCACTTTCCAGGAATATCTGACCATCCGTGATGGAAATGATATTCGTGGGTATATAAGCGGAAACGTCACCGTCCTGCGTCTCGACAATGGGAAGCGCGGTAATTGAACCGCCGCCCAGCTCATCGCTTAAATGAGCCGCACGCTCCAAAAGTCTTGAATGAAGGTAGAATACGTCTCCGGGGAATGCCTCACGTCCGGGTGAACGTTCCAAAAGAAGGCTTATTGAACGATAAGCAATCGCGTGCTTGGAAAGGTCATCATAAACGATAAGTACATCTTTACCCTTGTTCATGAAATACTCCGCAAGTGCGCAACCCGAATACGGAGCAATATACTGAAGCGGTGCCGAATCGCTTGCCGAAGCGCATACGACAACGGAATATTCCATGGCACCGTGATTTTTCAAAACATTAACAAGCTTGGCAACCTGACTCGTCTTCTGACCGATGGCAACGTAAATGCAGATAACATCCTTGCCCTTCTGGTTTAAAATAGTGTCAAGTGCGATGGCGGTTTTACCCGTCTGGCGATCGCCGATGATAAGTTCTCGCTGTCCGCGACCTATGGGAAACATTGAATCTATTGCAAGAATACCCGTTTCCATGGGGCGGTTAACCGACTGACGATCCAAAATGGCAGGTGCGGGATTTTCGATAGGACAGTAAGTCTTTGCCTCTATATCGCCAAGTCCGTCCACCGGCGTACCCAGCGAGTCCACAACTCTTCCGAGGAAAGCCTCTCCGGCGGGAATACCGGCAGTTCTTCCGGTACGCTTAACCTGGCTTCCTTCAACAATTTCGCCGTCATCTTCAAAAAGGATGCATCCGACTTCGTCCCTGCGAAGTTCAAGAGCCATACCTCTTATTCCGTTTGAAAAAAGAAGGATTTCGCCATAAGTCACGTTCTCGATACCCGAAACGGTTGCGATTCCGTCTCCCACCGTAAGAACATATCCGATTTCTTCGGAAAGGGCTTCGGGCGTCCAATCGTCAAGCGTATCTCTTATGAGCGGAATGATATCATCCTTCAATCCGACCAATGCCGAAAGCTTTTCTTTTAGCTGATTAATACGGCCGTCAAGTGAGTAGTCGTAAATTTCCTTGCCGACCTCGAGTTTGAAGCCGTTAAGCTTCTCCTTGCTTTCGACCCATTCAATTTCATAATCAATGCCATATTTACCCTTAAGGAAAGCCTTAAAGCCTTCGTATTGCGAAGGGCTGGGTTCCTTTTCGGAGTAAATAAGCGCCTTATTCAAATCACTCATTTATTCAATCCTTCTTGGCTGAATTCAAAAAAGCATCATAGGTATTGGAAACATCGGAACCGATTGCCAGCTTGGCAGCTGTTTCGGAAACAATGTCCGTAATTTCTTTTCTCGCGTTTTCGAGCATTGTATCGTGCTCGCTTTCTGCCTTTTTATGAGCATTCGCCAAAATGGAATCCGCTTCCGCATGAGCACTTGCAAGAACTTTTTCTCTTTCGGCGTTTACTTCGTAATCGAATTCTTTTTTGCGATTTTCCAATTCTGCCGCTAAACCTTCAAGTCTTTCCTCGCACTGTAAACGCACTTTGGAAGCTTCTTCAAGCTCAGCCTTGGCCTTCTTGTCCATGTCTTCATAAAAGGCTTTTCTTTTGTCCATAAAGTTCTTAACAGGACTGTAAAGTAAAAAATACAGGGCACCAAACAATATTACAAAGTTAAACATATGTAACAAAATCTGCTGCCAATCAATATTAAGAGGCACGTTCATTTCGATACTCCTTCAGCTTTATAATACGAAAATAATCAGAATCGCTACGATAAGTGCGTAAATGATGGCGGTTTCGACGAATACCAGACCCAGCATCATCGTGGTACGAAGCTTGCCTTCTGCCTCGGGCTGTCTTGCCATACCGTCAAGTGCCTTGGCAACTACGATACCCATACCGATTGCACCAAGACCTGCCGCAACGGCAATAGCGATTCCGGCCGCCATGGCCTTTGAACCCAAAAGAGCATTTTCACTGGCTGCTTCCGAAATGACCGAAGCTTCGGGTTCAGCCGCAAACGTAACGCCTGCCGTTATTACCGGTATAGCTGTAAGCAATACAATCGTTAAAAGTGTTAATGACAAAACTTTTGTAATTTTTTTCATGTTATCTATACTCCTTCTGCTTCAATTCTCTTTGATTTTTTCTTGGGCTTTTTGGGTTCGCCGACTTCACTGACTTCCCCGTAGAACAGAGCCGTAAGCATTGTTAATACGTACGCCTGGATAAGTGCGTGCAGCAATGTAAACATTACGCCCACAAGAACCGGCACCACAAAACTGACGGTTACGTAATAATATACAAGCTCCGTTACAAGTGCACCGCTCAGTAGTGCTCCGAAAAGACGGAAGCTCATGGAAATGGGAAGTGAAAAGTCCTTTAACGTCATCAATATTCCCTTTCCCTTATTGCCGGCAATTCCGCCGCTCATAATGAACAGATACGACATTACGCCCATGGCTATCGCGCCGTTTATGTCCGCTAACGGTGCGGGAAGTACCACCGTCGAGCCGTTCGTCGTGGGAACCTGTATTCCGAATAGTTCAAATATGGTTCCTATCGCTATATACGCGCCCGCCGCAAATATGTATATGCCAAGCATCTTATTGCGATGCGGACTGTTGTCGTGAGCCATATTGTCGAAAATACCAACCGCTTCCTCGAGAAGCAGCTGCAATTTTCCGGGAACCATTTTAAATCGAGGGATTACGAAAATCCGGACAATCAGTGCAAAAAGAATAAGTATTGCTGTAACCGTATAAGCCGAGATAAGGCCGGGGTTTACGTCTTTGAGGCCGAAAAGGCTCACCTTTGAGCGCTCATGTAATACCGCATCACGCATTACAACCTTAATATCATCTTCCTCGCCACCGCCTCCGGATGTTAGGATGATACCTATCAAAAGAAGGATTGTAACTGTTGCGAATATTACGGCGCTGATTTTTTTTCTTTTTCCAGACATAAATGCACGCTCCGTAAAGTAAGATTTTCCGCTTTTTAAGCGAATTTATTAAGTATAACGGCTGCAGCGGAAAAATCCTCTGCAGCCTTAATAACATTAAACTCTGTTGTAGTTTATGAGGCATCCCTTTAAGATAATCTGTCTTTCCTCGTCGGTAAGTTCGCCGAGCTTAAGGTCAAATTCCTTAAGGGCACCGTTTTTAACGGCATATGCCTTGATTACTTCATCCTTGTCTTCAACGCTCTTTCTGATACCGGGAACGAAGATGTAGTCAAGGTTTTTGAAGGGAAGTTCGCCCTTTTCGATAAGGAACGGAAGCATACCCCAGTTGATGAGGTTGGAACGATAACGCTTTGTAGCATACTCGTTGGCGATGTTGGCCCAGCCGCCCAAAACCTTCTGGCAGCTTGCTGCCTGCTCACGCGCAGAACCGTCACCGGGCTTAACAGCGAAAATCGTGGAACCGATACCTGTATTAGTATAGTCCGCATCTGCAAACTGTTTCTTAACCGCATCAAATGCAGCGGAAACCTCTGCAAAGTCCTTTACTGAATCGGCCGACTTTTCTCTTGCCTTTTCGGCATTTGAAACTTCCTTGGCACGACCTACATATTCGGGATCCTTTCTTGAGAGGGTAAACTCTGCAAGTCCCAAAGGATTTGATCTGAATGATGAAGTTTCACCGGAAGGAATAAGCTCATCCGTGGTAGTAACGGGATCGTGAATTTCCGATACAACCTTGAGAAGAAGGTTGTCCGTTAAAGCTACCATTGAAGGCCAGTCTTTGATGTTGGGACCAAGAACGATTTCAGCGTTCTCATCGGCAACACCCTTTGAATCGAATACACGGTTCTTATAAATTTCAGCATCGAAATGATACTTGTACTTGCCGATTTCTGCGGGAACTTCGGTAGCAGCGGTAAGCACACCCTTGTTGGCTGCGGTAGCGGCGATAGAACGTGCATCCATAAGCGCAACCGATGAAATCTGGCCGTTCTGAAGCTTGGAGCCTTCACGGTTCGGGAAGTTTCTTGTAGAGTGTCTGATACTGAATGCATTGTTGGCAGGAGTATCACCGGCGCCAAAGCAGGGACCGCAGAATGCTGTCTTCAATACGGCACCTGTCTCCATAATGGTTGCGGCGCAGCCGTTCTTGATTAATTCCATGTAAATAGGCATTGAAGCGGGATATACGCTTAAGGTGAACGCATCGTTTCCGATGTAGCTGCCCTTAAGGATGTCGGCTGCGGCACAGATGTTTTCAAATCCACCGCCGGCACAACCTGCGATAATACCCTGGTCTACCATGAACTTGCCGTTCTTAACCTTGTTCTTTAAGCTGAAATCAACCTTACCGTCAAGGCTGACAAGTGCTCTCTTCTCAACATCATCAAGGATGTCCGAAAGGTTGGCATTAAGTTCTTCGATAGTGTAAACGTTACTGGGATGGAAAGGCATTGCAATCATGGGCTTAATCTTGGAAAGATCAATCTCAATCATGCCGTCATAGTAAGCAACCTCTCCGGGGTTGAGTTCTTTATATTCTTCAACACGTCCGTGAATATCGTAAAATTCCTTAACCTGATCGTCTGTACGCCAGATTGAAGAAAGACATGTTGTTTCGGTTGGCATTACGTCAATACCGATTCTGAAATCGGGAGTAAGTGATGAAACGCCGGGGCCTACAAATTCCATTACCTTGTTCTTAACGTATCCGTTGTTGAATACGGCACCGATACTTGCAAGAGCAACGTCCTGAGGTCCAACGCCTCTTACGGGCTCGCCGGTAAGGTAAACGCCGACTACACCGGGCATGTTGATGTCGTAGGTCTGGTTCAAAAGCTGTTTAACAAGTTCGGGACCGCCTTCGCCCATGGCCATTGTTCCCAAAGCACCGTAACGTGTATGTGAATCGGAGCCGAGAATCATCTTTCCGCCGCCTGCAAGCATTTCACGAGCAAACTGATGAATAACTGCCTGGTGAGGGGGTACGTAAACTCCGCCGTACTTCTTGGCACATGAAAGACCAAACATGTGGTCATCTTCATTGATGGTACCGCCTACCGCGCATAATGAGTTGTGGCAGTTTGTAAGTACGTAAGGAATAGGGAACTTCTTAAGTCCCGAAGCTCTGGCTGTCTGAATGATACCTACGAAGGTAATATCATGAGATGTAAGCTTGTCGAACTTGATCTTAAGCTTGTCCATGTTGCCGGAAGTATTATGGCTTTCCAAAACTGAATAAGCGATAGTGTTCTTCTTGGCCTCTTCCTTGACGGGAGCTTTTCCCGTAAGCGCCTTAACCGCTTCGGATGCGTTGTTATCGTCATAAACGATTTGTGTTCCCTTTACAAGGAAAGCACCGGTTTGTGATAATTTAACCATTTCTCTGTCTCCAATGTTCTGTTCAAAATATTATATTAACCGGTACGCCCTTTAAGCGTACCGGTTTTAAATCAAATAAAAACTTTATCAGATGGTAACTTTGCTAAGATGCCAAATATCCTTAACGTACTCTTCGATTGTACGGTCGGAAGAGAACTTACCGCTGCAGGCTACGTTCAAAATAGCCTTCTTGGCCCATTCTTTCTCGTTAAGGTACATCTTGCCGATCTTCTCCTGTGCATCCGCATAAGAACGGAAGTCCTTAAGGATGAAGTATCTGTCTGCACGATCCGATTCCTGAGTATTAAGCAAAGAGTTATAAAGAGAACGGAACTCTTCCGTATTGTCTCTTGAATAGGTACCGTTGATAAGCTGCATAAGTACCTTTCTTACATCGGGATCGTTATTGAAAATCTCCATGGGATTATAGCCTCCGTTGTTCTCGTAGTTGATGACTTCATCGGATGAAAGACCGAAAATAACTGCATTTTCAGCGCCTACTTCCTCTACGATTTCTACGTTGGCACCATCCATTGTTCCCAAGGTAACCGCACCGTTAAGCATGAACTTCATGTTACCGGTACCGGAAGCTTCCTTGGAAGCGGTGGAAATCTGTTCCGAAATATCACTTGCTGCGAAAATCCACTCGGCATTGGATACACGGTAGTTTTCGATAAATACTACCTTGATGCGGCCGTTGATGGACTCGTCGTTGTTGATGACATCCGCAACAGAGTTAATAAGCTTAATTGTCTGCTTGGCAGTACGATAACCCGCAGCTGCCTTGGCACCGAAAATGAAAGTTCTGGGATAGAATTCCATTTCAGGATGCTCCTTCAGATTATTATAAAGATACATAATGTGAAGGATATTCAGAAGCTGACGCTTGTACTCGTGAAGTCTCTTAACCTGAACGTCAAAGATTGAACGGGGATCGACATCGATTCCGTTATGCTCTTTAATGTACTTGGCAAGGCGAACCTTGTTTCTGTACTTGATGTTCATGAATTCCTGCTGACACTTTTCATCGTCGGCATAAATCTTTAACTTCGAAATCTTCGAAAGGTCTGTAATCCACTCGTCACCGATATGCTCTGTTACCCAATCGGCAAGAAGAGGATTTCCGTGTAATAAGAAACGTCTCTGTGTAATACCGTTAGTCTTGTTGTTGAACTTATCGGGGAACATTTCGTAGAAATCACGAAGCTCCTGATTCTTCAAAATTTCTGTATGAAGTCTTGCAACACCGTTTACCGAAAATCCGGTTACGATAGCGAGGTTAGCCATCTTAACCTGGCCGTCGTAAATGATGGCCATCTTGCGAACCTTCTCACGGTCTCCGGGGTACTTGGCTTCAACCTGCTCGATAAAGCGGCGGTTGATTTCTTCAATAATCTGGTAAATTCTGGGAAGAAGTCTCGAGAACAGCTCAATAGGCCACTTCTCCAAAGCTTCAGCCATAATTGTATGATTGGTGTAAGCACATGTCTTGGAAGTAACATCCCATGCTTCATCCCATGTAAGGTTGTACTCATCCATAAGAATACGCATAAGCTCTGCAATTGCAACCGTAGGATGTGTATCGTTAAGCTGGAAAGTAGCCTTCTCATAGAACTTTCTGATGTCCTTATGAGTGCGCATGTACTTATCAACCGCTTCCTGAACAGATGCGGAAATGAAGAAGTACTGCTGCTTAAGTCTCAATTCCTTACCTGCATAGTGATTATCGTTGGGATAAAGAACTTCTACAATGTTTCTTGCAAGGTTCTCCTGCTCACCAGCCTTCTGATAATCTCCCTTGTCAAAAGAATCAAGCTTGAAACATTCCATAGGCTGGGCATCCCAGATACGAAGCGTATTAACGATTCCGTTGCCGTATCCCAAAATAGGAAGGTCATAGGGAACCGCATTTACAGACTGGTAACCTTCCTGTCTGAAATGCTGACGTCCTGTCTCGTCGGTATCGAAAGTGGTATATCCGCCGAAACGAACCTCCTTGGTGTACTCGGGACGACGAAGTTCAAAAGGATTTCCGTCCTCAAGCCAGTTATCCGGTACTTCAACCTGATAACCGTTTCTGATTTCCTGCTTAAACATACCGTAACGGTATCTGATACCGCATCCGTATGCAGGATAATTCAAAGAAGCCAATGAATCCAGGAAGCATGCGGCAAGACGTCCCAAACCGCCGTTACCCAAAGCTGCATCGGGCTCTTCATCTTCGACAAGGTCAAGATTTACTCCGAGTTCATCCAAAGCCTGTGCCGCCTCTTTGTAAGCCTTAAGGTTAATGAGATTGTTTCCGAGCGCACGTCCCATCAAAAATTCCATGGACATGTAATATACAATCTTGGGGTCTTCCTTGTCGTAGGCCTTCTGCGTATCCATCCAGCAATCTACGATCTGATCCTTAACCGCATAGCACACAGCCTGGAACAGCTGCTTCTGAGTAGCTTCCTCAATATTCTTTCTGTAAAGTGTCTTGATATTGTAAACAACACTTCGTTTAAATAAGTCCTTATCAAAAACCGGTTTCATATTATTCCTCCTGACGTTTTTCTTCCCCTTCACAATGTCAGACTTTCTCAACACCGATTGTAACACTTTCACCATTAACGTTCCATTCTTTCATGTTTAAAAGATTTGAATTTGTAAGAATTTCGTTGGCAAGAACCTTGCCCGCAATCGATTCTTTGTTACGTAATACGATATCGGCAATCTTGTCATTATTATTGATAGTAACTTTAATGTGATCCATTACCTCGAAACCGGAATCCTTACGCATTGTCTGAATCTTGGAAATAACTTCGTAAGTGAAGCCTTCCTCAAGAAGCTCGGGGGTAAGGTTCGCATCAAGAACAACGGTGACAACATTATCAGCTTCGGTCACATATCCTTCTTTTTGCGCAATATTAATCAAAAGGTCTTCTTCGGCAAGCGAAACGTTTACTCCGTCTACGTCAAAAGAAAGTGAACCTTCATTCTTAAGTGTATCCATAGCTGCGTTTCCGTCTACGGATGCAAGATACTTCTGAATTCCGCCAAGCTGCTTACCGTACTTGGGACCTACCGTACGAAGCTGAGGCTTGAAGGTGTATGAAGTAAACTCACGAACATCATCGGTGAATTCAACTTCCTTAACGTTAAGCTCATCCTCGATGATTTCCTTGAAGAACTCATCAAGTTCATAAGGAGCCTTAACGAACATCTTACTTATGGGCTGACGATTCTTGATGTTTGAAGTATTACGTGCGGCACGACCCATTACAACAGTCTTTAATACATTTTCCATGTTGTTCTCGAGGTTCTTGTCAACAAAGCTTTCGTTGCAAACCGGGAAGTCACAAAGATGAACGCTTATAGGAGCATCCTTATCAATTGTGCAAACAAGGTTTCTGTAAATATCATCTGCCATGAAAGGAATCATGGGAGCCGCAGCCTTGGCTACGGTAACCAAAGCAGTATAAAGAGTCATGTAAGCATTAATCTTATCCTGCTCCATTCCTTTTGCCCAGAAACGTTCACGTGAACGGCGAACGTACCAGTTACTCATTTCATCCACGAAATCATCAAGTGCGCGTGCTGCTTCGGGAATTCTGTAGTTATCAAGGTTATTGTCAACATCCTTAACAAGCGTATTGAGCTTGGAAAGAAGCCACTTGTCCATTACGGGAAGCTTATCATACTCAAGCGTGTACTTGGATGCATCAAAGTTATCAATATTTGCATAGAGTACGAAGAACGCATATGTGTTCCAAAGTGTACCCATGAACTTACGCTGTCCTTCCAATACGGCATCTCCCGAGAACTTATTGGGAAGCCAGGGAGCAGAGTTGATGTAGAAATACCATCTGATGGCATCTGCACCGTACTTCTTTAATGCTTCAAAAGGATCAACGGCGTTACCCTTGCTCTTACTCATCTTCTGGCCGAATTCATCAAGAACAAGACCGAGAACAATAACGTTTTCGTAAGGAGCTTTATTGAACAAAAGTGTTGATTCAGCCATAAGTGAATGGAACCATCCACGAGTCTGGTCAACCGCTTCCGAAATAAACTGTGCAGGGAACTGAGACTCAAAAAGTTCTCTGTTCTCGAAAGGATAATGATGCTGTGCGAAGGGCATTGCACCTGAGTCGAACCAGCAGTCGATAACTTCGGGAACACGCTTCATAGTCTTTCCGCATTTGGGACAAGGCATTGTAATAGCGACGATATAAGGTCTGTGAAGTTCAACTTCCTTGCTTTCGTCGTTGCCGCTTCTTTCTTTAAGCTCGGCGCGGCTTCCGATACATTCCTGATATCCGCATGAGCATTCCCAGATATTTAAAGGAGTACCCCAATATCTGTTACGTGAAATAGCCCAATCCTGGATATTTTCAAGCCAGTTACCGAAACGTCCCTTACCGATAGATTCGGGAATCCAGTTAACCGTGTTATTGTTTCTGATAAGATCGTCTCTTACCGCTGTTTCCTTGATATACCATGACTCACGAGCATAGTAGATAAGCGGAGTATCACATCTCCAGCAGTGAGGATACTCATGCTCAAACTTGGGAGCATCGTAAAGCTGTCCCTTGGCATCAAGGTCTTTCAATACTTCAGGGTCTGCCTTCTTTACGAAAAGTCCCGCGTAAGGTGTATCTTCGGTCATTTCGCCCTTGCCGTTTACAAACTGAACAAAAGGAAGATTATAGTTTCTTCCTACATTCGCATCGTCTTCACCGAATGCGGGAGCGATATGTACGATACCGGTACCGTCTGACATGGTAACGTAATTATCACAAGTTACGAAGAAGCCTTTCTTGCCCTGCTTGTCGGCGCATTCACGGGCGCAATCGAAAAGCGGCTCATACTCCTTGTATTCAAGGTCCTTTCCGACGTAAGTTTCAAGAACTTCGTATGCTTTTGTTTCGTCATTACCAAGCTTACCCAAAACTGTGTCAAGAAGAGCCTGTGCCATATAATATGTATATCCGTCTGCTGCCTTAACCTTGCAGTAATTCTCCGAAGGGTTCATGCAAAGTGCAACGTTGGAAGGAAGTGTCCAAGGTGTTGTTGTCCATGCCAAAAAGTATGCATCTTCGCCCTTAACCTTGAAACGTACGATTGCCGAGCGCTCTTTAACGGTCTTATATCCCTGAGAAACTTCCGCTGTTGAAAGAGGGGTACCGCAACGAGGGCAATAAGGCACAATCTTGAAGCCCTTATACAAAAGTCCCTTGTTCCAGATTTCTTTCAATGCCCACCATTCGGACTCGATATAATCGTCATGATAAGTAACATAAGGGTCATCCATATCAGCCCAGAAACCGACTGTATCTGAGAAATCCTCCCACATTCCCTTATATTTCCAAACGGATTCCTTACATTTATCGATGAAGGGCTCCATTCCGTATTTTTCAATCTGTTCCTTTCCGTTAAGTCCAAGAAGCTTTTCAACTTCAAGTTCAACGGGAAGTCCGTGTGTATCCCATCCTGCCTTTCTGGGAACCATATATCCCTTCATGGTACGATATCTGGGAATCATATCCTTAATAACACGTGTCAAAACGTGTCCGATATGCGGCTTTCCGTTCGCTGTAGGGGGTCCGTCATAGAAAGTATATGTAGGGCCTTCCTTACGATTTTCCATACTCTTTTCAAAGATTTGATTGTCGTTCCAGAACTTGAGTGTTTCCTGCTCACGTTCCACGAAATTCATGTTGGTTGATACCTGTTTGTACATACCTGCCTCCGCTTTACTACTATCCGCTTTCCTGCGGAAAAATAAAAAGGTCGTGTCCTAAAAAGGACACGACCGTAACTTTCGTGTTATACCACCTTTTTAAGTACTCCCTTTCGGTTCATACGTTCTCTCTGTAACGGGAGATTCCCGCCGGTGCCTACTTGAAATCTTTCGGGCCGGAACTCGGAAGTGATTTTCGGATAAAGCTTACTCGTGCCGGTTTTCACCCTCCCGGCTCTCTGTGACTTTCATCTCTGTCTTACTGTCTTCGTCATCGTTTATTCCGAAATATTATACCGCCCGGGCAAAGAAAATGTCAATCACTGTTTGAGCTTGCATTTATGCATTTTAGAATTTTTCGGATTTCGGTATTTGAAGGCATAAAAAAATCCCCGGCAAAATGCCGGGGATAAGTAAAAATCTTAGTGTCCCTTAGGAGCCAGTTCAACGTCTACCTTTATCATCTTTGAAGGATTATAAAGATATACGAATAAGAAGTCGTTCGCTTTCTTGAATGTCCACTTAAGTGAAACTTTGCTTGCCAAATTATAATCGTAACTGCTATACTTTCCGTTCTGATAACCGCTTACACGATAAATCTTCCATCCCTTGGCAGCCTTTACTTCCAATTTCTTTTTGCTTCCTTTAACAGAACCGAAGAAATAAGCCTTATCTTTATAATTGTTCTTGTACTCTTTTCCTGCATATTTGATGCTGGATACGGGATTGGACCACTTATATAAATTGAATTTGAACGAAAACTTCATTCCGCCGATTTTACCGGTAATCTTTGTGTTGGAAGCCTTACATGTAAAGTCTATTCTGATTCTGTTTCCGCTCTTCTTTACCTTGAAAGCCTTATTACTGCTCTTAAGAGAAGTAATCTTCTTGCCGCTCCATCCATAGTTGGGATCAATAAGTGTATATGTCTTCTTGCCGGCGTCTTTCGACATAAATATCGCATAATATCCAACACTATTAAAGGGTGTATCTGCTGCCTTTGTGATATCCTTTACGCTGTTGTCGGATGCTACTGCAAATGCTTCTCTTGCTGCGATTGTTTCTGCTGCCTGTGCCTTTTCGGGTGCTGCTACAAATGCTACGGAAACAACCATAACAAGTGCAAGTGCTGCAGAAAGAATCTTCTTAAATGTCTTGTTCATTTTATTCTCCTCCTACTGCCAATGTACAATTGGTTTCTTTTTACATTTCGGATTATAGCAAATGGTTTTTTATAAATTCAATGGCAAATATTTACTTTTTTAATGAATAAAAAGTCTATCATTCGGCAATATATTCAAAAACGGCGATAAATGATATACTCATAGTGTTTTCGGAGCTTTGCAACGGATTTATTTATTAATCAGAATCATGAGAATAAGTATATGAAAAAAATAATTACGATTACGCTCAATACAGCCATTGATTGTGTAATATCCGAAGATGAATATTCACGCAATAAAAACGCTGTCGATATAACTGAATATGCAACGGCTCTTCCTGCCGGAAAGGGCATAAACGTTTCAAGAGCCCTTAGCTGTGAAAACGTCGATTCTCTTGCCCTCGGATTTGTGGGAATCGAAGATAAGCCTCTTTTCGACGGGGTTTCGGGCGAACACATCAGAACCGACTTCATTTACGTTCCCGGAAATACAAGGCGTAATATCACCGTAACCGGTTGTAATGACGGTATGGAGCACCACATAAGAAACGCAGGCTTTAGTGTAGCCGAAGAACACATATCCTTATTATGTGAGAAACTTGATTTTCTTTTGGCGGAAGAATCTGTTGTAATCCTTTCCGGTTCCCTTCCGGCATGTGCACCCATAGACACGTATAAGCGACTTATCGAGCGCATAAAAAAGCACGGTTCCATCGCGATTTTGGACGCCGGCGGCGAAGCGCTTTTTTACGGCATGTGCGCCTCTCCTTATCTTATCAAGCCAAACCTTGAGGAATTGTCTTCCTTAAGCAATTCGCCCCTAAATTCCGACGAAAAAATGAGAGCCTTCATACGAAAACTCTCATCAGACAACAACATTTCTTATGTATTGACCACACTGTCCCAAGACGGTGCCTTGCTATACAATTTAAAAGCCAATACGTTTTTAAGTTCACCGGCTTATACCGGCAATGACACCTCCCGTCAAATCGTTTCTTCCGTAGGATGTGGCGACACATCCCTTGCTGCGTTTCTATCAGCGCATTTAAGGGGTTTATCCGACGAGGAAGCGTTACGCCTTTCCATGAAACGCGCCTATTATAACCTTTTCACCGAAACACCCGGAATGTACTAAAGAAAAACCGGGCGGCAGTGCCGACCCGGTTCGGATTCTTTTACTCTTCGTCCTTAATTCCGTTAACGGTTTTGTAGGTTTCCAAAAGCTCGGTAAGAAGCTCTTCCTGAGTAGGCTTCTTGGGTTCTTCGGGCTTTTCTTCTTCCTTCTTGAACTTATTCTGAACCTTCGTGATTGCCTTCGTCATAATGAAAATGCAAATGGCAATTAAGAAAAAGTCGATAATGTTCTGAATGAAGCTTCCGTACTTCAAAGCGGCCTCTTCTTTAATGATGTTTCCGGCTTCATCAAGTACGGCAGGGCTTAACACCCACTTCTTGCTGTTGAAATCGGCACCGCCGGTTATAAGTCCCAGTAACGGCATCAAAACATCGTTTACAAGGCTTGTAACAATCTTTCCGAATGCTCCGCCGATGATAACACCGACTGCCATGTCGATAACATTTCCTTTTGAAATAAATGCTTTAAAATCTTTCCACATAATCGTTATTCTCCTACTGTATTTATCCCCAACCCTGTATCATTTATTCACTGACTATTTTATCAAGCTCCCGACAAAGCTTAAGAGCTCCTTTACCGTCCGTTACTCTGCTCGCCGACTCAGAATATTTCAAAAGCGTTTCGGGATGAGTTGTAAGGTCCGAAATCTTCTCAAAAATAGTATCAAGAACTTTTCCTAATTCTTTATCGGCATAACCTGCCGTCATCAAAAGACCGTTTTCATCAAAAATATCATGTATTTTTTTCTGATTGTCCGCCGTGCAAAACAAAACAGTCGGAACCTTCATACAGCAAAGCTCATAGGTGGTACTTCCGGCAGCGCTTACGGCCAAATCGAACTTTGACAAAAAGGTGGGCATATCCGTGATGTTACTGTATATGCTCACGCGTCCGGGATGCATAACCGACTTATCCATTATTGCATCTTTATCTTCGGAAAAAGCTCCCACCAGTATATTCAGATTAACATCTGAAAGTTTATCCTCGGATACCAGCCTGTTAAATCTTTCAAGCATTGCAACCGCCATATGAGTAGCATCCGCGCCGCCCGTTGATAAAAGCACTTCATACTTACCGCTGAAAGAATGCTTCGGAGGATTTAAAAATTCCTTTCGAAGAGGAGCATAGGAAGGCCCCATAATCATCTTCGGAAGAGCATAACCCGCTTTCTTATACAAAGGCTCATAATCGGAAGCTTTGCCGTAAGCATTATAATTTATAAGTACGTCCACGGGAAAAGCGTGGTCGGAATAGTCATCCATATACGCAATCTTTCCCTTATAGAAATCATTTATCTTATTAAAATATTCATCCGATACGTAGTAGCTGTCACACAATATAACGTCGGGGTTAAATTCTTCAATAACATTCTTAAATCCCGGAAGTTCCGAAATCATATCGGCATAATCAGTATCCATAACATCAACTTCGTAACCTCTGTCATGAATGAGTTTACGAGGATCTTCGGATGCGCACACAAATCGAACCTCTCCTCCGTCAGCCTTTACGGCATCTGCAAGAGAAAGGCATCTCATAATATGTCCCGTCGCTATGAACTTGTTTGCATCCCCACGGATTAATAGTTTCATCTGAGTCACTCCATCTTTATGCGGTCTACATAGTATACATCCGTTTTAACATTATCCATATATGCGAACACCATCCTTCAATATTTCATTTACAAGATCAAGGTTGTCTTTTAATTGTGCAACATCAAGTATATCAACTCTCTTGCAAAGGCTTCCCCGTATTCTCTCTATTAAATCAAAATACTTAAGGCCTTTTACTTCAGTTGATATCAAAAGATCAACATCACTGCTTTCTCCCGCCTTGCCCTTAGCATATGAACCGAAAAGAATACAATATTGAACCGGATAATCTTCAAAAACCACTTTGCACTTCTCTTTTATATCATCGATCGTTAGTATTCCGTGGTCTTCATCAATAGAATTGATACTCATTAATGTATCATATATATACCTATATTTAATTGAGCCAAGTTTCGACTCATCATTCTCATAAGTCTTGTAAGACCTTATAGAAATTCCAACAATATCAGCAACCTGCTGTTGTGTTAATTTTTTATCCTGACGCAATTGCTTGATCGAATTCATTTTTGCACCTCGCTTGTCTATATGGTGCACTATTTGCACTTCTATGTCAAGAGCGAGTGCAATATTTGCACCACAATCCGCCGATAAGGCAACAAAAAACCTCAGGACTTTTATAACACAAAAAGAAGGATCGATGGCTCATTTTTTGAACCATTGATCCCTCTTTTTTTATGGGCTGCTTTTTTCACAGCCCCATTTATTGATTAAAAGTTGTGTCTGCCTCTAATGTCCTAATCATCACTTGGCTTCTTATTATTAAGAGAAAAGAATTAAATGCAAAAGACAATACAGACATAATTGTAATGAAAATCCAGTGAGTGTATTTTATGAATTGATCGGATGTCTGTAAGATGGATTCCCATACCGAAACGCTTTGAACAAATAGTATGGAATCATTTATAATATTTGAGCGAGTCCTTAAAAATATCCATATTAATACAACTGATAAAGCCGCCAGCGTGCCGTAAAAGCTTTCTGAAAATGCATTCATCAACAATCTATTTTTTATTGTTTTAGATTCCATTCCCAATTGATAAAGAGTTTTATATCGATAGGATTCATAGTGATTAGTTATCATTTGTATTCCGTAACGGGCTAATACAAGCATTAATATACCGGATGCACAAATAAGTATCGAAATGGATAACTGCATATAAATATTATTTTTGTATTCATCTTTTTCCATTCGATTATTCACATAAAAAAGTTCAGTTTTTATTTTGGACAGTTCTGCATCTGTCTGGTAGGCCACAGCTTTTTTGTCTCGTTTAACTAAAATATATGAGTAATCATTTTTGCCGCATATTTTGTCATATGTTTCTTGAGTACATATCAATGAATATGGGCGGGGGATATAATAACAGAACGGATAGTATTCTTGCTGCCTGATTATTCCAACCACTTTTAGAATATGTGCACAATCATTATAAATAAAAGAAAGACGATCCCCTTCTTTTATAAAGTTATCCGATAAAACTTTGTCATTTGTATCATAATCAGGCAGATAAATGATTACATCATCTTCGGCGAGAGTACTCTTCGAAAGTTTGTTATGAGCCAGCGATAAATAAAATGAACTAAGCTCATCAGATATACCGACTATAGTTCCGTAAGGACCTGAATCAACCGGGAAATCATTATCTTCTGTTAATCTGAAATATGCGTTTATTTCGTCTTTGACATAAGAAGCATATTCGTAATCATAACCATTTTCAAAAGTTATCGGTTGATAATCTGAAATAGAATAACCGTATACTTTTTCTACCCCATAGGCACTTTCAATTCTTTTAATGGTATCTTCACTTTCAAGGTTTTCCAACCTTGAATATGAAGCTAATAATCCGTAAGTATAATCAATAGGATATTCCCTTGAGTAATATCTATACTCAGAAAACAGGTCCCACGTTTTGTATAAAGAAATACATATGAATGAGGTAGCGATAACAGATAAGCTCAAAGACAATAAATAGCTTCCCCTATCGCTTTTGCGAAATCTTACGAATATAGATTTCACATCTATCAGTTTTCCGAATACCTTTTTTGATTTTCTTTTCTGCTGTTGTGCTTTCCCACGCAATGGAATCTGAAAAAGTCTGATAAAAGAAAAAATGAAAGCAACCACAATTCCTAAAAGGTTTAATAGTACAGTTAAAATAATATGTGTTACTTCAATATCAAAAACGCCACCTTTGCGGAAAAATAAGGAAAAGAATATGAAAGCTGTAAATATGCCGACTACAGTTCCTAAAAGAATCATCAGTAAAAACTTACATATTTTTTCGCGAAAGAACATCATTAATATTGAGCCTCTGGTTGATCCCAATAAGCGTAGAATGATATAGTCAGGTTGCCTTTTTATTATTTCGTTATTTATAAATAAAAGAAGAATTGAAAAACCGGCAAAAAGGAGTACTATTTGAAGCATTTTTGTATCTATGTCGTCCGAAGTATCAGATGAGTACATTGTATAAGTATAATCATTTAGGACTAATTGATGCTGACATATACGATTTAAGTCATCAACAAATTTAGCATACATGTCAGATAATTTAATAAATGCATGATGATACTCAGCTTGATTATTCGGATATATAAAGCCGGAAACCAGATTATTATATCCGCATTTCCAATTTCCGGTATAATTTTTTATAACACCACACAACAAAAAAGAATCATATTGATAATCATTGGATTTATTACTTAATATTTGTAAAGATATAGTTTGTCCTAATTCATATGAATATCCAAGCTTCGATAAAGTTGATGCTTCCAAGGCTATTTCATTGGAAGTTTCGGGCATTCTTCCATCCAGTAATTCAATATTCCCCATTGTTAATAATTCTTGATTTACATACCCAATTGCACAACCTGTCAACTTATCTGAATCACATATTTCACCGCAGACATACATAATACCAACGGAATCTATCATGGCATTATCAGATATTTGCTTAGTAATCTCATCGACAGATTCATATAACGCTGCATGCCAGGAACCATAAGATTTCATTCGTTGAGATTCCTGTGTTGCCGATAAAGAATCCATAGTTACACAGGTTAAAATTCCCAACAATACTACAACAAATAAGATTGCATTTATCCCGGTACTTTGGTGTACTTTTTTTGCATAAAAACTGAATTGATGTTTTTTCATATGCGTGCACCTAGTGTATCTGAAATAATACAGCCATCCTCTAACGTTATAATACGCTCAGATTTACGAGCAATATCTAAATCATGTGTTACCAATAATACAGTTTGTTCAAAATATTTATGGGAAAACAAAAGAATATCTAAAAGTTCATCTCCGGTTTTCTTATCCAGATTTCCGGTTGGCTCGTCTGCCAAAAGAATATCCGGTTTCATAATGAGAGCTCTCGCTACAGCGACTCTTTGTTGTTCGCCACCGGATAATTCTGAAGGATATCGATTTGTTTTTTCCGATAATCCAAGTTGATTAATTACCGTTTTCGCATAGTTTTCATCCGGTCTACGATTATCAATATACGCAGGAATACATACATTTTCCCAAACATTCATTTCTGACAACAGATTAAAAAACTGGAAAACATATCCTATTTTCCTTCGCCTGAAAATAGTCCTGTTACGATTACTCATGCTGTACAGATTTTCGCCACTAATCAGCACTTGGCCGGATGTAGGCTCTTCAAGACCACCGATGCAGTTTAATAATGTTGATTTGCCTGAGCCGCTTCTTCCCACCAAAGCAGTAAATGAATTGGTGCTTATTGAAAAAGAAACATTATTTAATGCTTGTACAACCGAGTTTCCCTGACCGTATATCTTTGATAATCGTTCAAGTCTTAATATTTCTTCCATAATATATCCTCTAACGTAAAAAGAGTGGCCAATGCTATAATTGACTTGTTTTTATTGTTGCAATTAATTTACAATGGAAAACTTACAATAACGTGACATTTGCAGGTCTGTTATTAAAAATAGTATCAGCATCCAGTCGTGGGAATCGGATATGAAATTCGGCACCTTTGGGAACATGATTGCAAGCTGTGATTGTACCAAAATGTAATTCTATTATTTTTTTTGAAATGGCCAATCCAAGACCAAAGCCTTCTCTTCCCGACCTATCTTTTGAAGAGAACCGATTAAATATGGTTTCTTCAACTCCATTTTCAAATCCAATTCCTTCATCCCAGATTGTAATACAATTCTCCGTACTGCTAGAATGGTAACTTAAAACTATTTTACCTCCGGAATCAGAATGTTTTATGGCGTTGGAAATAATGTTATCTATGGCTTGACGAATCCAAAATTCATCACATAACCACTTATCGAACGAATCACCATTTATAATTAAAGTTATGCCTGCTTGGTGCAATAAAAATTCATAATCGTTAGATAATGTTTCCATCATGTCATGTGGGGATATTTTAGAAAATTTAACATTAATCTTTTCACATTCCAGACGTCCCAGAATAAGCAATTCTCTGATAAGGTCATGCATTTTATCAACAGCACTTAAGCATCTGGTCATGTCATTGCTTGGTTCTATAGCGCTTTCGAGATTTTTCTCACAAAGAGCTCTTATGACAGAAAGAGGAGTTTTTAATTGATGGGATATGTCTTCAAGATAGCTAATCAGGCGTTTGTTATCTTCTTCATGAATGTCAGACAAGCGTTCAAGTTGTTTTTTCAAGTCGGTTACTAATTCAATTAATTCATCCGGAAGACCGGAATAGGTTGTGCTTTCAAGCTGTTTTCCGTTTGCCCAGTCTTTCAGATTGTTAACTTGTGTAATGTAGAACCCTTTTCTCTTTCTATACATAATAATGCATAAAATTCCTAATATAATAAATGCGAAAGGGATGAGGAATGCTGCCAATCCGACTTCTTCAAGCATCAAAAGCGCATGCGAATTACTGTACCCGGTCAAGGATAGAGCTTCAAACCCAGCGCTATATATTTCCTCGTTATTGTTGCGCAAAGCATTATTTATTCCGTCAATGAGTTCGTCTTTGGTTAAATATTGTGAAAAAGCACCAATGTATTTTACGCCTCTGTTAAGGTATGAATTCATCCAGACTATATCAAAAACAATAATTCCTGTTATAAAAACAACGAAAAGAGAAATAAGAGGAACATTTTTTGTATTATTAATTGACACACTTTTTGTTTTCACCTTAAAATCTCCTAACTTCAACATTCCATCGATAGCCGATTCCTTTTACTGTTTCGATGTAAGCCATTCCATTATACTGACCTATTTTATTTCTGAGTCGGGATACATGTACACTAAGTGTGTTGTCCTCTATAAAATTATCCCGATTATCCCATATTTTTTCCAATAAGATATTTCGAGGCATTATCTGACCATGCCCTTGAATAAGTAACAAAATTAGTTCTACCTCTGTTTTTCCAAGGGAAACCAGATTGTCGTTAATACGTACGGTCTTATGTTCTATATCAACAACCATATTCCCGCTTGCCAGGAACTGACTTTTTTCTTTGTCCCAACTATTTCTTCTCAAAAGAGCTTGTATTCTGGTATATAAAACTCTTAGTGAACAGGGTTTTGTTACATAATCATCTGCACCACATTGCAAGCCATGAATAATATCTTCTTCGCTGTCAAATGCAGTGAGAATCAATATAGGCCCTCTGTAGTGTGCTCGTAGATCTTCACATAACTTAAAACCTGTGCCATCCGGAAGACCTATATCAAGAATGCATATATCACACTGATTTTTCAGCATATATTCTTTTGCATGTAAAATGTCTTCTGATATAACCACTTCATATTCCTTCTCCACAAGATACTCGGAAATTATGTCAGCAAGACACCTGTTGTCTTCAACTATATGAATCTTTTGCATCTTTTTTCCTCCGTAATGAACATTACAGTCATATATTACCATATGATTGCGCAAAATGTTTATCGTTGTTTTCATGTTTATGTAAGATTGCAATGTTATGAGTAATATAAGGTTCAACTTAATTGGGCTTAAAGGAGACCTGTATTATGAAAAAAGTATTAACCTTTGTTTTTGTCATATTTATTTTATCTTCATCTTTAGCAATGAAGTCATATGCTGCAGCACCCGAAAACGGAAAAACAATATCAAATCCGCAGATAGTACATGGATACACAAAAACAGTGACTGTAAACTATGCTAAGTCAGCATATCCCACATTAAGCTGTATTCCTGAGTCTATTTTATATAGCGAATATGATATCGGAACATGGTTCAATGGAACATTATATGTGCGTTCGATTGTTTCAAATGGAAATTCTTGGGTGGTAGTATATTCGGGATCGCTTGTTGGATTACTATAAGAGAGCATAAGTACATAATAATAGAGAAAGAAAAAATACTACAATAAATAGCTATATAAGTTGAACCTATTTTTTCTTCGAAAAAAACCTCAGGACATTCATCCTGAGGTATAGAGGCGCGGGCCGGATTTGAAGAATCGGACACCGCAAAAAATACAGTAAAATAAGGAGGTTTACCAGTGTCGGTTTATTGGTAACACCTTTAGTAACACCTAATTTTCACTGCACGTCATCAACACATAAGAATATTCATGTCAAACAGCTTTCGCGGTATTATTACCATATATTTCTTCAAGGATTTCCGAATATTTTTCCACCATGCTTTGACTAATTCCTAAGCATACATTAACACTGGGAAGTTTCTTTGAAATCATGCATAGAGCCTGTAATAATCGCTTTAGATACAAATGATTAGCAGCTTGCATATCAGAATAATAGTCGAGAACAATAATGATTTTTTCGCAATCAACCAGGTATGAACACTTTCTCTCAAAGTCTTCATATTCTGAACATGACAGGACTTCTGTTCCATTTATTTTTCGCTGATATTCATTTAAGTCGAATAAAGAAAAGGCTTCATCATAGTTTCTTATTTCATTAAAATTATTAAGTTGCAAAATGGTTGGCATAATCTCAGGAATCGGCTTTTTATCGAAAAATATTGATAACAGTTTATACGATCTATTCATAGCGGCCACCTGTTAAAAATCGAAATAAATTCCAGTCATATTAATTACTGCAATATCTGTATAACTGAGCATTATTTCGTATACCTGTCGAACATTGTCAGGCAGTTCTCTCAGCAATCGTTTCTGCAACCACTGAGCCAATGCTTTGCACTTATCCACATCAAAGAAATCGCAATCGCCCCAATCAAACATTGCGTC
>JAZUJT010000034.1:0-7720 GCA_045642905.1 Lachnospiraceae bacterium | reverse complement strand
AGCTGCTTCCTTAACCATCTTATCAATTTCATCCTTCGGAACCTTTCTCAACTTAAGTCCGAAAGCCATGTTATCATATACTGACATATGAGGATACAGAGCGTAGTTCTGGAATACCATTGCGATATCTCTGTCCTTAGGCTCTACGTGGTTCATCATCTTGTCACCGATCCAGAGCTCGCCCTGTGTGATCTCCTCAAGACGTGCGATCATACGAAGTGTAGTTGACTTACCACATCCTGAAGGTCCTACGAAGATGATGAATTCCTTATCTGCAATTTCAAGGTTGAAGTTCTTAACAGCTTCGAATCCGTTAGGATATACCTTGCAGATATTTTTCATGGATAAACTTGCCATTACTAATTACCTCCTAATATTATACCCGGTCCCCCGGTCAACTAAAGGTAGTATACCTTATGCAAAATGCTCACGCAATGAAGATTTTGACAAAAATTTTCGCTATCATTGTAAGAATTGACGAAACTTCATGTCATCTAATTTACATAAATGACCGATGCATTTTTGCATCGGTCATCAAAGTTTCTTTATTAATTGTTCTCCTGTTTCTCTTCATTAAAGAAAACGAGCTGGTTCTTACCGCGCTTTTTAGCACGATACAAAGCATCGTCGGCTGAAATATACAAATCCTTGAAGCTTCTTGCATCATCCGGATAGATAGCCGCGCCGATACTTGCGGTAGCCGAATACTTGACGTAATCTCCTCCGGCCTTAAAATCATGGAAGAATCTCGTAAGTCTGTTGGCTTCTCTTTCAACAATAAGGTTATCCTTAATGTCCTTCAAAAAGATAACGAATTCGTCGCCACCGACACGTCCCACGATATCGGTAAGTCGAAATTCCATACGGATTTCCTTACCGAGCGTCTTCAAAAGCGTATCGCCGAAGGCATGACCCATGGTATCGTTAACCTTTTTAAAGTTATCTATATCAAGAATGAACATCAATGCGCGACCGTTGGGATTTTCGGAAATGTACTCCTCAATCTTGCGCTCCGTGGCATTCTTGTTGAAAAGTTCCGTAAGCATATCCGTGTCGGCTTTGTTCTCGAGTGATTTTCCTTTTTCTTTGGACTTAATCGTATTAACGAAAATCACAATTCCGACAAATACGGTAAACAGGGCAATAACAACGCCCAGCTTAATGCAAACCGATCTGATTCCCTTAAAATAAGCGTCCGCCTGTTTATCTATGGCGTATTGGCGAATGCCGTATCCGATATATAAGTCATCGATTCCGACAGAAGCACATACAATCGTACGACCGTCACCATCATAGGTGCTCTCGATTGCTCCGCCTATATTATTGTAAAGCTTGGTCTTGAAGCTGTCGTATCTTTCCTTAACCTTGACTCCGGCCATAACACAATTCAGGAAATTGCCGGTCTTAAGATACGGGCTGTTCTTGTCTGCGAAGGAATCAACAACACCGCAAATGGTACCGTCCTTCTTGAAAACAGTTAAAAACGACAAATCCTCCATATTGCTTTCGGTGAGCTTTCCGGCCACATCCTTAAGGTCTAAGCAGAACAGGATGTAATCTTCTCCCTCATCTTTAGCAGGAACCTTGATGGCAATCACACCCGTTCTCATACACTGAGCATCATTGGTGTAGAAGTAGCCGTACACGTTATCTCCTTCGGCAAAAGAAACATCAAACGCCTCCGAAGTCTCGAAGCTGTCAGCCCGTACACCCTTTCCGTCGCACAAAACGACTCTGTAGAAGGAAGTGTTTTCAACTATGCTGCTTAAATAATTTCGAACGGAATCGGCATTTTGGGAAAAAGATTTGTCTTCCAAAAACTTTGAAAGCATTCCGCCGTACTCTCCGGCCTTTTCGATTTCCACGCGAATCTGTGAACTCCAGATATTGGCAAATCCGATCTGCTTGTCCTGGGCCTGTGTTAACGCATTGTCCTTTCCGATCTTTACGAAGTTAAAAAACAACGCTACGATTACAATAATGAAAGCGACCGCGACAAGTATCCAATAGCCCCATGTTCCTTTTTTCTGCTTACTGTCTCCCAACGTTATATCCTCCAAAAATGAAGTTTTACATTACCCCTAATGTATTAGTTACTCTCTTCACTCAAATCGGCACCCGAAGTTTCGCCGGTCTCTTCATCCGTATCGACTTCCTGTGTGTCCTCGGCTTCGGAAGCATCCTCCGCAGAAGGCTCATTCGCCGCACCAAGCGTCCACTCCATATCGCTTACAACCTCTTCGGCCGCAGGCTCAAAACGCTTAAAAGTCTTGTTGTACAATAAAGCCGATGCATATCCCGGACCCGTGAAACAGAACAGAACCGCAAGCGGAATCAGCGCTGTCACGAAATAAATAATCGCTGCGGGTACAAGATAAAGCACAATCATCAAAACGGTCTTGGGAAGAACCAAAATGCCCATGAAAAATGCATTCTTAATAGTCTTTCCTATCGAATTTACAAAGTGTGAAAGTACCGGGAACACGAAAGTGAAAATAAGTAAAAACAAAATGCCCGATACACATAAGGCTGCAAAATAAACAGTATTTACATCCTCCATTGCTCCCGAGAAAAGAACGTACCATAAATCCCAAATAATCAAACCGCCTACCAGAACGGAAAGTATCCAGATAACCGTTGCCTGTCCGAAGTTCTCTTTAAAGGATCTGAAAAAATCCTTCGTAATATAGCCTTCCTCGTCGCGGACGATTTTAAGGAGTACAAAGTGCATCGCCGTAAAAGACGCTCCCGCCGTAACAATCGGAATGCAGCACAAAATGGTGAGAATGTTAAGCCACATAAGGTCCGCCATCTTGCTGAGCGCTCTCATGAGCGGACTGTCGAGATTAAGAAATTTCATAAAACTGCTACCTTTACTAAAAATTTATTGAGTTTTGATCTGGCGATAGGTGTTTTCGTAATTGTCTTTAAGCTTACGATACATAAGAAGCGTTTCATCGCTCTTTTCCTGAACGCCGGCCATTATCTTATCATAGAATGTAATGACGGTTCTGACAACCTCTCTGCTGAGTTTTCCTTTTTCCGCTTCCTCACGTAAGATACGGATAACCGTATCCTTGGGCATCGGTTCACGGTAGCTTCGCCTGTTTATGAGTGCCGAAACCGTATCCGCAACCTGCAGAATACGCTGCAGTCTGGTCATCTGCTGGTCACGCATATGCTTGGGATAACCGCTGCCGTCTCCTCTTTCGTGATGCGCCGAAATCGTATCGAGAACCTCTCTGTCTATACGACCTTTAAGCATCGTGTCCAAAACGTCTACATGTGTCCGAAGCTTGGTCATTTCCTCATCGGTAAGCTTACGGGGTGCCTCGATAATATCTTTGGGAACACCGACCATGCCTGCATCATGAAGCGTGGCAGCCAGCGTCAAAATGTCCATTTCATTCTCTGAAAGCAAAAGAATGTTACCGATCTGCTGACAAAGTCCCACACAGGTAACCATGTCGAGCATCGTGTATTCGCTTCTGAATCCCATGCAGTACATAAGTCCCAGAATCATGCTCTGTTTTTCTTCTTCCGTGAAAATAAGATATTCCCACAGCTTTTCAAGCTCGTTTCTGTACTCGCCCGATGACAGTTTGTTGAAAATATCATACTTCTTAACTGCCTGATAAAAAATGTCCAAAGCCTTGGGTGAATATTCCTTACCCGACTGCTTGTTAAACATCATGTAATCGAAATTGTTACCCAAAGCGTTTGAGTATAAATCAACACGTTCGGCCAGATGAAGGAAATGAACAACATCGATATACTCATACTTGTTATCTACAATCTTGTTAAAGTCCGTATGATGATAAAGGATAATCTTGGCTCTGTCCTTAAAAGGCGTAAGGTACAGTAAAAACAAATATCCGTAAATGGTGTGCGGCAGGCACTCTCTTGACTCGAACTTAAGCATATCCTCGCCGGGGTTGGTCTTGTAGGAACCGATGTCATGCATCATTGCTATCATGCATAACTCGGCAAGCTCGTATTCCTCAAAAAAAGACGAGCATTTCAGCATATTATACAGAATAAAAGCAGTACGCTCTCCGTGGTTGGCGACTCTGCTGTCGAGACATTTCAAAATATCTCTTACGATATAATAGGTATCTCTCGAATGAATTAAGTTAGCAGTCATTGTCTCTTCCTCGAATCAATACCGGCTGTTAATGGCTGAAAGGCAGGTCATGGGAGTATATTTAATCCCATCGCTTTCCTGCATGGAATCTGAATCGATAAATCCCAGCTTATGATAAAATTCCACTGCATACGGAGCCGCATTAACTGTCAGCTTAATATCCCCTTCCGGCTGCCTTTGAAGTCTCTTCAAAAGTGCACGGCCAATGCCCATTCTGTGATATCTCTCGTCCACAAATAAAAGTGAGACGTGGTTTCTGTTTCTGACGGAAGTCACTCCGATAATCTCATCGGAGCCCTCTTCTCTTGCAACATACATCTTGTATTCATCGATGAGGAACATCTTGTGAAGCTCCGCACCGGAAATAAATTTCAAAAAATTGTCTATGCCTTCCTGAGAATAAACCGGAGCCTCGAACTTCAAAAATGTTCTCCAGCACAATTCCATTGCAGCCTCCCAGTCATCGGGAGTCGCTTTCGTTATGCAAAACTTCTTCTCGGAACCTGCCATACCAAATCATTCTCCCGAAAGCCATGTAAGGATATCGTTGTAAACCGTTTCCTTATCAGTCTCATTCAAAATCTCATGCCTGTCACCGGGATACAGTTTTAACGAAACCTTCTGCATACCCTCTGCAACAAACTGCTTGTAAACCTTCGTAGGACCCTGACCGTAATCGCCGACCGGGTCTTCCTCGCCGGACGTAATCAAAACCCTCAGGGAAACAGGCATCTTCTCGACATTCGATTTCTTATAAAGGCGGAGTAGCAAACCTCCCAGAGTTTTAAATCCATTGCACGGAAAAACAAAACCACTCAAAGGATCCGCCATATACTTATCTATATTTGACCTGTTGGTCGAAAGCCAGTCATACTGAGTAAGCGGCTTATCAATTCTGTTGTTATACGAAGAAAAACCCACCTTCTCGATAAGCATCGAAGGCTTGTCAGCTTTACCGAAAATGCAACCGATATTGGCAAGTGCGCATAAGCCGAGCACCATAAGCTTGGGCTGCATGCCGGTTCCCATGATAATCGCTCCGTCTATACCCTTACCGTAAGTAAAAAGGTAATTTCTCAAGATAAACGAACCCATGGAATGACCCAAAATATAATACGGAAGCTTAGGATATTTCTCTTCTACGATTTTCTTAAGTCTGTGAACATCCTTAACCACTACCGAAGCCGGATTGTTCTTGCAAAAATAGCCCGGTGTCCTGTCCTTAATGGACTCTCCGTGTCCGAGATGATCTTCCGCTGCCACAACATAACCGTTCTTGCACAAAAATCCCGCAAAATCCTCGTAGCGAAGAGAATGCTCCGCCATACCGTGAACAATTTGCAGGATACCTGTAACGGCGACCCCCTCGTCCGGTTCCCAGATATGTGCCTTCAGCTTGGTACGGCCATCTCTTGAGTCAAATTCAAAGTCTGTCCTTCTCATTTCCAAACCTCCCAAAAGCCCAAAAATGACGTTTATATTATAAGGCAAAACAAAAAATAAAGCAATGTTGACAGACTATTTACGTACCTGTAAAAAATATGCAAAAAAATCCGCCGCGAATTCAGTCAACAAATACACAGCGGATTTTTAAATCAACATATTTAACTTAAATTATCAGCAGATTTCTGCGCCTGCGGGCATTTTCTTTTCGGGAGTCATTAATGCGAGATTTCCGTCCGCATCCTCTGCGCATAAAAGCATTCCTTCCGAAACCACTCCCGCAAGTGTAGCGGGCTTAAGATTAAGTAATACCATAACCTCCTTACCGACCATTTCCTCGGCACTGTAATGCTGCTTAATGCCCGAAACAATCTGCTTAACCTCCTTGCCTACCTTAACCTGTGAGCATAAAAGTTTCTTGGACTTGGGCACTTCCTCGCACTTTATTATCTCACCTACAACGAACTGGAGCTTATCGAAGTCGCCGTACTCAATCTCGGGCTTTAGTGTTACTTCCATGGCATCGTCTTCTTCGGGAGCCTCAGCGCCGACGCCTGCTTCCGCCATCTGAATTGCCTTAATTCTTTCGGCCTCTGCATATACATCATTTATGTCAAGACGGGCAAACAAAATTTCCGGTTTCTCAACAACCTTCGTACCCGAAGCATAAACACCAAACTGCGAAAGAGTATCAAATTCACGAAGTGATGTGTTAAGTGAAGCAGCAATCTTCTCGGCCGTATCGGGAAGGAAGGGCCAAAGAATCGAAGCTCCGATATTAATGCTTTCCGTAAGATTGTATAAAACAGTAGCAAGTCTGTCCTTCTTGGCCTCATCCTTGGCAAGAACCCAGGGCTCTGTTTCATCGATATACTTGTTGCAACGCTTAAACAACGTAAAGATTTCCGAAATGGCATCGGCTACGCGAAGTGAATCCATCTTCTGTGAAACCTTGGCGAAGGTATTTGTAACAACCTCCTTAAGATCGGCATCAACCGTATCCTCAACGCCCTTGTTTTCAACAACTCCGCCAAAATACTTGTTGCTCATTGAAATAGTACGGTTAACAAGATTTCCGAGTACATTGGCAAGGTCTGTGTTAACTCGTTCCGTCATCAAATCCCAGGTGATGGAGCCGTCGTTTTCAAAAGGCATCTCGTGAAGCATAAAGTAACGAACCGCGTCTACACCGAAGAATTTTGCAAGATCGTCGGCATAGATAACGTTTCCTTTGGACTTACTCATCTTTCCTTCACCTGCCAAAAGCCAGGGATGGCCGAATACCTGCTTGGGTAAAGGCTCGCCTAAGCTCATTAAGAAAATCGGCCAGTAAATTGTATGGAAACGAACGATATCCTTTCCGATTAAGTGAAGGTCTGCGGGCCAGTACTTATTGTACTGCTCGGTAGAATTGCCGTCCGCATCGTATCCTATACCGGTGATATAGTTTGACAGTGCATCAAGCCATACATATACAACATGCTTGTCGTCAAAGTCCACGGGAATTCCCCACTTAAAGGATGTTCTCGATACGCACAAATCCTGAAGTCCGGGAAGAAGGAAATTGTTCATCATTTCGTTCTTACGCGATACCGGCTGTATAAATTCGGGATGAGTATTGATATGCTCGATTAACTTGTCAGCATACTTGCTCATCTTGAAGAAGTATGCCTCCTCCTTCGCGGGCTTAACCTCACGACCGCAGTCGGGGCATTTGCCGTCTACAAGCTGTGACTCCGTCCAGAAGGATTCGCAGGGAGTACAATAAAGACCTTCGTAGCTTCCCTTGTAGATGTCATCCTTGTCATACATCTTCTTGAAAATCTTCTGAATCTGTTTTTCATGGTCCGAATCCGTTGTACGAATAAACTTGTCATAAGAGCAGTTTAAGCAGTCGCAGATTCCCTTAATTTCTCCCGCAACCTCGTCAACAAATTCCTTAGGCGTAACGCCTGCCTCTTCAGCCTTAAGTTCAATCTTCTGTCCATGCTCGTCGGTGCCTGTCTGGAAGAATACATCATATCCGTCTTTACGCTTGAATCGTGCTATGCTGTCGGCCAAAACGATTTCGTAGCTGTTACCGATATGAGGTTTACCTGACGTATAAGCTATGGCAGTAGTAATGTAATATTT
>JAZUJT010000033.1:0-1983 GCA_045642905.1 Lachnospiraceae bacterium | reverse complement strand
ATTTTACGCCGTTTTTCAGTCCAACGGCTTCATCGTCGGGATGACGCCGAAAGAGAATTTATAAGACTTCGCAACTCGTTACAACTCCTTATTTTATCCGCCTTTTTCACACTTCATATCATACAAGTGTTTATATGTCTTTATACAAACTTTGCATTTGGGTGTAGTAAAAGGTGTAGTAGAGGTGTAGTAACTCAAACCGCCATTTCACTGAATTGAGCCGATAAATTATCAAACTCTTCCATCTTTTTGTCCTTCGTTACATCGGCATAGATATTTAAAGTTGTTTGGATGTCAGCATGACCTAACACATCCTGAATAACCTTGATATTCATACCTGATTCGCACAGTCTTGTCGTAAAGGTGTGCCGTAGCGTATGACAACTGAACAGCGGTAGCAGAACAGGGTTTTCTTCGCCTTTTTGAAGCACATCGTAATTGCAGTCTCTCACAATACGCCGTATTGCCTTGTTAAGATTTCCGGCGTGCTGAACCTTTCCGTCTTTATTTACGAATATAAAGTCCGTATACATATCAACGGTGTCAATGCAGGAAAGACCGATTTCCTCTTGATACTTCTTTTCGGTTTTGAACGCTTCTTTCACAAAATCCATCATCGGTATGGTTCGGTTTCCGGCTTTTGTTTTCGGTGTGTTAATTCCGAAAGTACAACCGTTATGGTCTCCGTGATTATAGTAGACAATAGTGTGGTTTACATCAATAATACCTTCTTCAAGGTCTATATCGCACCACCTGAGTCCCACCGTTTCACCGACACGCATACCCGTACCAATCATTACCGCAAACACCGGATACCAATGCTTATAGTGCGGTGTATTCTTGATATAGTTGATAAACAGATTTTGCTGTTCAAGCGTTAAGGCGTGTTTTTTCTCTACATCAAAGCAGTATGCTTTTTTCAGTTCTTTGAGTACATTGTCGGTCGGGTTCATTCGCAGGTATCCGTCATCCACCGCCATTGTAAAAACCTGATGCAAAACATTGTGAACGGTATCAAGGGTAGATACTTTCATTATTTTGCCGTCAACCAATGTATTGTAGAACCGTTTCACATCGGTTTTCTTCACCATAGAAATCCGCATTTTTCCGAAACGGGGACGGACAAATAAGTTATACATATACTTGTAGTTTTGAAAAGTATTGTCTTTGAGTCCCCGCTTTAAGTCGCACCACATATCAAACGCTTCGTTTACGGTAGTCATTTTGGTATCGGTCTTGATGCCGTCATGAATGTCAGCCGTAATTTCCTCTTCCTTTTGCCTTAACAGTTCAAGTGTTCCGGCATATACGGAATGGCGTTTGCCGCCCTGTGTGTACCAACGGTATTCATAGATTCCGTCCGAGCGTTGCAGTTCGCCTTTGCGTAGAGCAATCCTGTCCTTATCGAGTCTTCTGTTGCTTTTTCCTTTCGTATTTTTATTAGGCATTGCTATCACTCCTTCATAATTTTACATTTGAAAAGAGTTATAACAAGCTGTGAAAACAGTATATCATGTTTCAGCTTATTCTTCAAGCACTCTGTCAAATATAATGGAATCTAAATGGAAAATTGCTTTTCGATATATTCATCAAAGAGCCTACGCTTAATCAAACGCTTGGTTCCGATCCATAGAACAAAATCGCAGTTGTCTTCGTTTGTTATATTTCGGATTTTGTTAATTCCGATACCTGAATAAGCGGCAGCTTCTACTAATGTTAAGTTTGATTTCTCCCAAATCGGGATTTCATATTTCATGAGGCAACGCCTCCTTTGTCTTAAATTACCTCCTTTCCGCCGGAGGCGTGGCATTGGTTTGGTTTCATAATTAAAATTTCTCCTTCATCTATTTAAAATTCTCACCTTGCGGCGAAGGTGAGATGCCGGACACACCGGCATCTGCCTGAGAATGTTTATTTCGCTTTTTGGGGTTGCTCTGCAAGATAAATTTTAGTCACAGAGATACGGTGATGGCCAAGACTCTC
>JAZUJT010000032.1:0-34032 GCA_045642905.1 Lachnospiraceae bacterium | reverse complement strand
AGTACTTCGCGGATTCCATACAATTAAGTTGGATGCACTTCTAAACCATAATCAGATTTATGCGGATGGTGAGGACTATAATTTCGTTGTGGAATATATTAAGGCAAGAATCCCGAATACGGCGAAAGTTAAGAGATAGTGTTAAAAATAGGAGGATAGTTCGAAAAACTGATGGAATCAAAAACTTCGAGAAGAACGGATATGTTGATTATGAGAAAATGTAGTTTTATTTCGTTAATTGTTATATTTGCCACTGTATTAATGATGATGTCCTGCGGATACAAAAACGGTCCGCCCGGAGATGATGCCCCTTGGCCCGAGAACCTTGACGGGGAATTTACTTCCGAATACGGTTCAATGTCCTTTAATGGAGACGGGGACAGCATAGTTGTGGATTTTTCGGAAGAACTGGCGAAGGTCTTAAACTTTCAGACCGGAAAATGTGAGGGGACATATGTATTTCTTTTTGACCATAAAGAATGGCGATATGACAAGGCCGATACCTTTGCTATAACAATCAACGATAACACGAGTTACCTTACGAATGTGTTTACGCAGACCAATGAAGACAGAATCGTCGTTTGTCTGCCGGAATTTATTAACAATGAGCCAATCACATTTGAAAGGGTCAGGTAGCGTTAACACAATGGTGGTCTCTTGGGGTTAGGGGTTCATTTTACAAGGGCGAATCTGATGTTGAGTGCCTTTCAGAATCTGAGATCTGTGGTGCCGTAATCTTCCTTATGGATTCCGAAGTTACTCTTTGTTACGATGGCAGTGATTTCACAGCATTTCAAATTATTCTAAAAAATCTTAAGGCGGCTATGGCCGTCTTTTTTCATATTGTATCTATAAAAATCCTCATCATTTGGTAAAATGAGATGGAGCGGAAAAATTCTGATTGATTTTACTGTGAATATTGAATTTGACGGAGGAAACAAAGATGAAGTGTCCCAAATGTAGTAATGAAATGAGAAATGGTTTTGTAAGAGCAACCGGAAACGGTGGGATTTGCTGGATAAATGAAGCTGTGAATTACGGTGCGCCCAGGTTTTCGGATGGATTTTTTCAAATAGGAAAAGCCCCTTATCTTAAAGGTGAAAGTATTCCTGCGTGTAATTGTGAGTCATGCAAGCTTATACTTATCGACTATGCAACTTTTGCGTAAGACGAAATTCTTTAGGCGGTTTTGGACGAATATCCGGAACCGTTTTTATTATTTATCCTGTTCGCACATTCGGAAATTATGATAGAATGAAAAAGAAAAATGCAGCGTCAGAGAAACAGCATGAACGCTAATGGAAGATTTTGGAGGACTTACCGAAAGAATGAGTTATCTTATAAAGGATACAACAAGAGAAGAACGCGAGGCTATTGTGGCAGAATCACTCGGGGCTATCGAAGGCTCCTGTGACGGCTGTGCGGCAGGACTTGCGGAGATGTATCAGGACTACATAGATGGCAAGAAGGAACTTAAAGAAATAAATATGGAGTTCAGACGCGGATATATTTCCGGAGAGGAGGCACCTGCAAAAAGCAGGTGTGAATATTTCTGATGTGGATTGTAAAGCATATTATGGAGGCTGATTTCGGTTGCGAAGAGCGTCCCGATAACGAGCCTTTAAAGGTTTTGGTTACACTTGAATCCGACGACGGAAGAGTTATTCAATTTGAGGTTGAAGATGCGTGGCTTACCCAAAAGAAAATCGACGAAGGTGACAAATGGCCGGATGATGTCGATGCTCTTTTGGACGAAGCGGATAAAGCATCCGTTATGAATGATTTTATGAAAAATTACTATGCTGCGGTAGAAGAGATGGATGAATAGGAGTATAGAGCGATGAACGACCAGGATAAGCGCGCCGTTGAAGGCATGGCCAGATGCGGAATTGATTTGGACGGACTTTGCAAGGCTTTTCCCAAATTTCCGGCAGAGGAGATTGAGAAAATTTATATGCAGGTTCGACAAGCGGAAACGGGTAGAAGTGCAGAGCAGGATATAAAGTGCTGCGGCAGTGATGCCAGGTAAGGCGATAAAGGAAACGGTGATTAAAAGGAGATTTTGTTCATTTATGCGGAAGCGCAGAACGGGATGTCAAGTGCTGCGTGTCCGACACAAAATGAGATACTTGAAGAAGGCGGTAGCAAATGGCAGTAAAAGAAATAGTGCATGATCCGATTTTTCTTGCGCAGAAATCCGTACCGGCGACGGATTGCGCAGTAGATAGACAAACAGTAACGGATTTATTGGATACATTGCGGGCGCATTTGGATGAATGCGTTGGGATGGCTGCGAACATGATAGGAGTTAAGAAAAGAATTATTGTAGTAGCTGCCGGACTTGGTCAATTTGCAATGGTGAATCCGGTTATTGTATCAAAGATTAAGCCTTACGATGCGGAAGAAGTTTGTTTATCACTTCTCGGCGGACCTAGAAAGTGCAAGAGGTATGAAGAATTAGAAGTAACATATCTTGATGGAAATTTTAAGCCGCAAAAACAGAAATATTCCGGATGGATAGCACAGATTATTCAGCACGAAGTGGATCATTGTGATGGAGTACTAATATAGCGATATGTTTGGAAAGAAGAAGCCGATAGCGACAGAACAATTTGATAAAGAAGAGTTCCGGGCCGTTCTTCGATGTAGCATATGTACCGGTGAACAGGTTGCAGGATTCAAAGACATACATACCGGTGAATTTCATGATGTGATGCTGATAAAGAATGAAGCGGATCTGAAGGAATTCATGAGTACATATGGAATTTGCGAAATAGCAAAGGAATACTAGTAAAGCGAAAAATGGGGGAAGTCAAGAATGATTGTTTACTCCGGTTTAAAGAGTGATTTCTTAGAGGCAGTAGAACATGATTCAATTGCTGCTGAAATTGAAGAAAATATATATAGCAAAATGCATAGACGCAGTGCCCAAAGTGAGTTTCGCTCATGGGAAAATTCACTTGAGTATATGTACAAGGTATTGAATGATGATGCAATTCCGCAAAATTCAGGAATTGCCATTGAATATAACATTCCACAAACATCAAAACGTGTGGATTTTATTATTTCCGGATATGATGAGAAAAAGGATCCTAATGTCGTTATTATTGAATTGAAACAATGGGATAAGGTGGAAACTGTAGAGGGGCAAGATGCATTAGTAGAAACATTTACCGGAGGAGCAGTCCGAAAAGTTGTTCATCCATCGTACCAAGCATGGTCCTATGCAGCAATGATTTATGATTATAATCAGAATGTTCAGATGGGGAATATCGTACTTCAGCCATGTGCTTATCTGCATAATTATCGCAAATCGGTTCCTGAAAAATTGGAGCAGGATCAGTATAAGGAATATGTAGATGATGCACCTATTTTTGCCAGAGGAGAAGTAGCTAAACTTCGTGAATTTATAAAGAAAACAGTAAAGATTGGCGATGATAAAGAACTTCTCTATCAGATAGACAATGGGAAGATTAAACCTTCAAAAAGTCTTCAGGATTCTATAAAAAGCATGATTGAAGGTAATCAAGAATTCATCATGTTAGATGATCAGAAGGTTGTCTACGAAGAAATCTTATCAAATGCCATTCGTTGTATGACCGACCAAAAGAAACGAACTGTTATTGTAAAGGGTGGTCCCGGAACGGGTAAAACTGTTGTTGCAATCAACTTGTTGGCAAAGCTGACGCAGGAAGGCTATTTTGCACAATATACATCAAAAAACAGTGCTCCAAGGAATGTATATGCAAAGAAGTTAACAGGGTTTAAGAAGAGTAGTGTTAATAACATGTTTAAAGGATCCGGTTCATACACAGAGGTAGATGAGAATGTAATAGACGTTATCATTTGTGATGAAGCTCATCGACTTAATGAGAAATCAGGATTATTCAGCAATCTGGGAGAAAATCAGGTTAAAGAGATTATCAATTCATGTTTATGCAGTGTTTTCTTTATTGATGAGAGCCAGCGTGTTACATTAAGTGATATAGGAACGGTTGAAGAAATAAAGCATTGGGCAGATTTGCTTGATTCAG
Source organism: Lachnospiraceae bacterium (assembly GCA_045642905.1). Classification (GTDB taxonomy): domain Bacteria; phylum Bacillota; class Clostridia; order Lachnospirales; family Lachnospiraceae; genus UBA1258. Next base: position 29,998 of record JAZUJT010000032.1, on the reverse strand, counting down.
AAGTTTTAGAATTGGAATTGGTGTCACAGTTTAGATGCAATGGTTCAGATGGATATCTTGCATGGTTAGATGATGTTCTTGAAATAAGGGACACTGCTAATACGGACATGAAAGATATAGATTATGAAATCAGGATAGTAGATTCTCCTAATGAGGTTAAAAGCCTCATTTTTGAAAGGAATAAAGCTGCTAATCATTCAAGAATTCTGGCGGGATACTGCTGGGAGTGGCTGTCGGAAGGCAAAAACAATTCTGATATTCATGATATCTGTATTGATGATTTTGAGATGAGTTGGAATCTTGGGAATTCAACGACCTTCGCAATCGATGAGAATTCAGTAAACGAGGTAGGCTGTATTCATACTTCGCAAGGGTTGGAATTTGACTATGTGGGTGTAATTATTGGTCACGACATGAGATATGAGGATAATCATATTGTTACTGATTTTACGAAGAGAGCTAAGACAGATCAATCATTAAAGGGAATAAAGAAAATCTACAAAGAAAATCCGGAATTAGCACTTTCAGAAGCGGATGAAATAATAAAGAATACATATAGAACACTTATGACAAGAGGAATGAAGGGGTGTTACGTGTATTGTACCGATAAGAAACTTGCTGAGCATTTGCGAAACTGCCTGGAGTAGGAGAACAACATGAAACAAGAAACCATAGACAGAATTAGAAAATTTAGTGAGGACCGTGATTGGGACCAGTTCCATTCACCGGCAAATCTTGCAAAATCAATTGTTATTGAAGCTGCTGAATTACTGGAATGTTTCCAGTGGTCAGACGAGGAATATGATTTGCAGCACATCAAAGAGGAACTGGCTGATGTTATGGTTTATAGTCAGAATCTTCTCGATAAGCTGGGCTTAGATGCTGATGAAATCATAAATATGAAGATGTCTCAGAACGAGGCAAAATATCCGGTAGATAAAGCAAAGGGTAGCGCAGCAAAGTACAATCAATTATAGAATTAAAAACACACAGAATACCATCTGAATCTTGAACCGAATCTTTCCCGGAAAACTTTTTTTATTTTCTGTTGACATATTTTTTATCGTCTGTTAATGTAATCAATAAGCTTTAGGGAGTAATCGGCGCAGCAATGTGCGGTAAATCAACATCATGGTGTGTTAGGACATCTGGTTTACCTTAATTGATGAGACTGAGGCACAGATATTTTCGCTGTGCACGCCCTAAGATATATTCAAACATTTAGCGAGTACAGCAAATTGTACTCGCTTTTTTATTTATAAAAACGGCCGTGATAAATAAGCGAGTATCTGTGATGGAAAGGAGCTTATCATGAACGTAAAAATCAACAACGTTAAAAAATTCTATGGTGACAATGAATCACGAGTACAGGTACTCAAAGGAATTGATTGCGAGATTAATGACGGAGAAATCTGTGTATTGCTTGGTCCTTCGGGATCGGGAAAATCTACACTTCTTAACATTATCGGCGGTCTCGAGAATGCCGATGAAGGATGCATCGATATCGGTGATTTCTGTACAGACGATATGAGGGAAAAAGAGCTTGCGAATTACCGAAGAAACAATCTTGGCTTTGTATTCCAGTTCTACAATCTGGTACCCGACCTTACAATCAGGGAGAACATTGAGGTATGTGCATATCTTACACAAAACCCTCTTGATATGGATGATTTGCTTGAAACGCTTGGCTTAACAGAGCATCAGAACAAGTTTCCGAACCAGCTTTCCGGCGGACAGCAGCAAAGATGCGCAATAGGACGTGCACTCATAAAGAATCCGCCGCTGATTCTCTTTGACGAACCGACCGGAGCGCTTGATTATTCTACGTCCAAAGAAATACTCTCGCTTATCGAGAAAATCAACAAACAATATCACAACACGATGATTATTGTTACTCATAATCAGGCCATAAGTCTCATGGCCGATCGAATTTTAAAACTTCACGACGGAAAGATTGTTTCCAATGAAATCAATAACGAAAAGATTTCAGCCGACAATCTCGAATGGTAAGGAGGCGGACGAATATGCGTAATCCTCTTAACAGAAGAATTCCCCGTGATTTCAAGAAAAATTTCTTTAAATATTTTGGGATGATGATTATTCTTGTCCTGACCATATGCATCGGAACATCGTTTCAGTCAACAATGAACGCTGCAGAGGCTTATCTTGAAGATATCCGGGACGGTAATTTCCAGGAAGACGGGTTAATCGAAGTCCCGGAGCCGCTTTCCGACGAAATCATTTCTCATCTTGTGGATGAAGGATTTTGGATAGAAGAAAATTTCTATGCAACAGAAAGAGAATTTGCCGATTCCACAAAGATTTACATGTTCAACGAGCGTACCAAAATGGATATCCCCTCGCTGTTTGAAGGACGGATGCCCGAAACGGATGATGAAATAGCGCTTGATCATGTTTTTGCCAATAACAGAAAAATAAAAATCGGCGATACAATAACTCTTTTGAACAAAGACTATACTGTATGCGGAACGGTGTCGTTACCGGATTATTCTTCGCTTTTTATGAATAATTCCGACCTTGTGATGAATACGCAGCATTTCTGCGTTTCCGTACTTGATGAATCGGGCTTTGATACGATTAGTAAGGACAATATTACTTATCGTTACAGCTATAGATTTACAGACAGGAATCTTTCCAAACCCGATAAGAACGAAAAGGGCGAGGAAGCTTACAAATACCTTTATATGAACGGTGTTACGATTGATACCATGCTTGACAGAAACCAGAATCAAAGCATTTCTTTCCTTGAGATGGATATCGGAACCGATGGTCCGTTTATCAAGGTTTTCGTTTATATCCTGGTTGCAATGATTGCTTTTATTTTCGCAATTCTTACCAACAATACAATCGAGCGTGAATCGGTCATCATCGGCACGTTAAGGTCCATGGGCTTCAAAAAAGGCGAGATAATTCTTCATTATCTCAAGCCTACCATAATCGTCGCGCTTGCAGGCTCCGTTATCGGAAACGTCCTCGGCTATACCGTAATGATTGAGCCGTTTTTGGACATTTACTATACGACCTACAGCGTCGGCCCGTTAAAGGTAGAGTTTGACGTTTCCATGTTCATCCTTACTACCGTTTTGCCGATAGTAATCATGGTTCTTATAAATTGTTGGATGCTTGCAAAGAAGCTTTCGCTGTCGCCTCTGAAATTTTTAAGAAGAGAACTTAGGCAAAACAAAAACAGAAAAAACATCAAGCTTCCCGACATCAGTTTTATTGGCAGATTCCGCTTGAGAGTCATTATCCGCAATAAGGGCAGTTTCTTTATGCTGTTTTTCGGTATATTTTTCGCAAGCTTCATGCTGATGTTCGGTATCGGACTCAACCCTTTGATGGACCATTATACAAGTGAAATTGATGCTTCGCTTCCTTATGATTATCAGTACTTACTGAAGGCACCGGCGCAAACCGACAAGGGTGAGAAGGTGTTTTTATATGAAATGGACGACTGGTTTGAACTCGGCCAAAAGAACATCGGTATCACTTTATACGGAATCGAAGAGGACAGTATATTCTTCGGGGATGCATATTTTTCTTTTGCCAATGAAAATGAGTCCGAAAACGGTAACCGGAAGGTAGTCGTATCATCGGCGTATGCGAATAAAATGAATCTCGAAGAGGGAGATTTCATTAATCTTACGGATAAAAATACTGATAAAGAGTACAGTTTCGAAGTGAGAAAGATTTACCCTTACGAAGCGTCCATGGCGATATTTATGGACAGATCAGTGCTTTTGGATTTGTTGGATACGGATATTGATACATATAATTGCATTCTTTCCAAAGAAAAACTCGATATAGACGAAAGCCTTATAAGCAAGGTGATTGTAAGAGATGATTTGCTGGGAGCAACCGACCAGATGATCAGTTCTTTTGATACGGTTATCGATTTTGTGAAAATCTTTTCGGTTATAGTTTATGTGGTTGTTCTTTATATTATTACCAAGGTCATTATCGAGAAGAATGCCATTTCCATATCTTATATGAAGGTATTCGGTTACAGACCTCATGAAATCAGGAAGCTCTACCTGACGACTGCGGCAATAGTTGCTATGGTTTCTTTGGTAGTATGTATTCCGTTGGAAATTTTGATGTTTAAGGGAGTGCTTATTTTCCTTTCAAGCATGATAGAAGGCTACATTTCGTTCTATTTGCCGTTATGGGTATATGTAGAAATTGTGGCGGTCGGGGTTGTTGCTTATTTTTGCATCAACAGTCTGCATGTTTACTCGGTAAATAGGATTCCGATGACGGATGCTTTGAAAAATCGAGAATAATTGTCTATATGTATGCAGCTGTTTATGATAAAATACTTTAGGGAATTCGGGACATCAGGTGTTTTATGTAATGATGATTTTGGATAAAATTTGCGAGGAATGAAGTATGAATACGGTGACCGGGAAAAGTATAATCGGTATATGCCTTGTATTATCAGTGCTTATGCTCGGAGGCTGTGGCACACATAAGGAATATAATGTATCTGAAGTTTCGTACATGTCATGCTATGGTGACCGGGACGGAGCCAAATTGATAATCATTTCTTCGGACAAAAATGTGAAAGAATATGTTGTAGAACCTTATTCCGACAGCGGAATTGATTTGTTCAAAGGAGAGATTCCCTCGGAAGATCAATGTACGATAAAAGAGTATACGATATCCGAAGACGAATGGAACGGCTTGGTAGAGGCAATAAATACAAGCGATTTTATGAGCCTGCCGGAAGAACTTCCGAAGGTTAGTGCAGATGACGGCAGCACCAGCTACATTGAGGTTGTTACTTCAGAAGAAACACATAAATCGGGCGGATATTGTGCCGGCGGCGGTTCAGGGGATGAACATAAGCGTTATTCACAAGTCCATTCAAAGTTATATGGAATAATTTTAAAGAAATAAAGATATAAATCAGAGGTTATTATGCGCACTAAAGAGTTATACAAATGGACTTTGGGTCTTGCGGTTCCGCTTATGATTCAAAATCTTATCAGCACATTGGTAAATACCGCCGACACGGTTATGCTCGGTTTTGTCGGACAGACCGAAATGGCGGCTTCGTCTCTTGCAAATCAATTTACGTTCGTTCTGATTTGTGTTTTCTTCGGAATGGAGACGGCGACTTCGGTACTTGTTGCACAGTACTGGGGTAAGGGCGATAAGAAAACAATCGAAAGAGTAGTGGGATTGGCAACGAGAGTTTCGCTTATATTTGCGGCTGTGTTTACTGCGGTAAGCTTCCTTTTTCCGACGGAAATAATGAAATTGTTTACCAACAGTCCCGAGACTATCGAAATAGGTGCACAATATTTGAAAGTTTTGTCGCCTTCGTTCATTTTTATGGCGATTGCAAAGGTTTATCTTACTGCTCTTAGAAGTATCGGCAAAGTGAAGTTTCCGTCAATTGTGGCAGTAGTGTCATTAATTGTAAATATCATTATGAATACCTGTTTCATTTTCGGTCTTTTAGGTTTTCCGAAACTCGGAGTAACAGGTGTTGCGCTTGGAACGGTTATTGCAAGAATAACGGAAGTGATTTTGTGTCTTGCTTATTCTACGAGATGCGAGATTAAGATAAGAATCAAATACATTTTCATGAAGGCCGGAATTTTGACCAGGGATTTTATGAAGATTTGTCTTCCGGCTATCGGAAACGACCTTATATGGAGCCTTGCCACTACGGTATTTACGATTATCCTCGGCCATATGGGTGATGATATTGTGGCGGCGAATGCAGTTGCGGTTATGGTTGTTGACATAGGTGCAATAGCAGAGCGTGGTTTTGCCAATGCAACAACAATAGTAATCGGTCAGACTCTCGGTGCCAACAAAATCGAGGAAACCAAGAAGTATTCGGGAAAACTTGTATTTCTTACCGCGGTTGTGGCGGCGGCCGGATGTATTATTATCGTGGCTTTAAGACCGTTTATCATGAGCTTTTATTCGGACAAGCTTACGGCTCAGGCAGTGGAATACCTTGGTACCATGATGTTTATGACTACATATCGATTGATCGGAGAAGGTATTAATACATGCCTTATTTGCGGTTGTTTCAGAGGCGGCGGAGATTCCAAGTACGGTCTTATCATGGATATTTGCATGATGTGGGGTGTGGCGATTCCGTTAATGGCAATTGCGGCTTATGTTTTAAAGCTTCCTCCGATTTGGGTTTATTTTGTAATGACCCTCGACGAGATTGAGAAGATGCCGTTCATTTTCATTCATTTCTTTAAATATAAGTGGATGAAAAACATTACAAGAGAAGCATCGGAACTTTAAACTACTAAAATATTACGATAGATATATTATTTGTGTGGGTATAAAATATAAAAAATGTATTTACGGGAGGCAGTATGATTATATCAAACGAAGAACTTAAAAAGATTTATTTCGGAGCTTACAATTTCACGGAGACCGAAGACGGATTTTTAATGGCTCACCAATACACGAAGGAGCAGGAAGAGTACTTCAAAGGTGCATTTGATTTCTGGTATGAAAGATGTAACGCTTCCACATCCAAAACATTTGAATTCACCACAAATGCGACAAAGGTGTCATTTGACTATCAGCTTCTTTGGATCGGTTCACAGGATTCAATCGAATTATGCATAGATGGCATTATTGAGAAAATCATTTATGTAAAGGATATTGAAAAGAGCGGAACAATCAGCTTCGATATGCCCGAAGGTACAAAGGATGTAATTATTTATCTTCCGGCAGATGCATTAGCGGTAGTTAAAAACTTCGAGATTAACGATTCTTTCAAACCTGCCGTGAAGGGCGAAAAGGTTTTGTGGCTCGGAGATTCCATTACACAGGGCTTCGGTCCGTTAAGATCGTCACAGACGTATGTTTGTGTTGCAAACAGAATTCTTAATTACGATATCGTAAATCAGGGCATCGGCGGATATATATACGATTCCAAGGTTTTGATGCCCATGGAAGGCTATAAGCCCGACAAGATTATTGTCGCACTCGGAACCAATCAATACGGTACCGAGACTATGGAAGACATTGAAAAATATTATGAGATACTCACAACTCTTTATAAGGATGTTCCGATTCTTGCCATTACTCCTCTTTGGAGAGGCGATAATATGGAAGGTGTTCCGACACTTATCAAATTCTGCGATAAATTGAAGGACATTATTAAAAAGTACGATATTGTTACAATGGTTGAAGGCTGGAAACTCGTGCCTCATCTTCCTGAATATTACCTTGATAATCTTCATCCCAACCAGTTGGGTACGGAAGTTTACGGTAGAAATCTTGTAAGAGAAATCGAACGTTTGAAATTTTAAGTTAATGATTTTTCGGTATTTTATTTTAAGGCGATATACTTATAAATTTAAAAGGGGAGTTTTAGATTTATGCATAAAAAACTTTTTGTTTTGGCATGTTGTTTATTTGCAGTAAGTCTTTTCGGATGCGGAGACAAGAAGCCGCAAAACGACGTTGTGACATCTGCGTCAGAAGTTTCAGCCGAAGAATCCGTTACAGCGGCGGAGGATAATGCTAAGTCAGGTACATCCGTTTCGTCGTCTATGTCCGGAAATTTAGTGTCTTCGGTTGAAAATGAGAAGGATTTGGAGGCTTTTAAGGTTTTCGACGGATATTATACTTTCGAGGATGATAATTATCACGCCGGATATCTTTTAATAAAAGACGGAATTCTGACGATAGAAACGTTAGGCGATAAGCCGGATGGTACTACAAGCGAAATGTATATTGAAAATGACAATGTTTATGCCAAGTTCCTCGGAAAGAAGTGCAAATTCATTTACAGAGATGAATGGGCTGTAGAGCTTTATGAGGAAGAAGAGGGCATTGTCAGGATGTTTGATTATCCGACAAATCTGTTTACTATTTTAAATTGTGTACCCGAAGCTTATGCGCTTGAGTCGATTGCTTTGGTTAAGAATATTTCCAAGGCCGAAGATGAGGCATTAAGGGCCGAAGAAGAGCATGAAAAAAGAATCACGGAATTGGAAAAAGAAGCTGAAGAGAAAGCCATAAAAGAGGAAGAAGAGAGAAAGGCTGCCGCGAAAGAGGCCGAAGAAAAGAAGAAAGCCGAAGAAGAAAAGAAAAAGGCCGAGCGTGAAGAAAAGCTTTCCGAGTACAGGTCTTCCCAGGGGTGGTTTAAGGGAAAAGTTGTTTCTTTTGCCGCAACTCAGGGCTGGTATCTTGTACAGATTGAAATTTCCGAGACCAACTATCCGGGACTCGGTGCCGGCAGTGTTATTGAACTTAGCGGAACCGACGGGGCATGTAATTGTTATGATGATGTCGCATTTTTGTTTAACAATCCTAGTTATATAGATAATAAACTTATGTTTGAAGGACTTATTGATAAGCACGCCTGCGGTTCGGGCTATTATGTGCTTTCAAAGTTTTTGGGTTAAGCGGGGAGATTTTTGTGAAGGTATATATTGATTTTGATGATGTTTTATGCGAGACGGGAAGATGCTTTTCCGATATTGCCAAAGATTTGTTTGATAAGGATGTTCCTTACACGGAAGTACAGTTCTTTAATCTTCAGAAAACGTTTGATTTAACTGACGATGAGTACGAACAATTGATGGCTTTCGGTCATAAGCCCGAAACATTATTGGCATATGAAGAAACGCCGAAGGCTTCCTATTTTATCAACAAGTGGGTTGACGAAGGACATGATATTAAAGTTATAACGGGACGTCCTTTTGATGCTTATGAACCTTCAAGAAAGTGGCTCGATAATCATAATCTTAAAAGAGTTCCGTTGATTTGCGTCGATAAGTACGGCCGTGAAAAGTTTTATGACAATGCTTCGTTTAATATGACTTTAAAGCAATTATATGAAATGGAGTTTGACTTTGCCATAGAAGATTCACCGGCGGCATTTGAGCATGTTATGCATTTTGAAAATTGTACGGTTGCCATATTTGACCGTCCGTGGAACAGTGCGGCAAGCTTTCCGAATGATAATTTTGTAAGATGCAATGATTGGGAAGAAATAAATCGTCTGTTTGAAGCTAAACTAAATATTCTTTGATGGAATCGGAATCCGGTTTTTGCCGGATTCTTTTCTTTTTATTTTGTATACAGTCTTTTAATATTTGGCGAAGAAAATATGTGTTACTATTTTTATGGGTTACTGAGTGATTCTTTATATTTAAGGAGGACTCAATAATGTCTGTAAAAATAGCTTTTTTCGATGCCAAGGATTATGATAAGGCTTCTTTTTCTTCTGTTCAAAATGATTTTGACTTTGAATTTCTGTTTTTCGAAACGCGCTTAAACGAAGAGACTGCCAAGCTTTCCACAGGTTGTGATGCCGTATGCGTTTTTGTAAACGATGAAGTGAACAAAAAGGTTATTGACACACTTGTCGGTTTAGGCGTTAAGTTAATCGCTCTAAGATGCTCGGGCTACAACAATGTCGATTATGAATACGCAAGAGACAAGATTTCGATTATAAGAGTTCCGAGTTATTCGCAATACTCGGTTGCAGAGCATACAATGGCGCTTCTACTTACGCTTGTAAGAAAAACTCATAAGGCGTATATTCGCACAAGAGATTTCAACTTCAGTCTTAAAAACCTTACGGGGTTTGATTTACACAATAAAACCATAGGCGTTGTGGGAACGGGAAAAATCGGACGTGCCTTCATTAATATTTGCAAAGGCTTCGGCATGCACGTTATCGCTTATGATCCCTATCCCGATTCGTATGCCGATTTTGATTATGTTTCTTTGGACGTTCTGTTTAAAGATGCGGACATTGTTTCGCTTTTCTGCCCGCTTACCGATGAATCGGCGCATATGATTAATGTCAATACTGTTTCTTTGATGAAAAAGGGTGTTATAATAGTGAATACATCCAGAGGCGCGCTTATTGATTCGAAGGCTTTGCTGGACGGTCTTAAATCGGGCCGGATAAAGGGAGCGTGTCTTGATGTTTATGAGGAAGAGGCGGATTTCTTCTTTATGGATTATTCTTATCGGATTATGCCGGATGACACGCTTTCGAGACTTATTTCGTTACCGAACGTCATCGTCACTTCGCATCAGGCATACCTTACGGATGATGCATTAATGGAAATATCGCAGGAAACGCTTAGAAATATCGGCGATTATTTTGATAAAGGATATTGCGAATCGGACGCAGTTGTTTGTTAAGTTTTATGATCGAAGGTTTTAAAGGCAAGTTTAATAAAGAATATTACAAATCGGTTTTAGTGACGCTCGTGACACTTTCCATTCCTACCGTACTAGAAGAGATTCTGTCGACACTTTTACAATATGTCGACACGGCTATGGTCGGAAGGCTCGGAGAGAAGGCTACGGCGGCAGTTTCCACTACAACGACTATCGGTTGGCTTATCCATTCGGTACCCGGCGCAATCGGAGTTGCCATGCTGGCGTTGGCATCCAAGGCCAACGGTGAAGGCGATTTGAAGAAGCTTAAAAAGCTTTCCGGTCAGGCTGCTTTGTTCGCTGTTATTTCCGGTTTTTTGCTTGAAACAGCCGCATTGATTCTTTCACCGTTCATTCCTTTATGGATGGGAGTTGAAGCCGATATTGTAAGGCCTGCAAGTATTTATTTTTCTACGGCAAGCATTACACTTGTTTTCAGAACTTCTTCGAGAATATTTGCATCGATGATTCGCTCGGTTAAGGATACGAAGACTCCGATGCTTATAAGTGTAGGAGAAAATCTTTTAAATGTTATTTTAAATGCGATATTTATTTACGGGCTTGACCTTGGTGTATTCGGTGCGGCTTTGGCTTCTGCCATAAGCTACGGTATCGGCGGTATTGTAATGTTTACGGCAATGCTTCGTAACGATAAATTGAGATTTGAAATTAAGGATATTCTCCCCGATAAAGCGATTTGCGGTGAGATTGTTAAGCTAGGTATTCCCGCACTCGGAACTACTGTATTTTCCTGTCTTGGATATGTAGTGTTTACGGGTATGGTTTCCGGTATGAGCACAACAGTCTTTGCGGCGCATTCGATTGCCGTTTCGGCGGAACAGATTGTTTATATTCCCGGTTACGGCTTAAGATCCGCTACCAGTACACTTATCGGTAATTCAATAGGTGAGAAGGATATCGATAAGTTTACCGCAACCAAGAGAATTTCGATTTTCCTTACAATGATCATTATGGTTATAAACGGAATTTTGCTTTTTATTCTGGCACTTCCGTTAATGAAGATTTTTACACCGTCGACTGAAGTTGCCCTTTTGGGAAGTGAAATGCTAAGGCTTGTTTCTTTTTCCGAACCTTTCTTCGGCCTTATGATAGTTTTAGAGGGAATTTCATACGGAATGGGTCGCACGAAAAACGTATTCTGGTGCGAAACCTTCAGTATGTGGGGAATCAGAATTCTTTCCACATTTATATGCGTTCACTTTTTCAATCTCGGATTGTTTGCGGTATGGATTTGTATGATTGCCGATAATGTCTGCAAGGCTTTGCTTTTGCTGTTTTTCGGTAACACAAAGATAAATTTCGAAAAAATAACGGAGGCATAAGTTTATGAAAATTGCAGTTACTTATAACGATGGAAAGGTATTTGAACATTTCGGACATACCGAATACTTCAAGGTTTACGATGTCGAGAACGGCTCGGTAATAAATTCTGCGGTTATTAAAACAGACGGTTTGGGTCATGGTGCTTTGGCCGGATTTCTTGAATCAAATTCGGTCGATGTTTTAATATGCGGCGGAATCGGAAGCGGAGCCGAGGCAGCGTTAATGGAGCAGGGAATCGGTATTTGTTCGGGTGCATCCGGAGATGCCGATGAAGCGGTGGATAAGTTTTTGAAAGGCGAGCTTGAAAGCGAAGGTGTTAATTGCGACCATCATTCTTCCGGGGAACCTTGCGCATCGGAAGGCTGTGGTGGAGGCTGCGGCGGATGCGGAGGCGGATGCCATTCAATAACAGGAAAGAATGTAGGAAAAACCGTAAGAGTTCACTATAAGGGAACTCTTGAAGACGGAGAGCAGTTTGACTCTTCTTACGACAGAGGTGAACCTTTGGAGTTTGAATGCGGTGCAGGAATGATGATAAAAGGCTTTGACAAGGCTGTTGCGAATATGGAAGTCGGTCAGGTAGTTGAAGTTTTGCTTCCGCCCGAGGAAGCTTACGGAGAAAAGGATCCGAATGCGATTATTACGGTAGCCATAAAAGAAATGCCCGGAACGGAAGAACTTATTATCGGCCAGAACATTTATCTTCAGAATATGTACGGCCAGCCTTTCCCCGCTGTTGTAGCCATGAAGGATGACGAGAATATTTCTTTTGACTGCAACCATGAACTCGCCGGAAAGACTTTGAATTTCAAAATTGAATTACTGGAAGTTTTGGATTGATTGTTTCGATAATTGGCAATTAATTATCCTATATTACAATGTACCAACAATGCTTAGCATCATGGAGGTATTAGATGAATTCATCTTTGCAGGAAAATAGGAAAAAGAAAATTCATTTTTATTTATATTTACTGTTCGCAATTGTATCGATTGTCGGATGTATGGTGAATTCCGCAAAAGCCGGAAATAAGACATTCAATATAGGAAAATTGCCGATTCAGGCACAATCACTTAACGGTATCCTGATGTCTTTGGGATTTGCGTTTTTGATTCTGCTTATTTTAAATGACCATAAGAAGGGCTTTATAATCGGCCTTGTTATTGACGGAATTCAGTTTATGGGAAGTATCGGTGCTGCCGTTAAACTCAGAATCGGTACGACAATTCCCGGTTCGGTTAACTGTATTATCATCGCTTTTTCACTGATTATCATAAACAATCAGATCAAGAAAATCGAACGTGCCGAAGTTACGGACCGTGTTACAAATCTCGGAAACAGATATGGTTTTGAGGATTACATTACCAAGAATGTGGCGCTTTGGCAAAAGGGCTATGTTGCTTACGTTCATATCGACGGGTTTATGGCCATAAATGCCAATCTCGGCAGAAGATACGGTGATATCGTACTTAAAGAGGTTGCGAAAAGAATTACCGATGTTGTCGGAAAAGAGGCGCTGGTATTTAAAATCGAAGGAGCTGAGTATGCTCTTGTAATAAGTCCCGATTGTGACTGTGAGCTTCTTGCAACCAAGATTATTGCCGCAATCGAAGAGAAGATTATTCTTTCCAGACACGGAAATTCAGTTCCCGTGTATATTTCCGCACATATTGGTTATGCGGATTACATGAACGGTGATGTCGGTGCATCCGAATTAATGCGAAATGCGGATTCGGCTCTTAATCATGCTTTGAAATCCAAGAAGACGAAGATAATTAAGTTTAACAAGCAGATTTCCGATGATGTTATGCGTCAGATGGAAGTTGAAAATCTCATAAAGGATGCGCTTGCAAACAACTATTTTTATCTTGTTTATCAGCCCCAGTACAATATAAACGACCATAAGCTAAGAGGTTTCGAGACTTTGGTTCGTATGAAGCTTCCGGACGGAACAGTAGTAAGTCCCGCGGAGTTTATTTCGGTTGCCGAGCAGTCTGAAATGATTATGGCAATCGACGATTTTGTTGTTAATAAGGCACTTTCGGAATTTGCGGAAATATGCAGAAATGCCAAGGATGAATTTACCGTATCCGTCAATGTTTCCGCGAAGGAAATTTCCTCGAAGGGATATGCCGAGAAGATTATTACTCTTGTTGAAAAGTACAATTTCCCGCCTCAGTGTCTTGAAATAGAAATTACCGAATATTCGCTTTCGGAAAACATGAAGTATACGGAAAAGAATATTCTTGCGCTTCGTAAACACAATATCAAGATAGCGCTTGATGATTTCGGAACAGGTTATACTTCACTTTCACAGCTTTTGACATTGCCTGTCGATCTTTTGAAGATTGACAAGAGCCTTGTTGATAACATTAACGAAAGCGAAGTAAACAGAGACTTCATCAAAGCTGTTATTTACATGGGTCATCTCATGAATTGTAAGGTTATTTCCGAAGGTGTTGAAGAGACAGAGCGTCTCGATATCCTCGGAAATCTTGAATGCGATTATGTCCAGGGATTCGTATGGGGTAAACCCATGGAATATAACGACGCGGTTTCGCTTCTTTGAGATGAGCGGGGGGGATTGAGAAAATTATGCAACAGTTATTTGAAATAGCTTATTTTATATCATTGGTGCTTGTCTTTGCGTGTGTCCTGATTGTCGGTACGCAAAGAGAAAGTTATATGCAGAAACTGACGTTGCTTATGTCGATAGTAGTACTCATCGGTGACGTCGCTTTCTATTTTAAAGTCACATCACACAATTTGGGAGGCATGGCCGGAGCTCAGCTTTTGATTTACGCGAGTCTTCCTTATTGTGTTTTCTTTGTACTTCTTTTTCTTTTAAAGTTCTGCGAAATTAAGATGAACAAAATCATCAAAATTTCGTTGCATATCGTCAACGTAATTCTTTCTGTTTTCGTAATTACCAACGAGTCGCATCATTTGTTTTATAAAGACCTTTCAATGCGTGTGGAAGACGGTTTTTATATACTTGATAAGGTATACGGTCCCGTTCATCATTTTATGACAGCTGCAATATTTATGTATTACGCGGCACTTCTCTGTGTTGTTATATACTTTTCGATAAAAAATTATAAGCAAAAGAAAAAGACTGTTTTAAAGCTTATTATCGCTGTCATCATTCCTTTTGTCGCTTATGTTGCTCCCAAAATTTTCGACTCGCCTTACGAATATCATCCTTTGGGATTTTCTCTGTTTTTGGCAATTCTTGTCGGAATGGTTTATTCGGACAGTCTTTATGATGTTTCCAATATTGCTTCCCAGTATATTTTCAAATCACTTGATGAAGCCATGGTTGTATTCGATAACAATTATCACTTCAAAGGATGCAATGAAAAGGCATATGAACTGTTCCCTTATCTTAAGGGATTTCCGTTAAACGGTGATATCAGAAACGAATCCGGAGATTTTGCGGATTATATCGATGAGAAAGTCAAGGAATTCATGGAAGATGAGATAATATATGAGGTTTCCGTAAGACTTATAGGTAAAGCCGGCAAGGTAATCGGAAAGGTAATAAGATTTTCCGATGTTACCGTCGATCGAATCTATACTTCGCTTTTGAAAGAACAGAAGAAATCTTTGGAGTCCGAAGTAGTTAACCTTTCCAATATCAGTTATCACGATGAAATTACGGGATTGTTTAACAGAAGATATTATGAGGATATCTTATCGCAAATCCGTAACGGGGAGGCTGAGCCGGACTATACCGTTATTGCAATTGATGTTAACGGTCTTAAGAAAGTTAATGACAATGTCGGACATTCCGCAGGCGATGAACTTATTTGCGGAGCAGCCGGAATATTGGATGACTGTTTTTCGAAAATCGGTTCTGTATGTCGTATAGGCGGAGATGAGTTCGCAGTTATTCTTTTCAATTGCGGATTCAGCAATAACGAGATTAAGAATATTATTGAAACACGTATGCGTGAATGGCACGGTAGAATGGTAGATTCACTCAGCATGTCGTTCGGAATTGTAAGAGCTTTTGATTATCCGTCTGATAATATTGATAAGCATATTATTATTGCTGACCAATTAATGTACGAATATAAGAGAAACTATTACAATTCACTTGGAATTGACAGGAGAAAGCGTTAAAATAATCATGTGATAAGGGGGAAATCATATGAATAAGCAAAGAGGGATAAAAATTTTAGCCGGAATTTTTGTTTTTCTTTTGGCACTGTCTTGGAAACCCGCTGAAGCTTTTGCTTATGTCGGAAACGGAAACGGGAAAGTCGTTAAGGTTGCATATTACGAAGCCGGAAACATGATGAAGGGTGCTTCCGAGGAGGAGCACAAATCGGGATATGCATTCGACTATCTTCAGCAGGTAGCATATATTACGGGTTGGAAGTACGAATATGTTTACGGTACTTTTGACGATTTATACAATCAATTTCTAAATGGGGAGATTGATATATTTCCATATTTAAGTTATTCGGAAGAACGTTCTTCTAAGATGCTGTATCCCAACCGGGAGATGGGAGAAGAAACGTTCTATCTTTCTGTTCTTGAAGAAAATAAAGACAGATATGTCGGTTCGACCATTTCACTTCAGGGTGCTTCAATCGGTGTTGAAGAAGGTGTTTATCAGAATAATATTCTCCTGGACTTTCTGGACACTTATAAAATAAATGCCAAAGTTGTAAATTTTAAAACGTCCGAAGAACGTTCACAGGCATTAAGGGACGGAATTATCGATATTTCTTTCGATGCAAGTGTGCTTTCTCCGGCTGATTTTGTCTTAATACGTAAGATCGGCGGACAGCCTTTTTATTGCTGTGTTTCCAAAGATCGTCAGGATCTTATGATGGAACTTAATATGGCATTAAACGATCTTGCCGAAGTAAATCCGTATTTTCTTGAAAAGCTTGAAGAAATGTATTTTACGGATAACGCGGTTCGAAGAACGATTTCGAGTGAAGAGTCTTTCTGGATTAAAAATCACGGAATTATAAGAGCGGGATCATTTTCGAACGATGCGCCGTTTTCTTATATGGACGCCGATGGTAAGGTTGTCGGTGTTTTCCCCGCAATGGTTGAGGAATTCTTAAACAAGCTTCATCTTAACGTACCCGTTCAATGGAAGCTTTACAATACTTCGCAGGAATTGCGTGAAGCGTTGAAAAACGGAGAGATAGATATTATCATTCCCGAATATTACAGCTTCTCATATGCCGAGGAAAATAATCTTCTGATCAGTGATAAGGCTTTTTCTGCAAGCATGAGTATTCTTTATATCGGTAATAAATCCGCAAATGATTTGAAGACAATTGCGACGACCAGTTCACGACCGGCGTTGTATTTCGTTAAAGATAATTATCCGGATGTAAAGATTATTCCTTGCGATACGGTTGATGAATGCATTAAAAAGGTTATTTCGGGAGAGGCTGACGGTGCCATTTCACATACTTCGATTCTCGAACAGAGGTCTTCTTTGTATGACGTAAGCAATATGACCTTAAATCTTATTAATACGCCGTGTGATATTTGTATCGCCTGCAGATCGACGGAATCTTCGTTGGTTAAGCTTTTAAACAGAGGCCTGCCGCTTCTTTCCGAAGCCGAAATAAACTATTTCATGGTTACTTATAATGATATTTCGGATAAGCCTGTTACTCTTTATGATTTCATGAAGATGCATCCGACGTACCTTTTGATTCTTATTTGTGTTCTTTCCGCACTTGTTCTTTTTATTCTTTTCCTGATTTTAAAGGCAAGAATTACAAGGCAGAAGGAACAGATGCTTATCTCGATTCTTTCGGGCGACTTTGAAGTTGTAGAGCATATGCTGTTTTCCGGTGATACTACCAAGGATGAAGCAGCCATTGTAAGATGCAGCGCAAGCTTTGATCAAATGCTTCCGGAATTCAAGAATACGCATCTTTTCAGAAAGCAGCTGGATTTGCTTATTGAAAATATGGTTGAAGAGGATAAGGAACGTTTCTATGCTGAGGCCAAGCGTGATGCCGTAGTCAGGGTTCTTTGCAAAGAACAGGCACACTTCATAGATTTTCGGATGGATACCGGAGAGAAGATTTCAAACTTCCAGATAAAGTTTGCAGGCTATTACGAGAACGAAGCATTAACCGGAGCTGTTATCGGTATTCATAATGTTGATAAGGAGCTTGAGAAAGAATATGCACGTCAGGAGGAGCTTCGCGATGCCCGTACGAAGGCCGAGGCCGCAAACGCTGCCAAGACTGCTTTTCTTTTTAACATGTCTCATGACATAAGAACTCCCATGAATGCGATTTTGGGTTACGCTTCTGTAGCTTCCAAGAATTGTGAAAATACCGAAAGAGTTAAGGACTGTCTTGAGAAGATTAAGTTCTCGGGTTCTCATCTTGTAAGACTTATAAATGAAGTTCTTGATATGAGTCAGATTGAATCGGGCAAAGTTGAAATAAACGAAACCGTCAGCGATATTATCGACGGCGCATGCGCTACGATGTGTGCGGAGCTTGCCAAGAGAAAGAGTATTAACCTTAATTACATGCCCATAGATATTAAGACACGTTATGTATATTATGATACATTGCATGTAAATCAGATTTTCATGAACATTCTAAGCAATGCCATTAAATATACAGAGCCGGGCGGAACGGTTAATTTTACTGTCGAGCAGACTTTATGGGATATAGAAAACCGTAAGGCCGAATTCAAGTTTACGATTGAAGATAACGGTATCGGAATGAGCGAAGAATATGTTGAACATATTTTTGAAGCTTTTTCAAGAGAAAAGAATTCCACGAAAAACGTTATCGAAGGTTCCGGTCTCGGCATGTCTATCGTTAAGAAGATGGTTGATATTCTTGACGGTAAGATTACTGTTGAATCGAAGAAGGATGTCGGTACAAAAGTTATTGTTACACTTCCGTTCAGGGTAGCCGACGAACAGAAGATGATGGAAGAAGAGGGAACCATCGATGTAGAACTTTTAAAGGGTAAGAAAGTTCTTGTTGTTGAAGACAATGAGATGAACCTTGAGATAGTTACCGAGCTTTTGCAGGATAATAATCTTTGCGTTGAAACAGCAGAAGATGGGGATATTGCCGTTGAGATGATTTCTTCGAAGGGATATTCGTATTATGATTTTGTACTTATGGATGTCCAGATGCCCAGAATGAACGGATATGAGGCCACAAGAGAAATTCGTAAGCTTTCACATGGGGAAAATGAAAAGCTGCCTATTATTGCGGTTACAGCCAATGCTTTTGAAGAAGACAGAAGGAATGCGTTGGAAGCCGGTATGGACGATCATGTGGCTAAGCCGATTGATATGAATAAACTTTTAAAGACTTTGAACAGATTACTTTAATTTAAGAGGTATTTTTATGGACGGATTCAATTATTTATCGACGGGGGCGATTTTAGAACTAAATATTATATTTGTTCTTATACTCTTGGGGGTATATTTTCTTGCCGGCAGACTTATGTTTGAGGATGGTAAAAAAGGTCAGAAATCATGTTTCTTTTTCATAGGTCTATGCTATGGATTAATGGTTGCTGCCGATGCGGTCATTGCCGTAGCCAACTATAAAATTATATCGAACAGACCCCTTTCTTATTGTGCTATTGCCGTGCAGTTGATTTCCGTCATGATTTCGGATTCGGTATTACTTATATACTACCTTCGCAGATTTGATTTATACAATCCCTCCAAAAGATGGATTTATTGGATTTTGAGAACTCCGGCCATCGTTATGTCGGTATTAATCATTGTTTCATTGTTTAACGGAATGCTTTTTACCGTTAATGAATATGGTATCGGCTATGATAAATCACCTTATTTTATTGTATTTTTCATAGTTCATTTCTTTTATTCGGGTTCGCTTGTCGCCATATCTTTATATAAGCTATTTACTGTCGGAAATGACATTTTTGAGAAGAGGAGAGCCATTTTACTGTTGTGTTATCCTGTCATGGTAGTTTCCTTCGGAGTACTTCAGGATGCGTTGGAACTTAGCGTAACCTGCTTCGGACTTATTGTATCGGTTCTCGTGGTATTTGCTGTTGATATGGTCTTTTCTTCGGCCATCATGAATAAGAACCTTACCGAAAGTATTGCTTTTTCTGATATTATGCTTAAGCCGTTTTCATCATCATTCGGCATTAATCTTCTTACCAAGGAATATACTGTTTACAAATGCACTTCCGTTCATGAGGAAATTGCAAAAAAACACAAGAACTTTAATGACGCCTTTAACGAGTATATTGAAAGATACATTGTTGAGGAAGATAAGCAGAAGCTTTCGGAAATTACATCAAACACTATTTATAAGAAGCTAACCATTGATAATTCATTCAGCGTAGAGTACAGAGATAAATCAGGCGAACAGATCAGAACCTTCAGAATGAGAATCAACAGAGGTGTTGATGAGAATCATGTTATTGTCGGCTTTACCGACGTTTCCGACGAAGCCAATGAAATGCGCGAAAGAAAGCGTCAATTTGATAATATGCTCAAGTATATGCCCGCAACTGCGTTTACCAAGGATGCATTGACGGGTCAGTACATGGTCTGCAATGAGCTTTTTGCCAAGTATGCCGTTAACGGAAAACCTTCGGATGTTATCGGAAAGAGCGATTATGATTTGTTTGATAAAGAAACGGCAGATCATTTCCACGAAGATGACATGAATGCCGTCACGTCCGACGGCCCGATGATTTTCAGAGAAGATACGCCCGACTCAAACGGCGATATTCATCATTTCCAGACTACCAAAGTATGCTTTTCTGATGGTGAGGGCAGAAAATATGTGCTCGGCATGAGTATTGATATTTCCGATACCATTTCGCTTCAGAACAAGGTTGATGAATTACAGGCCAGAAAAGAATTTCATGATATTATTGAGATTATGCTTAATAACTATGAGTGTATTTTCCTCTATGATGTTGAAACGGAAAGCATTAAGCTTGTTTCCGCCAAGGACAATATTATCGTTGATTTTGAAAAATATGTTAATTCCGATTCCGATATTGAATCAATTAAGGAAGAAATAGTTAATGAATATGCGCATCCCGAAGATGCTTCAATGCTTTTATCATTCCTTGAGCCTTCAAATATTTGCAATGAACTTAAGGACAAGAAAGAGAGCATGATCGTTTTCAGACGTAAATTCGGTAATGCTTATAAATATGTAAGTGTTAAGGCCGGTAAGAAGGAAGCCAAAGAGGAACATCCCAAGCAGATTGTAATCGGTTTTGAAATGGTCGACGATCAGGTCAGAGCCAATGAAGAGCAGCACGCCATTATTGATAATTTCACAAGCGATTTTGCCTGTGTATATTATCTTACGGTTGTTCGTAACAAGCGGGAAATGATTACGTCCCAATATCGTACAAATCAGCTGTTTGTCGAGAACATTCCGGGATGGACGAGCGAGACTTCTTTCAGAGGCCGAATTAATCTGCTTTGCGAATATTTTGTGGCACCCGATGGCAAGGATGCATTTTTACAGCAGATGAGCAGGGATGTAATTATTGAAAAGCTTACAACCGACGATGTATATTTCGTAAACTTTTTGGCAAACGGAATCGGGGTTACCAATAAGTATTATCAGTTTAAGTTTACAAGAGTTAAAAATAAAAATAACGGCAAGCTTAAGGGTATGGTTGTCGGTTTACGTTGTATTGATGAGGAAAAGAAAAAGGAACTCGATTTCAACGAAAAATTGAAGCGTGAAAAGGCAAGAGCCGAGAAGGCAAGCCAGGCTAAAACCGATTTCCTTTTCAATATGAGTCATGATATCCGAACGCCCATGAATGCAATCGACGGCTTCACGGATTTGGCTCTTCACAATATGGATAATCCCAAGCTTTGCAAGGAATATCTTGAAAAGAGTAAATCCGCAAGCGGCGTATTGATTTCACTTATTAACGATATTCTTGATATGAGCCGTATCGAAAGCGGTAAGATTGTTCTTGCGGACAACAAGGTAAACGTAAATCAGATTTTCTCCGAAATTAAGCCTATATTGGAGGAGTCTGCAAAGAGTAAAAATATTGACCTCAGCTTTTCTGTTTCGGATATCGAAGATGAATTTGTTCATGCCGATTGCCTTCGAACCGACAGAATATTGATGAATCTTATTACAAATGCCTTGAAATATACGCCGGAAGGCGGTACTGTAAATGTCAGCGTTAAGCAGACCGGCAGAAAGCATGATACTTACGGTGTTTATCGCTTTGTTATTTCCGATAACGGTATCGGTATGAGCGAAGAGTTCCAGAAGGTTGCGTTTGATGAATTTACAAGAGAAGTAAATTCCACGACCAATAATGTTCAGGGTACCGGACTCGGCCTTTCACTCGTTAAGAAGCTTGTTGAACTTATGAAAGGTTCGATTAAGCTTAAGAGTACTGTCGGAAAGGGCACAACATTTACGGTCGATCTTCCTTTAAAGCTTCAGGTCGGCGAAGAAATTACCGATGAAGATACCTTGCCGGTAGATATTGATGATACAATACTAATAGGCAAACGTGTTCTGCTTGTTGAAGATAATGAGCTTAACAGAGAAATTGCCAACGCCATTCTTGCTTCCGAGAAGATGATAGTAGAGGAAGCAATTAATGGTTTTGAGGCCGTTGCCACTATATTAAATAAGGGTATTGATTATTACGATGTTGTTCTTATGGATATTCAGATGCCCAAGATGAACGGTTATGAAGCTTCCAAGCGTATTCATGAGCTGTTCCCCGAAACAAAGCTTCCCATTATTGCGCTTTCCGCAAATGCGTTTGAGGAAGACAAGGCTAAGTCCAAGACTATGGGTATGGTTGCCCATATCGCAAAGCCTATTAATGCCAAAGAGTTTATAGCTACGATTAATAGTGTTTTGAAATAAAAATTTTATGTTATGAGGTATTAGATGTTTAAGCGTTTTCTTTCTTGTTTTTGTTGTATTGTTCTATGTACCATGTTCATCGGCGGATGTGCCCAAAACGACACATCCGCATCATCCTATCAGGATACAGGCATTAATAACTCAGAGGTTTTAAGTTCGGATGAATTGAATGAAACCGAAGTAAAGTCTTCGGAAGATACGTCAACGGAGACTTCGGTATCGATATCCGCGGATGCGCAGGTTGATTCTTCTTTTGATGCTTCTGTGGATTCTTCCGCGGAAATAAAAGAAGAAGAACCGGTTATCGAAACAGAAAAAAAGCCGGAGAAATATTTTTCTTTTGCCGACAACGATGAGTTTATGAAATTCTTGTGCGATGAATGGAAATATGTTTATGACATAACTCCTTATTGCGAGGGCGCATCACTTACACTTAATGCCGACGGTTCTTTTTCTTACAGAATCAGCGAAACCGGCGAGGAAATCGGCGGCAACTATAAATGTGATTATTACTTTAATGAATCGGATAAATATCCGGATGCTTTGATTTTCGAATCGTTGGACGGCACTCAAATCGGAAGATACGCCATCGACATGTTCATGGGGCTTGAAGATAAGTATTACATGAATCTTCAATGTCTTGATGATGATTATGGATTTTTGGGCTCGAACTTCGGCGATTTTTCGCCGCTTTTAACCAAGGAAAGCGAATTTTCTTCGATGGAAGCGGATACTGTTGAAGGCGAAGAATTCTGGGGATATTTGTGGTACACGGATTTTTCAAATGCACAGGTTACGCGATATATTTCGAAGATTTCGGACGGATATGACGTAAAGCCCTGTGCGGGTTATCACATGCAGGATGAGTCAATCGACAAGATCCCGGAATCCGTTAACAATAAAGATTCTTACATGGTTTACGTTAAGACCGACGATATGGGAAAGATTATTTCGATGGATTTTTTACTGGATGCGGAAGGTAATCCTGTCAGTTTTTACAATCACGGCGATGAAAAAATCGCAGGCTATGTTTTGAAAAAATACGATTTTTCGGATTTATATTCTACAGAAATCTATGATATTAAGGCCTTTGTAATTATTCCCGTATTTATCGGAAATGATGCTTACGTAAGCGGCTTGAATGAAAAACTTATGGCGGTTAAGGAAGATTATGAAAAGACTGTCGAGTCTGACCTTCCCAATTATTTTGCGGGATATGTGCCTTCGGATGAATACAGGGAAGAATTTTTGTTCCAGCCGATTTCAACCGATAGTGTTTATTACGACGACGAAGGTAATGCAAGTGTCGGAATGTCCTGGGACTGGTATACGGGAGGCGTTTTCAACAGAGGTTATATTGGTGTAAACTATAATTATCTTACCGGTCAGGATATTGAAATCTTTCATGCGCTTAATACGAGCATGAATACTGCCGTAAAGAAATTAAATAAGGCCGTAAAAGATTATTGTGAGTGTCCGTATGATATAGAGGAAAGCATTCTTTTGGGATGTGCATACTGGTTCGATAAGGATAATTTGTATCTTGGATTTGATTCCTATTTCCTTCAGCCGTATGTAAGCACAAATTCGGATATTTTAGTTGCTTGCAACAGAAAGTAGGCAGTATCGTGATATTGGGAGCTCTTGAGGCCGGCGGCACCAAAATGGTCTGCGCCGTCGGAGATGAAAAAGGTAATATTCTGGATTGCGTTTCGATTCCGACCGAAAAGCCTTCAAAAACTTTGGAACGCATCGGTGATTATTTTGCGGATAAAAATATCGAGGCTTTGGGAATCGGTTGTTTCGGGCCGCTTGATTTGAATATGGATTCGCCTACTTACGGATTTATTACGTCTACGCCGAAGCCGTTTTGGGGTAACGTGGATGTTGTGGGATATTTTAAAAAGCGACTTTTAATTCCCATCGGATTTGATACAGATGTTAACGCTTCCTGTATCGGTGAATCCGTTTACGGTTCTTCGAAGGGTCTTTCGGATATTATTTATATTACAATAGGAACCGGAATCGGTATCGGAGTTATTTCAAACGGGAATCTTCTTCACGGTGCAATGCATCCCGAAGGAGGACATATATTTATTAATCGTGATGCGAGAGATGGTTTTATGGGTGTTTGCCCGTATCACAAGAACTGCTTTGAGGGTCTTTCAAGTGGTATTGCGGTTGGAAAGCGCTTTGATGTAGCCGCAAAGGATATGTCGGATGACGATCCGTTTTGGGACATCGAGGCGAATTATATTGCACAGGCACTTCTTAATTACACGATGGTTTTGTCTCCGCAAAGAATTATTTTGGGAGGCGGTGTAATGCATAACGTTTCATTGCTTGACAAAGTCAAGGCTGAGTTTGTGCTTCTAAACAACGGATATATTTCAAACAGCTTTGTAAATGATATCGATAATTACATTATCCTTCAGTCATTAGAGGATAAACAGGGTATTTTGGGTGCGCTGGCGCTTGCGCACAGGTCACTTTTATAAATGAAATTATTTATTTATCTTTATTTGCATTTAATCTTCTTTTAATGATACTTCAAAGATGAATTAATTTACCGCTGATAGATTTATTAGTGTCAACAGACAACACAAACAAAAAATTTATCAGAAAAGGAAGAATTAAAAATGGACGAATTTGAAAAAGTAGAAAAGTTAAGATCAAGAGCAAACGTTTCTTATGAAGAAGCCAAGGAAGCATTAAATGCTACAAACGGCGATTTACTTGATGCAATGATTTATCTTGAGAAGCAGGGTAAGACAACTTCTTACAGCGAAGAGAAGACAACCAGAGCGGAAGACAATTTACTTCCTTCGGTTCCTTCAAAGGCTTCCGAAAAGAAAGATCATTCACAGACCAAGGCAAACATCAAAAATTTCTTTAAGAGAGCATGGGAGATGTGCCTCAACAACGATTTCGTTCTTTCAAGAAAGGACAGCGAGGTTGTAAGAATTCCCGTAATCGTATTTGTTGCGGTTTTATTATTAACATTCCATATTTTGTTACCTGCAATGATTATTTCTCTTTTCTTCGGTTGCAGATACCGTTTTGAAGGAAAGGACGATCTTTCAGCTATCAACAACGCTATGGATAAGGTTGAAAACGCAGCTGACAAGGTAAAGGAAGAGTTTACTAAGTAAGGAGATTTTCTTTTGAGTACTAAAATTCTGGTTGTAGAAGATGAAGAAAAGCTTGCAAGATTTGTCGAGCTTGAACTTGTTCATGAAGGTTATGAAGTCAAAAAGGCAATGGACGGAAGAGTTGCGCTTGAAATGGCGCAAAAGGAAGAATTTGATTTAATCCTTTTAGACATCATGTTGCCTTCGTTAAACGGTCTTGAAGTCCTAAGAAGGCTTGGTCCGGACTTCAAAACACCGGTTATCCTTGTTACAGCCAGAGATGCGGTTATGGATAAAGTTTCCGGCCTTGATGCCGGAGCGGTAGATTATATTACCAAGCCGTTTGCAATAGAAGAAGTTCTGGCCAGAATTCGTGTTGCACTTAAATTGCACAGCAAGATGTCGGATAACGGCGCTGTGTCCGGAGGCGGCGAAGCGGAGGAGGGTGTTTATACCTGGAACGCTTTAAAGCTTGACGAGAAAAGACATAAAGTTACTTACGGTGTCGAGGAAATCGTTTTGACAAATCGTGAGTTTATGATGCTTGAAACGTTACTCTCCAATAAGGACATTGTTTTGTCGCGTGAAACATTATTGGAGAAGGTATGCGGATATGATTATGTGGGAGAGACGAATGTTGTCGATGTTTACATTCGTTTCTTACGCTCGAAAATAGATGATACATATGATGTAAAAATGATCCAAACGGTTAGAGGAGTAGGTTATGTCATCAAATCAGAGTAATGACAGAAAAGTGACTTCAATTACCCGTAAATTAGAGTGGCTTATCGCAAGAAAGAAGCTCTTTATAGCTTTCTTTTCCTGGATAGGCCTTATAATTTTATTATCGGCTTTGTGGTGTGTATGTGCCGAAATTACGGCACTGGGTAAATTTGATATCAACAATATCCGTGTAATTACGGGATTATCAAGGTTTTCCACAATAGAATATATTGTAAAGAGCAGGTCCGGAGAAGTTTTGCTTTCTCAGAATCTTTATCTTGCAATTAATTATATTTTTGTAATATGTACGGGAATCTATATTGTAAGAATTCTCGGCGCGTTGTTCGGAATGCTTTTTGACAGTGGCAAAATAAAAACTATTTTAAAGCCCATCAATGAGATTGCCAGGAAAGCGGACGAGTTTTCAAAAATAGAGTTTTCCGAAGACAAATATCAGATTTTGGAGGACGCACTTTCAAAAATCGAACCCGAAGACAATGACGTTATTTCGCTTCCCGACGAAGAGCTTCAGGGTATTGAGCAGGCAATGAACAATTTGATTGCCCGCATCAGGGATAACTATCGTCAGCAGGCGAGATTTGTAAATGATGCGTCTCATGAGCTTCGAACTCCTATCGCGGTTAACGAAGGATATGCAAATATGCTTGCCCGCTGGGGAAGAGAAGATGAAAAGGTTCTTGATGAGTCGATTACGGCAATTAAGAATGAATCCGCACATATGAAGCATCTTGTCGAGCAGCTTCTTTTCCTGGCAAGAGGTGACAGCGGAAAAACCGTACTCAATAAAGAAAATGTTATTATAAACGATCTGATGCGTGAAATTTACGAAGAATCATTAATGATAGATGAAGAACATCCGTACAGATTTTCAGCACCGGATAATGCGCTTATGGCATCAATCGACCAAGGGCTTATTAAGCAGGCGGTTCGAATTTTAATAGATAATGCGGTTAAATATACCAAGAAGGGAGACGAAATCCTTCTTTCGGTAGGGCTTACCGATGAAAACTGTCCCTATCTTCAGGTTCAGGATACCGGTATCGGTATGTGTGAATCGGATGTGGAGCATATGTTTGAACGTTTTTATCGTGCAGACCAGGCGAGAAATACGGAAGGAACCGGGCTTGGGCTTTCAATCGCCAAGTGGATTGTTGACAAGCATCACGGTTATTTTTCGATTGTTTCGAGAACCGATCTTGGTACGCGTATCAGAATAATTCTTCCGGCGGAGTCGATTGTTTCGAATCCTTTATAGTACCGGTGAAAGAGTTCTTTTATGAAGAAAAAACTTTTTGTTTTGTTATTGGGATTAAGTTTATTATCCAATTCGATTTTCTCGAATTCTTATGCTTCCGAATACGAATCTTCGGGTTCTTATACGGAAGCTGTTTCCATGTGTGGGTCCGGTGAGTTTTATAAAGTTATTGACGAAGAGAAATCGGACGAGAATCTTACTTTCTATAAATATGTCGATGAATTCGGAAACGATTATTCTTATGACTTTGATGAATCTGTTGATTCGGTGAAGAATTCCTCTTTTCGCACGGGCGGAAGCCTTCCTTCGAAGTTTTCCCTTGTTGATGAAAATGCGGTTACTTCAATTAAGGATCAAGGAAGCTCCGGCATGTGCTGGGCGTATGCAACAATTGCCGCGGCCGAAACAAACCTTATCAAGAAAAATATATTCCCCGTTGATATCGATTTATCCGAAAAACATCTTGTATGGTTTTCAAAAGGCAGTGTTTCCAAGGATAAAAGGGATATTTATTACAACAGAGGATATAACGGCGGGAAAAATATATACGCATACGGCGGAAACATTGAAACTTGCATTGATGCACTTGCAAGATGGGTCGGACCCGTTGAAAACAAATATGCGTATTTTGACGAGTCCGTTTATGAAAGAGATGACCAGTATTCGCCTGTGGACGAAGCGTTAAGATATAATTCCATTGCTCATTTACAGCAGAGTAATGAATATGTTTTGAATGAATTGAATAACTATGAAAGCGTAAAGCGGGCAATTATGGAAAAGGGTGCGCTTTATGTTTCTTTTGTCTGGAACAAGCTTTGTGCCAATAAATATGAAGACGTTGAATACAAGACGTATTGTTATGACAGAAACGTCGCAGAAGGTGTCAAAAACACTTCGCATGCGGTTGTTCTGGTCGGCTGGGACGACAATTTTTCCAAGGACAATTTCAATGCTGAGTATCCGCCCGAACATGACGGCGCGTGGCTTATAAAGAACAGCTGGGGCATTAACGAGCTTACGGACAGTTATATGTGGATTTCATATTGCGACGAAACGCTTTCGAATGTCACCGGTGTTGAAATGGAGCCATTCGATAATTACGGTTACATTTATCAATATGATATAACGGCCGATACTTACAAGTTCAATTACGGTTGCGGTATAGAGGGCGCAAATGTTTTTAAGGCCGACAAAGATGATGTGATTGAAGCCGTCGGTTTTTATACGAAAGAGCGTAATACGGAAGTTGCCATAAAGGTTTATGCCGACAATGTGGAGATTAAGCCGTACAGCATGGATGGAAAAACCGTATATGACATTACGGGCGGAGAGGATTTTTGTTTTGGCTCAAATTCCGATAAAAATGCTACGCGGGAAGTTATTGAAAATCCCGGTTTTCATACCGTTAAGTTAAATAGTCCCGTATCTGTAAAACGCGGAGATTATTTTACTGTTGTCGTTTCGGTTATTAACAATCGCGGTTCGCTTGCGTGCGAAAGAAATTACGGCGTAAAATACGGCGACTGCTTTACAAGAAACAGATTGCTCAACGAGGCCTGGGAGGAAGCGAGCGGTTATACGTGTTGTATAAAGGCTTATACAAGGTACAGCGAGGGCGGATGCAATCATCTGCACTGGAAATACAATATAATTAACAAGGCCGAGCCGACTTATTATTGTAAGGGCTATACAGGTGATGTTTTCTGTCCGGAATGCAATAAGATTATCGAATACGGTGAATCCGTTAAAAAGATTCCTTTCCCGAAGGTTGATACGGTATTTAAGGATAAATCATCAAACGGCAAGTATAAGATAACGAATGCCTCGAAGCTTAAGGTTACGTATGTAGCGCCCCTAAGCTTAAAGAAGTCTACGTTAACGGTTCCTGACAAGGTTAAATACGAAGGACTTACATATACCGTAACGGCTGTTTCGAAAAATGCTTTCAAGAACAACAAGACTGTTAAAAAAATTGTGCTCGGAAAGAATATTAAAAGTATCGGGAAGGATGCTTTTTACAATACGAAAGCGTTGACTGTTTTAAAAATTAATTCGACGGTTTTGAACAAGAAATATATTTCGTCAAATTCTTTCAGAAAAATCGGAAGCAAGGCGAAGGTATATATTCCGAAGAAGCAGTATAAGTCGTATATTTCGTGGCTAAAGAAAAGATTTCCTAAAAATACAAAAATTTTGAAAAAATAAAAATGATTAATTGACGGTTAATGAGGCTAATGTATAAGTTAAGCATACCCCATAACCCCAATGTACCATTCTCAATAGCGAGAGAGCCGACAGTGATGCCGGCTCTTTTGTTTGTTTGCGCGCCATGGGCGCGCTCTTAAGGGTGAAAGTCCCAAGTACGCCTAGATAACGAGGAAGTACATAGCTGAACCACAAGGGTGTTCATCGTGAGGTGGAATCTGAAGGAAGTGGAAGGCAAATCTCTGGT
>JAZUJT010000031.1:0-71146 GCA_045642905.1 Lachnospiraceae bacterium | reverse complement strand
CGTTTTATTCTGTGTTATTCTGTATGTTACAAAAACAAAAAGTGTGAAAATACACTGTTTTAATATGATTTGGGACAAGATAAAAAATATGCAGCAATATTCGGGACGCTGAGGTCGCAAGTTCGAATCTTGTCACTCCGACTTTTATGTGTCTTTAGGTCATCACAAAAGTGATGACCTTTTTCTTTTGCTGTCTTATAATACTTATAAATGGCCTGCTTAATAGGTTCTTAATGTGTTTGACTGTTTTTACTTAATCGGTTTGTTTATATAATCGGAAGTATGGAGGATGCTTATGTATAATATTTTGATTTGCGACGATGAAAAAGATATTGTTAACGCTTTGAAAATTTATCTCGTTAACACGGAATATAAAATGTTTGAAGCTTGCAACGGCAAGGAAGCGTTGGATATTGTTTCGAGCGAGGAAATTCATCTTGTGCTTATGGATATCATGATGCCTGTAATGGACGGAATTACCGCTCTTTCCAAAATCAGGGAAATCAGCAATGTTCCCGTTATTCTCCTGACCGCGAAGGGTGAGGATATGGACAAGGTCCTTGGCTTAAATGTCGGCGCAGATGATTATATTACAAAGCCGTTTAATCCGGTTGAGGTTGCGGCGCGCGTTAAGTCGCAGCTTCGAAGATATATGCAGCTCGGCGGCGGAAGCGTTCGCCCGGAAACTCTTTCCATGGGCGGTATCGAGATTAACGATATTACCAAGGAAGTTTATGTAGATGGTGAGCAGGTTACGCTTACTCCCAAGGAATACGATATTTTGATTCTTTTGATGAGCAATCCCGGCAGGGTTTTTTCTCCGAAGGATATTTACAGAAAGGTATGGAAGGAAACTCCTTACAGCTCCGACAATACCGTGGCGGTTCACATCCGTCACCTTCGTGAGAAGATTGAAATCAATCCGGCAGAGCCGAGATATCTTAAGGTTATTTTTGGTCAGGGATATAAAATGGAGGGCTAAATATTGAAAAGCAAGCTCATTTCGCAAGGGTGGTTTAAGTTTCTGTCATTTTTGTTAATGATGGTGTTCAGCATTATTTTTGTTTTGTCCGTAATAGCTATTCTGATTATGGACAACGACGGCGTATATTCGTTGACATACAATGAATACGTGGATGAAATCAGAACGTCTTACGAGATTGATTCTTTTTATCAGCAAGAGGATTTTGATGACGAAGGCGCTTATTTGATTGAAGTTTACGATGAAACGGCTCAACAGCTTATCGATGCGCAGAACAGACTTGATGAATTGCAATCGAATCTTTCAATAGAGGAGAATCAAGCCGTCGGCATGGCGGAATTTTTCTATTCGGTAAGATACTGGGCGATTGTAATCTGCTTCGTATCTTTCGTTCTTTCGATTGCTTTCTTTGCAATTTTGATGGCTTCGGCCGGTGTTCACAAGAACAGCACCGAGCCCGAATACGGCTGGGATTATAAGATTTGGTTCGATTTGGAGATTGCGGCTTTTCTTGCTTCTTCTTTCTGCGCGCTTTTTGTAATGTCACATTACTTTGATATGATAGACGATGCTTTTTCCATTATCATTCTTGTTATGGGTATTTCGTTTATCGAGGTGACGGGTACGGCTCTTTGTATGAGCTTTGCCGCCCGCTTAAAAGCCGGAAAGTGGTGGGAAGAAACTTTCATTTATCGCGTGATTGTTACTTTCATAATCTGGGTATTTAAAAAGTTCGTTAATTTGTTCCGACGCATTCCCATGGTATGGAAGACGGCGGTCGCAATTGTTTCTTTTGCTCTTTTAAATATGTTTGTCATTTATGCATTTCGAAACGACGCCGACTGCATTTTCTTTATTTGGATTTTTGAATGCGTGATTATTCTTCCTTTGGCGGTTTATTGCACTTATCAGCTTAAGCGCTTGAAGATTGCCGCCGAGGAAATTACCAAGGGCGATTTTAATTACAAAATAAAAACTGCCGGCATGTTTTGGGACTTGAAGGAGCATGCCATGACGCTTAACAGTATCGGCGACGGTATGGGCGTTGCTCTTGAGGAACGTATGAAGAGCGAGCGCATGAAGACGGAGCTTATTTCGAATGTCTCTCATGACATCAAGACGCCGCTTACTTCCATCATTAACTATACGGACCTTATTATCAAGGAAAAATGCGACAATCCGAACATCAACGAATATGCCGAGGTTCTTCACAGAAATTCCGAAAGACTTAAAAGGCTTATGGAAGATATTATCGAGGCGTCGAAAGCTTCGAGCGGAGCTATCGATGTGGACCTGCAGCCTTGTGAGGCGGGCATTTTACTTACGCAGATTGCCGGTGAGTATGAAGAAAAGTTTGCTTCCAAGAATCTCAATCTTGTTTTGAAGCAGCCCGAAGAAAATATTTGCATCATGGCGGACGGAAGACGTCTTTGGAGAGTATTCGATAATCTGTTCAATAACATTTACAAATATTCTCAGGAAGGTACGCGTGTATACGCTACGCTTTTAAAGGAGAACGACAGGGTTGAATTTGTTTTCAAAAACACTTCCGCCGTACAGCTTGATATAGATGCCAATGAACTTATGGAAAGATTTGTCAGAGCGGATGCATCCCGAAATACGGAAGGCAACGGCCTCGGACTCAATATTGCAAAGAGTCTTACGGAGCTTCAAAAGGGTTTTTTTGATATAGAAATAGACGGTGATCTTTTTAAAGTAATCGTTTCTTTTGCCTATATCGAATCAGAATAAAAAGTTGTTGACAAAGAAAAATAATCTTTGTATTATATCGATAATTAATTTTCGAAAGGAGGATACAAATTAATGTTTACAATTAACACCAATCCAGTGGTCAATTGTTATGTTATGCATGAAGAAGCAAGAAGATACGAACACGTTGCTTCTTATATTTGTCGTCCTTCTAAAAGAACAGGAAAAGGTTATCGAAGGAAAGGCTGACGCCTTGCTGTTACGCATACCGGTTTATGTTTATTAACCACCTGTCTTTTGGACGGGTGGTTTTTATTTTCCGATTATACGACAAAGTATCATGCGTAACGGTATTTATGGAGGATTTATGAAGAATAAGAATCAAAACGAAGAAAAATTACCTCTCAAGAAAACGATCGGTAATATTGCTTATGCCCTTAAACTGGGTATTTCTTTTTCACCGATAATTTTTATCAACTGCATTATCATTAATGCCAACGAGTATTTCCAGTGGGTATTCTTTTCATCGGTGTTCATGAAAAGAATAGTAGATGCTTTGGACCACAACGAAGGCTTTACAAACATTTTCAGGTATATTCTGATTTGTGCCGCAATTATCATGTCTTTAAGCATTTATTATTTCTACTACATGAATGCGGTGTACCCGCCGGAAACCGCAAGAGTATACAAAAGAATCTACACGAAGCTTTACAACAAAGCAAAAAATGTAGAGCTCAAATGTTACGAAGATGCGGATTTTTACAAGAAGTACACTATGGCAATGGACGGCGCCGATACGAAGATAATCGATGTCACCAAGCACTTCTGGGGAATGATTTCCGGAGCGATAGCAACCGGTTTTGTTTTTGCCCTTATGTTTGAAATCGACCGTTTTGCGGTTCTTTTCATCATTTGCCCGCTTATCGGTAACTTCCTTTTCGGTAACTTAAAGAACAAGTACGAATTCAAGCGTTACACCGAGCAGGCTTCAAACAACAAAATTCTGAACTACGTAAACCGTGCGATATATCTTCCCGATTACGCCAAGGAAATCAGGCTTTTCCCGATTTTCAATCTGTTGAAGAAACAGTACAGCGATGCGACGGATGATAATGTAAGAATTGCCGGAAAGTATGCTTTTAAGAATGCACACCTTAACTTCTGGAGAATTACTTTTACGTTTTCAACCATTTTCGAAGGTATTCTCTTCTACGCAATTTACAAATGCCTTGTTATGGGAACGATTTCTCTGGCACAGCTTACTATCATGACCAGTATGATGGTATCGATGACCTGGATTCTTATCGGTCTTTTTGATGACATTGTTGCCATTATGAGGTCCGGAATTTATATCAATAACATCCGCGGATTTTTGGAGTATAAGGAGACTATTCCGGAAAACAGTGACGGAATTATTCCCGGCGAATTCGAGGAACTTGAATTTTGTAATGTAAGCTTTTCTTACAAGGATGAAGAGACTATAAAGAATCTTTCTTTTGTCATAAAGAAAGGAGAAAAGGCAGCGCTTGTAGGTCACAACGGAGCCGGAAAGACCACAATCATAAAGCTTTTACTGCGTCTTTACGATCCGGTTTCGGGAGTAATCAAGCTTAACGGTCGCGACATAAAGGAGTACAACCTGCACGCATACCGCGACATGTTTTCAACGACGTTTCAGGATTTTGCCTTATTCGGTATGACGGTAAAGGAAAATGTTCTTATGGGACGCCGTATATCGGATGATCCGGCAAAAGAAAACGAAGTGGTTATTGATGCCTTGAAGAAGGCGGGAATATATGAAAGAGTTACAAAGCTTTCGCAGGGCATCGACTCGATGATGACCAAGGAGTTTGATGAAGAGGGCGCAATTTTATCGGGTGGTGAGAGTCAGAAGCTTGCGGTGGCAAGAACTTTTGCCAAGCAGTCGCCGGTTAAGATTTTTGACGAGCCGTCAAGTGCTTTGGACCCCATAGCGGAGTACGACCTTTTCAAAAACATAATGAAGGAAGGCTCACATCATACGCTTTTGTTTATTTCCCACAGACTTTCCTCGGTTAAGGATTGCGACAAGATTTTTATGCTGGAGGGCGGAAAGCTTATTGAGGAAGGTACGCATCGTAAGCTTATGGAAGACGACAAGGCTTACGCCAAGATGTACAAGCATCAGGCAGCCAATTATCTTGCCATAGATGAAAAGGAGGTGATTGCATGAACAGGAAAAAAGACGAAACAAAACAGTCTGTAAAACAGGTATTTGACAACAATAAGTTTCTTATAAGTCTTTGTTTAAAAGCATCACCCGCGTTTGTTATTTTCCCGGTATTGGATGCCATCCGTAACCAGGTATCGATTTATTTCGAGCATACGGTTTGCATCGGTTATGTTCTGGAGGCAGCAGAATTCAACTATCCGTTCAGGACGGTTGCTTTCTGGATTATTCTTCTGTTTCTGTGCATATCACTCGGAATGGTATTTACCGTATGGGTAGGCGATTACGTTCAGGAGAAAAACAGACCCAAGGTTAGGGAAAAAGTAAAACTCATGCTTTATGAAAAGGCCAAGGAGCTGGACCTTAAGTGCTATGACAATCCCGATTATTACAATGACATGGTACTTGCCATCGCCGAGGTAGACAATCAGATTGACCGATGCATTGTATTTTTACAAAACCTTTGCGGAGGAATTGCCGTTTTGATTACCACGGGAATTTACTTCTTCAGTAAAGACGGTATTTCAATAATTTTCGCGGTTGTTTCTTTTGTCTTAACCTTTATATTTACGCAGCTTTACAACAAGCTTTCTTATAAAATTCGAATTGCAAAAAATCCTTTCGAAAGAAAAAGAAACTACGTAAATCGCGTATTTTACATGAAGGATTATGCCAAAGAGCTTCGTCTTAACCCGGAAGTTTCGGACATTTTGATGGAGAGGTTTGATGAGGCCAACGAGGAAATATATAAAATAGAGAAGAAAAACGGTAAGAAGCATTTCCTTCAGAATTTCTGCCAGGGTTACCTTGCCAACGATTTCTTCAGCGATGTTGTTTACATTTCATACCTTGTATTCCGCGCGACCGTGCAGCATGCTCTTTCATTTTCAAGTGTTGCAATATTGTACAACTCTTTCGGAAGAATGAAGAGAGGTCTTCGTATTTTCACGGATACGTATCCGTTCGCATGCGAGACAAGCTTGTATGTTCAAAGAATCAGAAAGTTTTTGGATTATGTACCGGAAGTCAGGAATGAAGGAAGCATTGTCCCCATGGAAGGTGCGAAGGATATTAAGCTTGAGGATGTGAACTTTGCTTACGCGAAGGACCCCGAGGAAATGCTTTTGAAGGATATTTCACTTCACATTCATCCGGGAGAGAAGATTGCTCTCGTAGGTTATAACGGAGCCGGAAAGACGACACTCGTTAAGCTGCTGATGCGACTTTACGACCCTAATACAGGAGAGATAATTCTTGACGGAGAGAATATCAAAAACTACGAGCTTTCTTCATACAGAAAGTCAATCGGAACGGTATTCCAGGACTTTAAAATATTTGCCGGAACGGTAAAAGAAAATGTTGTGATGAATATTTCCGAAAACGGTGATGATATTAAGGCCAAAGAAGCTCTTTCCGACAGCGGTTTATTGTCGCGAATTGAGAAAATGGAGGATGGTCTAAAAACTCCGTTGACTACGGAAATCGAAGAGGGCGGTGTGGACCTTTCGGGTGGCGAGGCACAAAAGCTCGCTATTTCAAGAGTGTTCTACACAAAGGCGGGACTCATGATTCTCGACGAGCCTTCAAGTGCTTTGGACCCCATTGCAGAGTATCAGCTTAACCATGCAATGCTTACCGCAACGAAAGATAAAACGGTTATTTTTATTTCGCACAGACTTTCAACCACCAGACTGGCAGACAGAATTATCATGCTTGAAAACGGCCGGATTGTGGAAGAAGGAAACCATGAAGAGCTTTTGAAAAAGGACGGAAAGTATGCACAGATGTGGAAAGTTCAGGCCGGAGCATACGTTGCTGTCTGATTGGGATTACATATGTAAGAAAAAATGTTAATTTTTTAACTAAATTGCCGGGAAGCCTTGATTTATACTGTTGATTCGTGTAAACTTTTCAATGGTTTATTAGGTTTATCAGTATTTTTTTATAGGAGGGGCTGACATGGCTCATTTAAGTGAAGCTGCGGTAGCAAAGATTAATGAAATTTGCGATCGCTATCAGGATGAGAAGACACCTTTGATGATGATCTTAAGTGATATTCAGAAGGAATATGGTTATATTCCGCTTGATGTTCAACAGATTGTTTCGGAAAAGACCGGCGTAAGCGTAGCTGAGATTTACGGTGTTGTTACATTCTACTCATTCTTTTCATTAAAACCGAAGGGAAAATTTGTTATCGGATGTTGCTTGGGAACTGCTTGCTACGTTAAGGGTGCACAGCAGGTAATCGATAAGTTCTCTGATATTCTGGGAATCAAGCCCGGTGAGACAACCGAAGACGGTTTATTCACACTTGATGCTCTTCGTTGCATCGGTGCGTGTGGTATTGCTCCGGCAGTATCTATCAACGGAAAGGTATATCCGAAGGTTGCATTAAGCGCAATCCCCGGTATTATCGATGAACTCCGTGCACAGGAGGTAACGAATAATGATTAAGAATTTTGAAGAACTTAAGGCCAAACAGCAGGAATGTTCCGCTTGTCTTGCTGCCAAGTTTAACGGCGACAACTCTAAAAGAGCCATAGTTTTATGTGGTGGTACAGGATGTCTTTCAAGTAATTCCGATGCCATCAGAAAGAAATTTGAAGAAGAAATCGAAAAGAGAGGTCTTTCCGATAAGGTAACGGTAAACCAGGTAGGTTGTTTCGGTTTCTGTTCACAGGGTCCTTTCGTTAAGATTTATCCCGAAGATACTCTTTACCGTATGGTAAAGATTGAAGACGTTGATGAAATCCTTGATACGGATATTGTCGGCGGCGGTGTAGTTGAAAGACTTTTATATGTTGACCCCACTACACAGGAAAAGGTTACCAAGCAGGAAGATATTACTTTCTACAAAAAGCAGGTACGTATCGCATTACACGGCTGTGGCGTAATCAATCCCGAAGATATTAACGAAGCTTTGGGCGCAGGTGCTTTTGAAGGACTTGCAAAAGCTTTAAATACAGACAGACAGGAAGTTATTAATACCATTCTTGAATCAGGACTTCGCGGACGCGGAGGCGGCGGCTTCCCTACAGGTCGTAAGTGGCAGTTCGCTTATGCTCAGCCCGACGGAGACAAGTATGTAGTATGTAACGGTGACGAGGGTGACCCCGGTGCGTTCATGGACCGTTCCATTCTCGAAGGTAACCCCCTTGCGGTTATTGAAGGTATGGTTATCGCAGGATATGCAATCGGCGCACAGAACGGTTATTTCTATGTAAGAGCGGAATATCCCATCGCTGTTAACAGACTTAAACTCGCTATTAAGCAGGCCGAAGAAATCGGACTTTTGGGCGATAACATTTTAGGAACAAACTTCTCCTTCAGATGTCACATTAGACTTGGAGCAGGTGCTTTCGTATGCGGTGAAGAGACAGCTCTTCTTAACTCTATCGAAGGTCAGAGAGGTATGCCCAGACCCCGTCCTCCGTTCCCTGCAGTTAAGGGATTATGGCAGAGTCCTACAATCGTTAACAACGTTGAAACTCTTGCTTGTGTTCCTTATATTATCCGTAACGGTGCAGAAAGCTTTGCTAAGCTTGGTACTGAAAAGTCCAAGGGAACCAAGGTATTTGCATTGGGCGGAAAGATTAATAACGTAGGTCTTGTTGAAGTTCCCATGGGAACTACATTAAGAGAACTTATTTATGATATCGGCGGCGGAATCCCCGGCGGAAAGAAGTTTAAAGCTATTCAGACCGGTGGTCCTTCGGGCGGATGTCTTACAGAGAAAGATCTTGATACACCTATCGATTTCGACAGCCTTGTAGCCAAGGGATCAATGATGGGTTCCGGCGGTGCCATCGTAATGGACGCAGACAACTGTATGGTTGACGTTGCCAAGTTCTACATGGAATTTATTTGCGACGAGTCATGCGGTAAATGTTCTCCTTGCCGTATCGGTACAAAGAGACTTCTTGAATACCTCAAGAAGATTTGCGACGGTAAAGCTACAATGGAAGATTTGGAAGCTTTGGAAGAGCTTGCTTCCACAATCAAGATCGGTTCATTATGTGCTCTCGGTCAGACAGCAGCCAACCCGATTCTTTCTACCCTTTCTCAGTTCAGAGACGAATATGTTGCTCATATCGTTGACAAGAAGTGTCCCGCCAAGGTTTGCAAGAACCTTATGAGATACGAGGTAGACCCTGAAAAGTGTAAGAAATGTTCACTTTGCGCTCGTCAGTGTCCTGTCGGAGCAATTACGGGTGTTGTCGGAAAAGAACCTTTTGTTATCGACCAGAGTAAATGTATTAAGTGCGGTTTGTGTCAATCATCTTGCCGCTTCTGTGCTATAGAGAAGAAATGAGGGAGGAAAGACGATGAGTTTGGTAAATATTAAAATCGAAGGAATCCCTTATCAGGTTGAAGAGGGATTAACTATTCTTGAAGCCGCAAGAAAGTGCGGATATGAAATTCCTTCACTGTGTGCTTTCAATCACGGTGAATGTAACAGAGGTTCATGCCGAGTATGTCTCGTAGAAGCTACCGGCGCAAGAGGACTTGTTGCTTCCTGCGTATATCCTGTAAATGAAGGTATGGAAATTACTATTTCATCACCCAAGGCAGCAGCAGCAAGACGTACATCCGTTGAACTTCTTCTTTCAAATCACTCGATGAACTGCCAGCAGTGTGATAAGAACGGTAAGTGTGAGCTTCTTCACGTTGCACAGCTTGTCGGTGCCAGAGAAAATATGTATGAAGGAACAAAGACACCTACTACCGTAGATACCTGCAATCCTTCAATTGTAAGAGATACTTCAAAATGTATTC
The DNA here is from genome assembly GCA_045642905.1 of Lachnospiraceae bacterium. Classification (GTDB taxonomy): domain Bacteria; phylum Bacillota; class Clostridia; order Lachnospirales; family Lachnospiraceae; genus UBA1258. The sequence goes on along the minus strand of JAZUJT010000031.1, from coordinate 61,469 downwards.
TCTGCGGAAGATGTGTTGCAAGATGTGCCAATGCACACGGAAACGGAGTTCTTGGATTTGAGAACCGTGGTTTCAACACTATCGTAGCTCCTGCGGAAAACAGAAATTTCGCTGATTCACCTTGTATCATGTGCGGACAGTGCGTAAGCGTATGTCCTACCGGCGCATTAATGGAAAAATCGGAAATCGACAAGGTTGACGATGCTATGCGTGCAGGCAAGTATGTTGTTGTTCAGACAGCTCCCGCAGTAAGAGCAGCTCTCGGCGAGGAGTTCGACATGAAGGTCGGAACTGCCGTTACCGGAAAGATGGTTGCCGCATTAAGAAGACTCGGATTCAAGAAAGTATTCGATACCGATTTTGCAGCAGACTTAACCATCATGGAAGAAGCTACAGAGCTTTTGGGCCGCATCAAAAACGGCGGTGTACTTCCTATGATTACATCATGCTCACCCGGATGGATTAACTACTGCGAATACTATTACGGAGATCAGATTTCACACCTTTCAAGCTGCAAGTCTCCTCATGAAATGCAGGGTGCAATTCTTAAGCACTACTATGCAGACAAGATCGGGGTTGATGCCAAGGATATGTTTGTAGTATCAATCATGCCTTGTACAGCCAAGAAGTTTGAAAAAGAAAGAGAACAGCTTGTAACAAACGGACTTAAGGATGTTGATGCGGTTCTTACAACAAGAGAACTTGCAAAGCTTATAAAGAGAAGCGGTATCAGATTTGACAAGCTTCCCGACGAAGAGTTCGATAAGGATATTATCGGTGAGTACACCGGTGCCGGAGTTATTTTCGGTGTAACGGGCGGTGTTATGGAAGCTGCTTTACGTACAGCACACTTTGTACTTACGGGTAAAGAGCACGAAGCAGTTAAGTTTACCGAGGTCAGAGGTTTTGACGGAATCAAGGAAGCTTCTTTTGACCTTAACGGACAAAAGATTAACGTTGCGGTTGCTCACGGCATGAAGAATGCCAAGGTTTTGATGGATCAGATAAAGAAGGGCGAAAGCAAATACCAGTTTATCGAAATCATGGGATGTCCCGGCGGTTGCGTAAACGGTGGCGGACAGCCTTATGTTCGTGAGTGCTTCTTACCCAACGAAGATGATGACATCATGGATACTTATATCGAGAAGCGTGCCAATGCTTTATATTCCGAAGATGAGAGACAGGTTTTACGTCAGTCACACAATAATCCTCAGATCAAGGCATTGTATGATGAGTTTTTAGGTGAGCCCAATTCACACAAGGCTCATGAGTTATTACATACATCATATGCCGCCAGAGAAGCATTTAACTAAGATGTGATTTTTAATGCCCGGGAGCTTGAAGTTCCCGGGCGATTATTATTTGTATAAAATATCGTTTCAGGAATTGTAAAAATTGATGATTGTTGTAAAAATCGATTCTATTTATAATTATATTGATGTATTGTAGTTGAGCAGGAGAGTTATGGTTTATTTTTCAATCTTAATAAAATAAATCGAAAGATTATATTATGAATTAATGTTTCGGAGGTAAGGTTATGTCTAAAGAGCAGGTAATATCCAATAAAAGCATGGATGAGGAAAGAGCTCTCTATAATTTGAAAAATGCGGAATTAAATAACTGTTATTTTTCAGGTCCTCAGGATGGTGAATCTGCTTTAAAAGAGGCGAGAGATATTGAAGTAAACAATTGTGCTTTTTCATTAAGATATCCGATGTGGCATGTTCAGACTTTTTCCATGAAAAATTCTTCCATGGATCAGAACGTAAGAGCTGCATTATGGTACAGCAATGACGGCACCATTTCGCAGAGCTATATCGGTGGCGTCAAGGCAGTCAGAGAGTGCAATCGTATTAAAATTGATAATTGCGAGATTCATTCCGCTGAATTCGGATGGAAGTGTGATTCCATTACTTTGACCAATGGCTCCATTTCATCGGAATATCTTTTCCTTGATTCGGAAAACATCACCATGAAGAATATTCGCATGAAGGGTAAATACTCATTCCAGTATAATGAAAACCTGTTTATTGAGGATTGTTCTTTAGATACCAAGGATGCATTTTGGCATGCACATAACGTTACCGTTAAGAACAGCCTGGTAAAGGGCGAGTATCTCGGATGGTTTTCCGACGGACTTACTCTTGAAAATTGTAAGATTATCGGAACCCAGCCTTTTTGCTATTGCAGCAATTTGAAGCTTATCAATTGTACGATGGACGAAACGGATCTGGCATTTGAATATTCTGATGTTGATGCGGATATTTACAGCCATGTGGTATCAATTAAGAACGTTAAGTCAGGTCGTATTGTTGTAGACAGTGTCGGTGAGATTATTAATGACGATCCCGTAATGGAATGCACGGGTACTGTTATTGTGCGAAAATAGAAAATATGATACTATAAACTGATACGGCATATAGATTCTCGCCATAAATAAGCCTTTAAGGAGATAATATTAATTATGGAAGTTCAAGCTAACAGACTTGACAGAGGATTTTTGAGATATCAGAAAGAATTTGAAGATAAAGCTATCGAGGTTCTTCGCTCGGGCTGGTACGTTCTCGGGAAAGAAGTTTCTTCTTTTGAAGAAGAGTTTGCGCGTTATGTGGGTACTCGTTACAGTGTAGGTCTTGCGAGCGGACTCGATGCATTATGGCTTGCTTTTAAGGCTTTGAATATCAAAGAGGGCGATGAAGTTATCGTTCAGGGTAATACTTATATCGCCAGCGTAATGGGAATAACCATAAATGGGGCTACTCCCGTTTTTTGTGAGCCTGATGAATATTTTAATATTGATGCAGAAAAGATTGAAGCGTTGATCACAGAGAGGACCAAGGCTGTTTTGGTTGTTCATCTTTACGGTCAGGCTTCCAATATGGATAAAATAAGCGATATTTGTAAAAGACACGGTTTAAGACTTGTGGAAGATTGTGCGCAGTCTCACGGCTCTTGTTTTAAGGGCAGGATGACCGGTTCTTTTTCGGATATCGGATGTTTTTCTTTTTACCCGTCCAAGAACCTGGGAGCTTTCGGAGACGGCGGTGCTATCGTAACCGATGATGAGAAGCTTTACGAAGATATGAAAATGCTTCGTAACTACGGCAGCAGAGTCAGATACTACAATGAGGTTGTCGGCGCCAATTCAAGACTTGATGAAATTCAGGCCGGTCTTTTGAGAGTTCGTCTTTCTCACATGGATGAATTAACCAAGGAGCGCAAGAAAATTGCCGGTGTTTACCTTGACGGAATTAAGAATGAAAAGATTGTTCTTCCCAAGGTTAGAGATAATTGCGATGCCGTATGGCACCAATTTGTTGTTAAATGTGAAACCCGCGATGATTTTATGAAGTATTTGAAGGATAACGGAATCGGTTCGATTATTCACTATCCCATTCCGCCTCATCTTTCCGAAGCTTATGAATATCTCGGTCACAAGAAGGGCGATTTGCCGATTACCGAGCAATATGCGTCAACGGTTTTGTCTATTCCGATTTATAACGGAATGACCGATGAAGAACAGCAATATGTTATAGATGTTATCAACAGATATTAATGAAAGGTTTTCACTTTGTGAAATATAGGTTTGTATGAAGCTCGAAGAACAGTATAAAGTAATTGAATTTCCCGATTTTGGCGATGAGCGCGGTAACCTTGTTGTTATAGAGGGCGACGGTATCGATATTCCTTTTGATATTAAGCGCGCGTTCTATATTTACGGCTCCGACTCTACTGTTGTTCGCGGACAGCATGCCAACAAGGAAACGGAGTTTCTTCTCGTTAATGTAGCCGGTTCCAGCAAGGTGAAGGTCGACAACGGTAAGGAAACAGCGGTTATTGAACTTAACCGTCCCAGAATGGGTCTTTATCTTGCCAATAATGTTTGGAAAGACATGTATGATTTCAGCGCCGATTCGGTTTTGCTTGTATTATGCAGCAGACACTATGACGGCAGCGAGTATATCAGAAATTACGATGATTATATTAAGTATCTTAAAGAGAAAGGTCTTTTAAATGAGTAAAATATCAATAGTTATTCCCGTTTATTACAATTCGGATACGTTAATGGACCTTTATCTTGATATGAAGGAAAAGATTTTTCCTACTATCGGAGACTATGAAATTGTTATGGTTGATGATGGTTCGCAAGACAATTCTTTCGAAATCATGGAAGAGATTAAATCCATGGACGAGAATGTTAAGCTCGTTAAGCTTTCCAAGAACTTTGGCGAACATGCCGCTCTTTTGGCAGGTTTATCCGTATGTACCGGTGACTGCGCCGTTACCAAGCAGGCCGATTTGCAGGAAGATTCAACTTTGATTCTTGAGATGTACGAAAGCTGGAAGAGAGGAAACAAGGTTGTCCTTGCTGTTCGTCGTTCAAGAGACGAGAGTAAGCTTAAAGTATTTTTTGCAAACAGATATTACAGTCTTATAAGAAAATTCGTAAATAAAGATATGCCTTCGGGCGGTTGCGATTGCTATCTTATCGACCGCAAGGTTATCGAGGTTTTGGAAAGACTTGATGAGAGAAACTCAAGCCTTACGCTTCAGGTTATGTGGGCGGGCTTCAAGACCGAAATGATTCCTTTCGACCGAAGAGACCGCGAGAAGGGTAAGTCCCGCTGGACAATCGCCAAGAAAGTTAAGCTTGTGCTGGATTCGCTCATAAGTTTTTCTTTTGCCCCTGTAAGATTTATGATTTATGTCGGCGTGATTTTCGACATTTTTTCAGTAGCACTTTTCATTTCCATTCTTGTTGAGTACTTTACCAACAGGACGCCTATCGCGGGTTGGTCGTCACTTATGTGCGTCGTTCTTTTATCCGCCGGTTTGATTTTGATGATGCTCGGCATTTTGGGTGAGTACATTTGGAGAATTCTTGACGCGGCCAGAAATCGTCCGCCGTTCATTATTGATGAAGTGATTAAGACGACTAAGGAATCTCAAGATGAAGAGTAATGAAGAAGGCAACGCAAGAAACTTTTCCATGAAAAACTTTTGGCAGTTTATTAAGTTCGCTATCGTAGGTGTTTCCAATACGCTCATCAGTGAGGGCGTTTACGTTCTTCTTATTTTCCTTAAGGTCAATTATGTTGTTGCCAGCATCGCCGGCTTTATGCTGAGTGTTTTGAATGCATTTTACTGGAACAACAAGTATGTTTTCAAGGAAGACGAGAACAACCGTCGTGTATGGTGGAAGGCGTTGATAAAAACATACATTGCGTACGGTGGCGGTTATCTTTTGTCACTTGGCATTTTGTTTGTGTGCGTAACGGTTATCGGACTTCCGAGGTACATGGATTCGCTGGCATTAATTACGACTAAAATTTCCGAAGGCTTCGATGCAAGATTTTTGGGAGAGGCCTTGGGAGAGCTTATCAGCCTTGTAATTACCGTGCCGTTAAATTATTTTATAAACAAGAAATGGGCATTTAAATAGAAAGATTATCCTTAGGGATAGTCTTTCTTCTTTCTAAGATAAACATGAATTTGGGATTGTAGCTTTCATAAGCGGAAACGGAGTCGGCGTGAAAAAATTAGTGGATTTTCTCGGAAAAGCTGTTTGCATATTAAGCGGTCTTTTCCTTACATATCTTACATACAATACAATGCATTACACTTTCGTAAGTGATTTCAGAAATGAAGGTGTGGTTACATATGAAGCGCCGGATTCAAGACTTCAGTCTTTGCTTCTTATTGTAGCGACGGCAGCAGTATTCTATATTATTTCCAAAATAATTTTCCTGGGCGCCAAGAATCAGAAGAGCAGATATCAAAGAGTCGTAATCTTTTTAATAACGGACTGCGTTATTGTGGCAGTTTCCATGTTTGCTTACGTTACGAAGGCATACATCGAGCCGTACTGGGATCAGGCGCAGGTTTACAACGATGCGCTTTCTTTTGTAAACGGCGATTATTCCGATATGGCCAACACATATCTTCATAAGTTTCCCCAGCAGTTTGGGTTGATATTAATGGAAATGCCGTTTTTGAAGTTCTGGGACCACTTTTCGATATTCCAGGATTTGAACGTATTTTTTATTTTGGCAATAATAATTCTTTCATTCTTTTTGTGCGATGAGTTATTCCACAACGAAACCGCGGATTTTTTCGCAATTGTTGCCACAACACTTTTCTTTCCGCTGAATATTTACGTAACGTTTATTTACGGAGATTTGCCGTCGATTGTCGGATGCCTGTTTATAGCGCTTATGATAATTAAGTGGATGAAGCAAAATAAAATTGACTACATCTTTTGGGCGATTTTAGTGGCATGTGTATCCGTTCTTGTGAGGGAAAACACGTTAATTTTTTTGATAGCATGCGCTATTTCAATCATTTTGTTCATGCTTTTACGGAAAAAGCCGTTGATGCTCTTGGCGGCCGGCCTTTTAATATTCTTACCGTTGGTTACGAAAAGCGCTGTTTTGTTACACTTTGAGCACAAAGGCGGCGAGAAAATGAATAATCCGATTCCGTCTGTAGGATGGATAGCAATGGGTCTTCAGGGAGATCCGTATGACAAAACGGGTGTCGGATATTACAACGGATACAATGAGGCGACCTGGTGGTATCAGGGAACCGATACAAAGGTAGTAAGTGAATACGTTAAAAATGACATCAAGGAAAGAGTTGAATATTTCAAGGAAAATCCCCGCTTTTCATACGACTTTTTCAGATATAAGGTTTTGGAGCAGTGGATTGAGCCGACATTCGACTCGCTTTATATGACGGTGACCAATTATGAAACAGCCGGGGAGCTGGCGGTAAAGTTTTTCTCCGGAGACGGCCCCCAAAAAGTATCGGATTTTATGAACAAATATCTTACGGTAGCGTATTTCTTTGCACTTTTGTATGTTGTCTTTTCCATCAGGCACGACAATACACCGATGAACGTATTGCTGATGATTGCATTTATCGGAGGATTTTTGTTTAGCCTGATGTGGGAGGCGAAAGGCAGATACTGCATGCCGTATTTCGTGTTCCTTACGATTTACAGCGCAGGCGGAGTTGCCAAAATGGCAGATCTGATTAATCTTTTATTCAAAAAGCTTTTTGGCCATGGAAAGGCAGGTAAAAATGGAGAATCTCGTTAAAAACGTAATAGTGACGTTAAAAAAGGGCGAAGGCCGTGCGCTAAAAAGCGGCGGAAGCTGGATATACGACAATGAGATAGCTTCGATTACCGGAACCTTCAAAAACGGTGACATAGTAATGGTTCACGACTTTGACGGATACCCAATGGGAAGCGGATTTATTAATCAAAATTCCACAATCCGCATAAGAATGCTTACCAGAAATCCGCAAACAGAGATAAACGAAGAATTTTTAAAAATGCGAGTCTTAAATGCATGGAACTATCGTAAAGAGACCATGCCTCAAGAGGACCTTAACTGCTGCCGTATCATATTCGGTGAGGCAGACTGGCTTCCCGGGCTTGTAATCGATAAGTACAACGATGTTCTTGTTGTAGAATCGCTGGCACTCGGAATTGACAGGTTAAAAGAAACAATCGTCAATCTTCTTAAAGACATTTTGGCCAAGGATGGCTTTCCCATTAAGGGAGTTTATGAAAGAAGCGATGCTCCCGTTCGGAAAAAAGAAGGACTTTCTCCTTATAAAGGTTTCATGGGAGAGGAATTTGATACGAACGTAGAAATTGTTGAAAACAAAGTTCACTACATGGTTGATGTGGTAAACGGACAGAAAACAGGTTTCTTTTTGGATCAGAAATATAACAGACTGGCAATTCAAAAACTTTGCAAAGATAAGAAGGTTCTTGATTGCTTCACTCATATGGGAACGTTTGCACTTAACGCCGGACTTGCGGGCGCAAAGGATGTTACGGGACTTGATATTTCCGAATTTGCAGTCATGCAGGCACAGGCCAATGCAAAGTTAAACGGACTTGAAAACACCGTTCACTTCAAAGTTGCAAATGTATTGGATGAGCTTCCGAGATTATACGAGCAGGGAGAACAATACGATGTAGTTATTCTTGACCCGCCCGCGTTTACCAAATCCAAGGAAGCTACCAAAAACGCAATAAAAGGATACCGAGAGATAAACATGAAAGGCCTCAAACTCGTTAAGGACGGCGGATTTCTCGCATCCTGCTCCTGCTCGCATTTCATGACCCAGGAATTACTTACTCAGACGATTGCTCAGGCAGCCAAAGCGGTACATAAAAGAATCAGACAGGTCGAGTTCAGAACTCAGGCTTGCGACCACCCGATTCTTTGGGCCGCTGATGAAAGTTATTATCTTAAGTTTTACATCTTCCAGGTATGCGATGAAAAATAAGCGCAGCGGTCATACAGAAATCCTCCGAAAAAAGAATTTTCGGAGGATTCTTACTATTGTTTTTGGTGATTGGCAAAAATTTCCGTTAAAGGTCTGCGTTTCATTTCCGCCCAGAAATCGGCACGGGCGCTATGCATGTCGTTAAGCCATTTAACGGCATCCTCTTTGCCCTGAGACGACCATTCGAAATGGGCACATTCCTTAAGGGAGTCATCCGTGCTGGCGAAATTGAACGGCTCGGGCCATACATAGGCAAGAAGCTCTTCGTCGCCCTTTTCGAGACGATATCTCATACCGTTATCGGAACCGGTAAAAACTTCCTTCTTTATAAAGTTAATTGAAACGGTGTTTGTATCTATCATGCGTAACTCCAAATGACAAAAATCTTTAACACAAATTATAAGCTGTAATACATCTCATACTCGGCGGGAGTAGGAATCTTTGAAATTCTGTCGGCTTCCATTTGCTTTCTTTCAATCCAGATGTTAAGAAGTCTTTCGGGGAATACTCCGCCGGCGGTAAGATAGTCATGATCGTCGCGAAGAGCCTGTAAAGCTTCGTTAAGGGAAGAAGGAAGACTGTCGATTTTAGCCTTTTCTTCATCGGAAAGAGAATAAAGATTGAAGTCGTAAGGACCCCAGCCTTCTTTCTTGGGATCGATTTTGTTCTTGATACCGTCAAGACCTGCCATAAGAATAGCTGCATAAGCATAGTAAGGATTGCAGGTAGCATCGGGATTTCTAAGTTCGAAACGCTTAGCGGAAGGAGACTTGGCATAAGCGGGAATTCTTACAACAGCACTTCTGTTAGCCATAGCGTAGCCTACGGTAACGGGAGCTTCAAATCCGGGAACAAGACGCTTGTAGGAGTTAGTTGAAGGATTTGTGATACCGCATAATGAAGATGCATGCTTAAGAAGACCACCGATGAAGTATAAAGCAGTGTCGCTAAGCTGTGCATAACCCTTTTCATCGTAGAATAAAGGCTTGCCGTCTTTCTTGAGAAGCATATGAACATGCATACCGCTTCCGGCCTCATCGGCTATGGGCTTGGGCATGAAAGTTGCGGTCTTGCATTCTTCTACGGCGGTGTTCTTGATAACGTACTTGGCAACCATGGTGTTGTCGGCCATCTTGGTCATTTCATCAAGCTCAACTTCGATTTCGAGCTGACCGCATCCGCCAACCTCGGTATGATGATATTTTACTTTAACACCCCAGTCCTCAAGGTACATGCAGGCGTTGTTACGAAGATTAACATTGGTATCAAGCGGAATATCGGAGTGGTATCCGGCCTTGTGCATTGTCTGGTAACCGTTGTTGTCGGTGCTCCATTCAGCCTGAGTACTGTCAACCTTAAAGCCGGTTTCATTGGGCTTGTTGGTGTATTCAACTTCGTCAAAAGCATAAAATTCAAATTCGGGACCGATAATCATTTCATCGGCAATACCCTGTTCTTTCATGTATTCAACAGCACGCTTTGCAACGTTTCTGGGATACTGGTCGAAAGGACGGTTTTCGGGACGATCGATAACCATAACGTCACCGATCATTGTAAGAGTAGGAGTCTCGGCAAAAGGATCCAAAACTGCTGTGTCGAGATCGGGAACAAAAACCATATCACTGGACTCAATAGGTGCGTAACCATAGTTGGAACCGTCGAAACCGATTCCGTATTTTAAGGTGTCGGGTGTTAAGCGTTCTACGGGAATGCTTAAATGACGCCATCTTCCGTCGATATCAGTCATTTTGAAATCGACAAAGCGAACATCTTCGTCTTCGCAAAGAGAAAGAACATCCATAAGTGTTTTAGCCATAAGAAATCCTCCGTTTGTAATGTTTATAACATAATTAGTATACATCCATAAGAAAGCGAATGCACTAAAAAGGTTCGTTATACATTGAAATTGTTGTGATGATTATAAGTCTCCCGCCACATAGTGGGAGAAAGCCCGGTTTTTAAGGAAAACGCGTTAGAAAAGTTATGAGCATCGGTATATCCCAAACTGTAAGCAATCATGGAAACCGGTTGTGACGTTTCCGAAAGCAGAGCTTTGGCGCGCTCGGTTTTTACATCCAGAATATATTGCTTAATGGAAATACCGCTGTGGTTTTTGAAAAACGTTGTCAGATATTTTTCGTTGTATCCAAAGTATTTCGCGATATCCAAAACCTTTAAAGGTTCCTGAATATGCCAGGAAATGTAATCGCAAATATCCGAGTAAGTCTGTTCGCCGCGATTTACCCTGCCGTACGTTTTGTAAGCTTTCGAAGAAGCGGAAAGCTCGGAAAGAATAACGCCCACAAAATAACGGTTCATGTTCGGCTCGCGGTAGCGCCTGTCAGAATCCATCAGCTGCTTTAAAAGAATGATAATCCTGTCAATTGAGGATGTCTTGCCCTGCATTGGAATCAAAATATGTCCGGGCGTATAGAACGGCGTATCGTCCCAAATGACATGATTGTTTATTTCCATATTGTAGGAAAAGTGAAGCCAGTAAAAACTCGAACTTCCGGTCTTGAAACCGTGCTGGTTTACAGTCGGAGGCATTAAAAGATATTCACCGGGATTGACGGTGAACTCTTCGGTATCGGACGCGATGTATAAAGTTCCTTCGGTGACTACCATAAGCTCGTAGTCGGTAAGCTCGCGAGTCATATGAATCCATTCGTTTCCGGGAGGCACAAAACGGCCGCACCAGTGATATAAAAATTCCAGACTCGAATCGAAATCTATCGTTTTCATACGTAATAGCCCCTCTATACGAACAATATATAACCTTTTTACACTTAATACAACCTTTCGGAATTTATTTTTTGCCGGGTATGTTCAATAATAAAGGCACAGGAGGGAGATTAATATGAACACATCAATTAAATCAATAAACCTTTCAAACGTAATACTTAAAGATCCTTATTACATTAATTCACTTGAAAAAGAAATCGATTACCTTCTTTCGCTGGACACCGACAGACTACTTGCCGGATTTCGTGAAAACGCCGGTCTGGATACAAAGGGTGCGCAAAGATACGACGGATGGGAGAAGCTCTTAATCGGCGGACACACTTTCGGACACGTAATGACGGCGATGGTGCAGGCTTATGAAAGCGCCACAACATCATTAAAGGATAAAGAAGCATTGCTTTCAAGATTGCAGGTTCTTACAAGCGGACTTAAAGAATGTCAGGACGCGATAGGAACAGGATTGGTTTTTGCCGCGCCTGTTCTTGACGGAAACATAGAAAAGCAGTTTGACAATGTTGAAGAATTAAAGGGTGAGATTTTTACACAGGCCTGGGTTCCGTGGTATACCCTCCACAAGATAATTGCCGGACTTGTAACCCTTTGCAACATCGAGAAAGACAATAAAGAGACAAAAACTCTGTCCCAAGAAGCAGTTACGATAGTAAGCGGCATAGCGGACTGGGCATATAACCGAGTATCGAAATGGGATGAAGAGACACATAAAAAGATATTCATCATAGAGTACGGCGGAATGAATGATTGCCTTTATGACGTATACATGCTTACTCACAAAGAAGAGCATCTTAAGGCAGCACATGCATTTGACGAAGAAGCTCTGTTTGAAAAGGTCTTGAATTCAAAATCCGGCGAGAACGTTTTGGAAAACGTACATGCCAACACAACAATACCCAAGTATATAGGTGCCATGAAACGATATCTGGTTACGGGCGAAGAGAAATACTTAAGGTATGTCGAAAAATTTGTAGAATATGTTATTTGTGACCATACATACATCACCGGTGGTAATTCCGAGTGGGAACATTTCAGAAAAGACAGAATGCTCAACGAAAAGAGGACAAATTGCAATTGCGAGACTTGCAATGTGTATAACTTCTTAAAACTTACGGCGCTTTTGTTTAAAACTACCGGCGATGTGAAGTATGCAGACATTTATGAGAACGCCTTTTTAAATTCCATAATGTCTTCTCAAAATCCGGAAACCGGCATGACAACATACTTCCAGCCCATGGCATCGGGATATTTTAAAACCTACGGAACAAGAACCGAAAAATTCTGGTGCTGCACAGGTTCGGGAATGGAGAATTTCACCAAGCTCGGACAAAGCTTTTACTATAAGTGCGAAGACGGCATAATCGTAAATCAGTTTGTTTCGTCGGACTATAAAGATGAAGAAGCATATCTTGTGCAAAAAGAAACATTGCTCGACGATAATAAAGTAACTCTCGAATTCAAGAGCGGATATAACGGAAATCTTTATGTACGAAAGCCTTACTGGGCTTCGAAAGAAGTAACGGTTTTGGTAAACGGAACAGAAATAAACTATGAAACCGTAAGTCTTAAGGAAGGCGAAAAAGGATACATAAAGATAGACGGAAGCTTCGCTATCGGAAGCAGAATCGAGATTACTCTTCCGATGGGTATGAAAACATATACCCTTTATGATTGTAAGAATGTATGCGGATTCAAGTACGGTCCTTACGTATTGAGTGCATGTCTCGGAAATACGGAAATGATTACAACCAAAACCGGTGTGGACGTAACAATTCCCGAAAAGCCTTTGTTTGAGAAAAAATATGTTCCTTCCGAAAGCGAAACCGTAAAGATATTAAACGGAAGCGTAAAGGAACTTACGGAAAATCCCGACAAATACTTCGAGATTGATAAGGACGAAGACGGAAAGAAATTCATCCTGAAAGGAACGGATTCAAATCTTGTCTATATCCTTCATTACACTCAGCACAAACAAAGATACGGAATATATTTCAAATTCGAATAAGCCGTTTTTTACAAAGACGATTCATGTTAAAATGTACCTGTCGGAAAAATTTTTCCGATGGGTATATTTTTTTAACGGAGAAAGAAAAATGATTATTATTATCGGTGGCAGCAGCCATGTAGGAAAAACATATCTTTCGCAGAAATTGATGGAAAGACTTAATATACCGTATACATCATTGGACCATATAAAAATGGGACTGATAAGAAGCGGTATGACCAAGCTTACAACAGAAGATGACTATGAAATGCGCTATTTCATGTGGCCGATGGTATCGGAAATGATAAAGACGGCGATTGAAAATGACCAGAACATGATTCTTGAAGGCTGTTACGTTCCGGGAGAATGGAAAGAATCCTTCAGCGAAGAGTACTTAAAAGAAATACATTGCGTATTCATCGTAATGAGTGAAGAATACATCCGTCGCAACAAAGAAGCTCTTAAGAAATATGAAAGCGTAATAGAGAAGCGCCTGTACGACGAGGAGCTTGATTATGAACGCCTGATAAAGTGCAGCAAAGATTTTAAGGAAGAATGCAAAAAATACGAAACACCCTGTTTGGAAATATGCAACGATTACGACATTGACAGCATAATGGAAGAAGCTTTGAAACTGTTACAGATTGAGGAAGTAAAGTGAGCGGTATGAAACAAGATTTTTCAGTTTACGGATTAAGCTGCAGTGCCTGTGCGGCAGCAGTGGAAAGAGCCGTGAGTCGCGTAAACGGAGTGACCGGCGTAAATGTAAGTCTTTTAGGAAATTTCATGACGGTTGAATACGACGAAAAGATATGCAAAAGCGCGGATATCATTAAAGCCGTCGAAGACATAGGCTATGGAGCCGGGGAAAGCAATTCGGCCGCGGAAGAGACTAAAGAGCGGGGCGGACACGCCATAAAAGACACCCCGCAGTTTAAAAGATTTGTTGTTTCGGCGATTTTTCTTTTGCCATTGATATACTTAAATCTGGCGGGAATGTTATCGCTTCCGTCGGTGAAAAACGCGGATCCGTATGTAATGTTTGTGCTTTCGCTTGTGATACTTGTCGTAAACAGAGAGTACTTTAAGAAAGGCATTAAAGGAATCATAAACCGTTCGCCGGGGATGGATGCCCTGATTTCGATAGGCGCGGCAGCAGGATTTTTGTACAGCACGGCGATGGTGATAAGAAATATCATCGTGACGGGAACCTTTTTGTTTACAGATAAGTTGAACAGACTTAACCCCAATTCCATGGGAAATACAGGGGAAACGATGTACTTCTTTGAAAGCGCCGGAATGATATTTACGCTGATTACCCTTGGTAAGATGCTCGAGGCCGGCTCGAAGGAAAAAACGATGGATGCCATCAACAAGTTGTCGAGGCTTTTACCGGATACGGTAAACATTTTGTCGGAAGACGGCGAAAGAAAAACCGACGTTAAGAATCTTTCCGTCGACGATATTATGGTTATACGGCCGGGCGAGCGGCTGGCGGCCGACGGTATAGTGGTTTCGGGAAACGGTTCCTTCGACACATCCTCGCTAACCGGCGAAAGCGTATATAAGGAGTGCTTCGCGGAAAGCGAAGTATATGCCGGATACATGTGCGTTGACGGCTTTTTGAACGTGAAGGTTACCAAAGCAGGTGCCGACACGGTGCTATCAAACATCGTAAGAACGGTAAAGACGGTCGGAACGTCAAAATCGCAATCCGTAAGGCTTGCGGATAAAATCAGCTCGTATTTTGTCCCTATCGTGGTGGCTGTAAGTGTCGTTACGTTCGTGACGTGGATGATCATATTGAAGGATTGCTACGCGGCACTAAACTTTGCAATAAGCGTACTGGTTGTATCCTGCCCGTGCGCACTGGGACTCGCCACACCGACGGCGGTTATGACCGGAACCGGAAATGCGGCGACGAACGGACTGTTGATAAGAAACATCGAAAGCCTTGAAAAAGCCGGTCGGGTTGATACGGTCGTTTTCGATAAGACAGGAACCCTCACGAAGGGAAGCCTAAGTGTCACGGATATCTGTCCTGCGGGCAAAACAAAAATCCCCGTTTTAATTTACACGGCAGCGGTAGCGGAGCGTGTGTCGAACCACCCATACGCTGTGGCCATTAATAAGAAGGCTTTGGAAAGCTATTCGCTTAAGGAACTGATGAACGAACAAATCGATTCGTCGAGCGTAATACCCGGAAAAGGAATAAGCGTAAACATAGGTGAACTTACATTGCTTGCCGGAAACAGGTTATTGATGGAGGAAAGCAACGTTGATGTATCTTCGACGGATGATACGGTAAACGAATATCTACTTAAGGGAAAAACAGTAATATATTTTGCAAGAAACAATAAATATCTGGGTGTCATGGCGTTATGTGACGAACAGAGAAGTGACAGTAAAGAAACGATATCGGAACTAAAAAAACTGAACATAGAAAGTGTATTGCTTACAGGAGACAATAAAGAAAGCGCCGATAAAGTTTCCGGGAATCTCGGAATCGAAAAGACGATAAGTAACGTACTTCCCGACGAAAAGTACGCTGAGGTTATTAAGCTTAAAGAACAGGGAAGAACGATTATGATGGTAGGAGACGGAATAAATGACGCACCGGCACTTACGGGGGCAGATGTTTCAGTTGCGGTTTCGGGCGGAAGCGATATAGCTACGGATTGTGCGGACATTATTCTTTTAAACAGTTCAATAAGTAAAGTGGCTTATGCGATAAAGCTCTCGAGAAGAGTATATACGATAATAAAGCAAAATCTTTTCTGGGCACTGATTTATAACTGTTTGCTGATACCCGTTGCGGCGGGAGTTTTCTACGGAATGTGCGGACTTAAGCTTACACCGGGACTGTCGGCCTTATGCATGAGCCTGAGTTCATTGTTCGTAGTTACAAACGCTTTACGGCTTAAAAAGCATTAACGAAAGATTATACTTATAAATCTTACGTTTATGCCGATAATATGATAAGTTATATGAGTAAGGCATAAAGAAAATAAATATCGGAGGAGTTATTATTATGGTAAAAGACGGCAAAATATATATTGGTAAATCGGGGGATGAGGAAATATATATTTACCCTTCAATGGCAAACAGACACGGTTTGATTGCCGGAGCTACAGGTACAGGAAAGACCGTTACGTTAAGAGTAATGGCAGAGTCATTTTCAGAGATGGGCGTGCCGGTATTTCTTGCAGACGTTAAAGGCGATCTTTCAAGTATGGTACTTGAAGGAGTAAAAGACGACAACATAAAAGAGCGTGCTCAGAAGATGAATCTTTTCAAGGACGGATTCGATTCGGAAAAGTTCCCGGTCAATTTCTGGGATGTTTACGGAGAGAAGGGAATACCGCTTCGTACAACCATTACGGAAATGGGACCTTTGCTTTTGAGCCGTATTATGGGACTTAACGATATTCAGACAGATATTCTTTCAATAATTTTCAGGATTGCCGATGACGAAGGCTTACTTTTGATTGATACCAAGGACTTAAAGGCAATGATCAATTATGTAGGCGAGAAGGCACTTGATTATAAAGCAGAGTACGGTAATATCGCAGCAGCCAGCTTAGCGGCAATTACAAGAGGAATTGTTGCAATGGAAAGCGACGGCGCGGATATTTTCTTCGGAGAACCCGCCATCAACATCAAAGACTGGATTTGCAAGGATTCAGACGGACGCGGAATGATTCAGATACTTGATGCAACCAAGCTTGCATTAAATTCAAGAATGTATTCGATTTTTCTTTTGTGGCTGATGAGTGAGTTGTACGAATCTCTTCCCGAAGTGGGAGATCCCGAAAAGCCCAAGATGGTATTTTTCTTCGATGAAGCACATATGCTTTTCGATTCCGCCAACAAGTTACTTTTGGAAAAGATTGAGCAGGTAGTTAAGCTTATTCGTTCAAAGGGTGTAGGTATTTATTTCATTACGCAGAATCCCAAGGATGTACCCGACGGAGTACTTGCGCAGCTCGGAAATAAGGTTCAGCATGCACTTCATGCGTATACTCCCAAGGAGCAGGAAGGCGCCAAGGCAGCAGCCAAGTCCTTCAGAGAAAATCCCGAGTTTAACACATACGAAGTCCTTCAGGCATTGGGAACAGGTGAAGCATTGGTATCCGTACTTGACCTTAAGGGTGTACCTACCATAGTTAAGAACACCAAGATACTTCCTCCCAAGAGCCTGCTCGGAACAATAGATGAAGGAACACGTCAGAGCGTAATCAATAACAGCGATTTATATGTTAAGTATTATGAAGCGGTTGATAACGATTCGGCATATGAATTTATGCAAAGACGTGAAGTGACGCTTGCGGAAGAAGCGCTTAAGGCAGCCGAGGACAAGCTTGCAGCCAAGGAACAGGCAGCGAGAGACAAAGAGGCAGCCAAAGAAGCAGCCAGACTTGAGAAAGAAGAAGCCAGGAAAAAAGCCCAGAAAGGAAAGGCAGTTAAGAGTGCCACAAAATCTGTTGCATCGACAACAGCCGGAACAATTGGACGTGAACTTGGTAAATCTTTGGGAAGCGCCGGCGGAAAGTTCGGAAAGACACTCGGCGGCAACGTAGGAGCTGCTTTGGGACGAGGAATTATCGGAACATTGTTTAAGCTTTAATAAAAAGACATGATAAAAGGCCGGAAGAAAAATCTTCCGGCCTCTACTTTTATGGTAAAAATTATTTGATTACATGAATCCAGCCTTCGGGAGCTTCGATACGACCCATCTGGATACCTGTTAACGTATCGTATAACTTCTTGGTGATAGGTCCCATTTCGCTCATGCCAGCGGGTAAGCAGATTTCCTTGCCGTGATCGACAATCTTTCCGACGGGAGAGATAACTGCTGCCGTACCGCATAAACCGCATTCAGCCATATCCTTTAATTCATCAACGTAAACTTCTCTTTCTTCAGCTTCGAGACCAAGATATTCCTTGGCAACGTACATAAGCGAACGACGAGTAATTGAAGGAAGAATACTGTTTGACTTGGGTGTAACAACCTTGCCGTCTTTGGTAACGAAAAGGAAGTTTGCACCACCGGTTTCTTCAACCTTGGTACGTGTAGCTGCATCAAGATACATGTTCTCGTCAAAGCCCTGTTCATGAGCGTCAACGATTGCATAAAGACTCATTGCGTAGTTAAGTCCGGCCTTGATGTGACCTGTTCCGTTCGGTGCCGCACGGTCGTAATCACTTACGCGGATGGTAAGAGGCTTAACGCCACCCTTGAAGTAAGGGCCAACCGGAGTAGAGAACATTCTGAACTGATATTCCTGTGCGGGCTTAACACCGATAACAGGTGAACTTCCGAACATGTAAGGACGGATATATAATGTAGCGCCTGAACCATAGGGAGGAACGTATGCTTCATTGGCTGCGACTACTTCGTGAACAGCGTCAATGAATCTCTCCTTAGGGAATACAGGCATTTCAAGACGCTTGCAGCTGTCAATCATTCTGTCTGCATTTAAGTCGGGACGGAAGCACACGATGTGACCATCCTCTGTTGTGTAGGCTTTTAAGCCTTCAAAACATGTCTGAGCGTACTGTAAAACGCCGGCACATTCGCTAATGACTACCTTGTCATCCTCTGTTAAGCATCCTTCATCCCAGGCGCCGTTTTTGAAATTGGAAACATATCTCTTGGCTGTGGGAATATATCCGAAGCCAATGTTGCCCCAATCGATATTTGCCTTTTCCATGGTTCATTTCTCCTTTGCTTTTTTACTTTAATTCATAAAACTTTCTATCAATTATGTTACTATTTATTTTAAAAGTCAATAAATATAAGTAGTATTCATTTACCTTTTTGTCGGATTAAACTATAATATAATTTGTGTTGTGTACATAAACAGAATGGAGAAAAACTATATATGATTGGTGAATTTATTAATGATCAGGCATCATTGTTTTCCGATGATGTCCGTACGGAATTAAGAGCTCAGGAAAATACGCGTACGTCCGTGTGTCTTACACAGGGAAACCTCACAATCAACACTCGTGAAGTTATCTCGGGTGTAAGTGCCAGAGTATGCAAGAATGGTGTATACGGATTTGCTTCAATGCCCGAGCTTTCCAAGGAAGCTTCCGAAAAGGTGCTTATTGAGGCTACCGATAATGCGAAGTTTTTATCGGCTCATTCTTCCAAAGAAGGTAAAGCTGTTCCGTCTCTTCCGAAGGAAATCATTAAGCCTGACAGAACGATAGTTACCACGGCGCAGAAAGACATAATCGAATGCGTTAAGGAAATTGATGCTTATATTGAGAAGAAATATCCCGATCTTACAAGCCGCGAGGTAAGATATTCATCCGACAGTATGGATAAAGTAATTCTTACAAGCGATGCTGCTTCGGGTCATGTCGTATACCCCAGAAATTACATTTATGTAACAAATACGGCTACCACCAAGGACGGAGTACCCGTTGAAGTTTATGATGTTTTCGGCGGAGTCGGAAGCTTTGATGATTGGTTTAAGGACAGAACCGCAATATACGAAAAGGTAGATGAAATATATGAGAAGGTCATGAAGAAGCGCGAAGGTGTTCACGCAACTGCCGGTGAGAAGACTGTTATTATGGACGGTATGCTTGCGGGAATGCTTGCACACGAAGCCGTAGGACATACGGTTGAGGCAGATCTTGTTATGGCAGGTTCCGTAGCGGGACATTGTCTCAACAAGCAGGTCGCTTCCGAAATGGTTTCCATGGTTGACTACGCCAATACGGCATTCGGCGAGACTGTACCGTTACCGGTATATCTCGACGACGAAGGAGTTGTTGCAAAGGATGCTGTATTGATTGAAAACGGTATCTTAAAGGGCTACATGCACAATCGCGATTCAGCCGTTCTTTACAATGCGGCACCTATGGGAAATGCGAGAGGATGGATGTTCTCCGACGAACCCTTAATCAGAATGAGAAATACGGCTATCTTACCCGGCAAGGACAAGCTTGAGGATATGATAGCTTCAATAGACGACGGATATTATTTCATGAGTACCAACAACGGTCAGGCAGATTTAACGGGTGAGTTCATGTTCGGTATCTGCTTCGGATATGAGATTAAAAACGGTAAGCTCAAAAGAGCACTTCTTGATACCACAATTTCCGGAGTAGCCTTCGAAATGCTTAAAACCGTAGATATGCTTTCGGACAAAATGACCTGGAGCAGCTCCGGTTTCTGCGGAAAGAAACAGATGATGCCCGTAGGATTGGGCGGCCCTGCAGTACGCTGCAAGGTAATGATCGGAGGTAGATAAGATGGAAAAGCTTTATAATATTGCGGATACTACACTTAAGAAGCTTACCAAGGCAGGTGCCGATTTCGGATACGTAATGGCAAGCACCACCGAAAAGCATGAGTTCAATGCAGACGGTGAAAAGTTCACATTACTTCGTACCACATACAATAACAGTCTCGGTCTTTGCGGATACAAGGATCACAAGAAAGGCACCACCAACATTAACAGCTTTGATAAAGAAGCGATAGACAAGGCGGTAGCCGATTGCATTTCTTTTGCCGCCGAAGGCAAGGAAGACGAGGCTTACGCAATCTATCCCAAGCAGGACAATGAAGACTTCAAACAGGGCGAGCTCGTGCCCGACACCGACAAGTTCTTCAAACGCGTGACCGAGCTTGTAGATACCATCAATAAGGACTACCCGCAGGTGCTCATTTACGAGCTGATTGCCAGCTACGATAAGTCCTCTTCGGTTTATATGAATACCAATGAAACCGTATACACCAAGGAATCCGGAAAATATTCCCTTGTACTTGAATTTTGTGCAAAAGAAGGTGAAACGGTTACTTCACTTAGCGGCACAGGGTTTGAGACTCTGGACCTTGATACCCCGTTTATCGAGCAGGCAATGGTTAAGCAGGATATCGAAAGCATAGTGGAACAGCTTAATGTGAAGGCACTTAACGGAAAGCTCGAGGACGCAACCGTTATTTTTACACCGGCGTGCATGGCTCAGATGCTAATGTTCTATTTCGGAACGTACATCGGGGAAAGTTCTGTTTTGGAGAAGACGTCTCCTTTATATGACAAGCTCGGCTGTGAAGTATGCGATAAAAGAATTACCTTTAAATCCGCGCCCAAGGATAAGAGAATTGTGTGCGGCGCAAGCTTCTCATCTGAAGGCCGTGCGGTAAAGGATACAACATATATCGAAAACGGTGTGCTTAAGGCATTCCCCATTTCTCTTTACACCGCCAACAAAACCGGGTTTGAGGCACCTTACTGCAACTCGTACATACCCGTTGTCGAGGCCGGTGAAAAGAGCATAGAAGATATTATTAAAGAGACGAAAATAGGTATTCTTGTAGGAAGCTATTCGGGCGGTCATCCCGCCGGAAACGGAGATTTTTCGGGAGTTGCCAAGAACAGTTTTCTTATCGAGGACGGCAGGAAGGTTTACGCATTAAGCGAGGCCATGATAAGCGGAAACCTCGGAGATATGCTCAATAATGTTGTAGATATTTCCAAAGAAACACTTGTAGACGGAAGTATGGTTATGCCTTACATCGCATGTAAGAAAATAGTAGTAGCCGGTAAATAAAGAAAGGAATAATCCGATAGTTTTCGGATAGAAAGTAAGGATGAAAGTATCAAAGAGAGCTTTGAAGTATGCTCAGGACAATTTCAAAGAAGTTTTGCATACCACACTTAACCCCGAAGGTCCGGGCGTAGTCAGAATTCATCTTGTTCCCCCCAAGGTTACGGGAAGAGATTTGGCCCCCAGTGTGGCAATAATCAACGGTCAGGATATCATTCCCATCGGTCCGTCATGGACGATTCTACTCGCCGAATTTATTAAATCCGTTAACAAATACAGCGGAAGGGAAATCAACGAGCAGGAATATAATGACATTTATGACACCACGATAGAGAATGTTAAGAAGGTTTATCCTCTCGTAAACAGCCGTCAGCTTAAAAATGACATTTACCGTATGATGAATACCTTCAAGCAGGTAGCTTACGGCGAAGAAGTCGATGAAGAAATCGGTTATATGAGCATGGGTGAGTATGCTCCTTATATGAAAGCACCTCACAGAATGGACCTTATGGTAAGCGCCATGACAAGAGACGGAGTATGGCATTGCAACCAGAAGTGTGTTCATTGCTATGCAGCCGGACAGCCTCAGGCCGAGGAATCGGAATTATCCACAGAAGAGTGGAAGAAGATTATTGATAAATGCCGTGAAGTCGGTATTCCTCAGATAACCTTCACCGGCGGTGAGCCTACCATGAGAGACGATCTTGTTGAATTAATCGATTATTCAAAATGGTTCGTTACAAGACTTAATACCAACGGAATCAAGCTTACCGAAGAGCTTTGCAAGAAGCTTTACGAAAGCTCATTGGACAGCATGCAGATTACGTTCTACTCAAGCGACGAAAGCATTCACAACAAGCTTGTCGGAGCGGCTCAGTATTCAAATACCGTTAAGGGAATTGAAAATGCCCTTGCGGCAGGAATAAGCGTAAGTGTCAATACTCCTTTATGCTCGCTTAACAAGGATTATTTGGAAACACTTAAGTTCTTACATGATAAAGGCGTTTTATACGTAACCTGTTCCGGACTTATTACAACGGGAAACGCTGCAACCGAGCAGTCCGAGAGTCTTCAGCTCTCGGTAGAAGAGATGAAGAAGATATTAAAGGAAAGCGTTGATTTTTGTTTTGCCAACGGAATGGAAATAAGCTTTACGTCGCCGGGATGGGTTGAAAATGAATTCATAGAGGGACTTGGAATTAACGTTCCCAGCTGCGGCGCATGCTTAAGCAATATGGCGATTACTCCTTCCGGAAACGTTGTTCCGTGCCAGAGCTGGCTTTCGGGCGATGTTATGGGCAATATGCTTACAAATTCGTGGGAAGAAATCTGGAATAATCCTTTCTGCATTCTGAGAAGAGATTACAGTGCAAAAATGCTGGGCAAATGCCCGTTAAGGAGGAAATCCGATGAAAAATAAAATCAAATTATTCATTGCGGTTGTCTTCTGTGCTTTCATTTTTATAAACACCGAGTCCGAAGCCAAGCATTTGGATGAAATCATAAGCTACGCCATCACGGCTAACGTAAACGAAGATGCAACCGTGTCATTAAGATACGATATTGAGTGGAAGGTTCTCGATTCTTCATCGGAAGGCCCGCTTGAGTGGGTTAAAATCGGTCTTCCCAACAGTCATTACGTAGACTATTCGCCGTTAACCGATACCATTTCGTCGATGAGTATTAAGACAGGCGGCGAAACATACGCAAGAATCGATCTGGACAAGAGATATTACAAAGACGAGATTGTCCGCTTCAGCTTTATGGTTGATCAGGACTATCTTTACGAAATGAATAAATACGAAGAGGGCAAAACCGTATATACCTTCACCCCCGGATGGTTTGATGAAATTGACGTTGATGCCTTTGTGGTAAGGTGGGGATGCGACAAGGTCGACAGCTTTGAGCCGGCCTGCCTTGTGGACAACGGATACTTGACCTGGACGGGCACAATGTATGCCGGAGATAAAGAAACATTCGAGATTACGTATTTAAACGATGCTTTTAATTTCGATGTTTCCAAGTCCACCGAGTGGGAAGAGCCCACGGGAGGATCATCAAGCAGCGGATTTGAAAGCTTTTTGGAAGCCGTAATGGGAATTATCTGCTTATTGTTCGGTGTAGCGATTGTATTCGGCCCCGTTGTTCTCGTATCACTTGCGGCCAATAAATTCAGACAGGGCAGCGGCTTTGGAACTACCAAAAAGATTACTCGCACGAAGATTGTTTATTATCCTACATGTCAGGGCTGCGGTGCGGCACGTGAAGAAGGCAAGACACAGTGCGAGTATTGCGGAAGAAGCTTCATCAAGAGTGAGGAAGTTATTTCCGAGGAAGAACTTAAGAATGCGGAAAAAGAAGCAGGTAAGTTTACTCGTGACGGTGAATTCAGATATTCCTCCAGTCCCGATACTTACGTAAGAGTACATGTCGTAAATGTACCGAGACCGAGACCGTCATGTGCTCACAGTTCATGCGCTCACAGCTCATGTGCCTGCGCTCATTCCTGTGCATGTGCATGTGCCTGCGCCTGTGCGGGCGGCGGACGTGCCGGATGTACCAATAAAGATTTTTATAATACCAATCTTAAGCTTAAACAGCTTGAGCTTAAAAAGAAACACAGGGCCTGAAATTATTAATGCGAAGGGAGCGGCAGTATTTGCCGTTCCCTTCTTGTATTTGAATAATAAATATCATATAATCGGATTAGGAAAAATTGGAAAAATCTATTTGAGGAAAGCATGAATACTTTATTCGAATACGCTGATAAACTTAATAATCCGTATGAATGTTTTCTGTTCGATGCCCATAAAGCCGTATTTCCGGTGAGGTCGCATTGGCATTATTTTGCAGAGATAATTTATGTTATCGAGGGAGACGCAATTGTAAATTGTAACGATGACTCATTTATTGTAGGGCCTGACGAGCTGTTTGTTTTCCCGCCCACATCGGTACATTCCATTTACGCGTCCACATACGGACCGCTTAAATATTATGTCCTGAAGTTTGACTTAAGTCAGCTTAACGGAGCGATTCATTCAACCGAGGCCGGAAATATTAACTTTTCTTCGCTGGCGCCTACGCAGTTTTCGGGAAAGAACAATTCTCTTTTCTTTTCCTTCAGAAATACTCGCGCCGAGAACAGAAGCTACATAGTTCGTTACCTTATTGAAGAATGCATAAACGAGATGAACGCCAAGAAAGTCGGATATCAGTCGGTTATCCGTACCAACATCATGCAAATGATGATTCATCTGTTGCGTATTCGTACCGAAGAAGGATTTACTCCGGAAAAGGTGCCCTCCGTCAATGTAAATGCAACGGACATTTCATCGATAACCGAGTACATCGACTCACATCTTGGGGAAGATTTGCGAGTAGAAGATCTTGCCAAGCAGTGTAACATGAGTTATTCGTATTTTGCCAAGTGCTTCCACGAGTATTTCGGGCAGTCCTGTAAGCAGTACATTTCATTTCTCAGGCTTTGCAAGGCAGAGAATATGCTTCTTTTTACAGATTATGACCTTACATACATCAGCCAGGAGACCGGATTTTCGGATTGTAGTCACCTGATTCATGCATTTAAAGAAAAATACGGTGTTACACCTCATCAATTCAGAAAGCAACACTGACATTAAGTCCCTGCGACGGAATGGAGAATAAATGAGTAAGACATTTGCCATTATCGGTGATTCGTATTCCTCTTATGAAGGATACGTTCCGGAAGGTTATTTTTCGTGGTACACGCCCCACGGAAACGAGTGCGAGAACGATATGCCCTCGGTAGACATGACGTGGTGGAAGCTATTGGCGTCCGAAAAGAATCTGGAGCTTGTTATGAACTGCAGTTTTTCCGGTTCAGCCATAAGCTACTCCGGATATCCGGATTTTCCCGTAAGTCTTAAGACAAGTTCTTTCGTCGAAAGAATGAAAGTCGATTTGGGTGAAAAGCGCGGAAAGGTTAAGGCGCCGGATTATCTATTCGTGTTCGGCGGGACCAATGATTTCTGGGCCGGAGCACCCTTGGGAAAGGTTAAGTACAGCGATTTTACCGAGTCAGACATGAAGTTTTTCGCGCCGGCATTTTGCTATCTTCTGGAGTATCTGAAAGAGTGGAATCCGACAACAAAGATATATAACCTTTTGAATGACGAGATAACATCTCCTATAAGACAGATAATGGAAGAAGCGTGCAGCCATTACGATATTGAGCTTATTAAGCTTACGGATGTGGCCAAAGAAAACGGTCATCCCAACAAATACGGAATGCGGGCAATCGCGGACCAAATTGAAGCAGTCATGAAAAAATCGGAATAATAAAAGAAAGGGTGTGTGAAGATTATTCACACACTCTTCCTTTTTGGGGGTATCATTACTGATTATAGTTTTGCATCAGGTATTCTATGAATTTTTCCGGGAGTATTACATCTATATATTGCTGTGACGTGTTGAAAAACTCATCATAAGTATAAGTACTTGAGAAGACGAATTCCAGTCTCATCGGATCAAAGTAGTAATCGGAATTCTTATCCACCAAAGTATCCGTATTCTCTATGAAATTGATATACTCGTCGTAAAGGAAGCCGGGATGAATCCCTCTTTCGTTGAGGACACCCATAAAATCATCAACATCTTCCGATATCGTGAAAGGAGAATAGTTACTCAAAACAAAATAGTCTATAGGCTTACTGTTTGATGCTTCTTCCATCGACTTAAGCTCGAAAAGTGCAAACCGGGGGTCATAAACAATATCAAAGATGCTGCTGTAAAAAGAATTCCCGTTTGAAATATCCGAAAATGTGGGCTTTATTTCGTAAAAACGTTTTATTCGTTCGCCGTTCTTAAGTTCGTAGTTAATGTTTATCCAGTAGTAGTTTCCGCTGTTAATATCTCCGGGGACATAGGGCTTATCGGTATCACTTATGATAGAAGCCTTGTTATCAAGAATAATCTTGTGAAGAGCTCTGATGTCTTCGATACTTTCGGCGTCCTCAAGTTCCCTGCTGCATTCAACGCCGGGAGCAACAAAACGAACAGACTCTATTTCATCCGTTTCCGGAATGGTTGAAGCTACTCCGAACGGGTCAAGGAATATGCACACGCAAAGAGTAATGATAAGTCCGAAAGTAATAAGAATACCCGGAACGGCATCGGCCTTGAAGACCCTCAAAGTCTTTTTCATTAGCATTCTTGCTCCGAAGAAAGTAATGGTACCGGAGATAAGCAGGCAGAGGGTAATGCCGACAGGCTTAAATATTTCGGAATTGCCGTCAAACATTATGTAGATCAATTCGCCGAAAGGAATTGATACTATAAAAGTGAAAACAACGTAGAAGACAGGCTTAATGGCGTTGAAGGCGATAAGGTTTCCTGCGGATTCACTTTTTCTGCGGGTATACATGAATAAAGCGATTGCCGAAAGAAAAATGCCTGCTATCGCATAATAAACAAGACAGTTGTAACCACTCACATCAATTACATATGAAGGCTTATCGTATGTATAGCTAAGGTTGTTTATCATGTAAATCAGAGGTGAGAATATCGAAGCAAGCTGACCGGATTCATATCGATATCCGAACATAATATGTTCCGAAAAAGTACCTACGATGATTTCGATAAGAACAGTAAGGAAATTAAGTACATTGTATACGCATAAGCAGGTAATACCGTTTCCGCAAATCTGAGCCGACAAATTGTAAATGCCCATGAAAATGAGTGCAGTGAATATAACCGAACCAAGGTACATGAAAAATGATGATGCATCACCTGCTCCGAGTAAAGCAAATGCTGCAGCAGCAATAATACCGGCTATAAAGAAAGGCATGAAAAGCATAAATAAAGCACTCAGGTTATTGGTAATAAACAAAGTAGTTCGTGATACGGGTGCGCTGTGATAAATGCTTAAGCTTCTTGTCGAATACATATAATTCCACACAGTAAGGCCCACCAGGCAGGCGTAAATAAACATACAGGTCGGAACAGCATCTGTCGTAAGATTTATAAAAAGTTCCCTGGTTTGAAACGACATAAGAGGTCTTTCATATGCTGCGGCGGAGTAAATTGCAGCTATGGCTATGATTGTGGCAATGATGGAAGGAAGAACCCATAAAGGCCAGAATCTTGTTATATTGGTTTTGAAAATCGTTTTATTAAAGAGCGATGTCTTTGACTTCATAGTTTTCACCTCCCAATTCATAAATAAATATTTCTTCCAAGGTCAGGGGAAGAGCCTCAATCAGGATAGGATTGTAAGCCGAAACGATGGCTTTGGCTTCTTCAAGATTTTTGTTCATAATAAGAGTATGAATGCGTCCGGTCGAAGACATGTGAAGACAGGGAATTTTCTTTGCAACGTCGTCGCTCGATTCATTAAAGGCAACCTGAAGCTTAACCATGGAATCCTGAAGAGCGAAAAGATCACGCTCCAGAAGAACCTTACCCTTATTGAGAATACCGACATGATCGCAGACATCTTCAAGCTCTCGAAGGTTGTGTGAAGAAACAATAACGGTAGTGTTTCTGGAGGAAACATCTTCCATCATCAAGCTCCATACCTGGCGACGCATAACCGGGTCCAGACCGTCGACGGGCTCATCGAGAAGAAGAAAATCCGGCATGGTGGATAATGCAAGCCAGAAAGCAACCTGCTTCTGCATACCCTTTGAAAGATGACGGATAGTTCTCTTTTCATCAATGTTGAAGGCTTCTTTAAGCTTTTCATAGCGCTCAACCGAGAAGTTTGAGTAAATACCCTTGTAAAAGTTCATCATATCTTTAACGGTAGCCTGGGAAAAATAGAACCAGTCATCGGGAATGGAAGCAATCCTGTTTTTCAAGGAAGTATTTTCCCATATATCCTCACCGTCAAAAGAAACAGAACCCTTTTCCGGCTTGTAAATGCCAAGGAGTGTTCTTAACAGCGTAGATTTTCCTGCACCGTTGGGGCCGACAAGACCATAAATGGAGCCGGTATTAACATGAATGCTTGCATCGCTTAAGGCTTTGAAACCATCGAAGGATTTTTCAATATTTTTTACTTCAATCATTATCATATCCCTCCTTTGTAACTTTAGAAATTTCATCGTACGAAATGCCAAGAGCCTTCAGTTCGGCAACAGTTTTTGAAAGCTTTTCTTTAAGCTCGATAATGTGGGAAGTTTCTTTACCGTTTAAATCGTTTACGAAGCTGCCCTTGCCGGAAACCGAGTATATGTAACCTTCGGCTTCAAGGTCATTGTAAGCGCGTTGAATAGTGTTGGGGTTGATTGAAAGTGAAGCGGCCAAAGAGCGAACCGAAGGCATCTTGTCATTGGGTGTCATGGCACCGCATAAAATCAGTTTGATGAAAGAATCCTTTATCTGTTCGTAGATAGGTCGCGGATCACGTAGATTCAACTGAATCATACCAAACTCTCCTTTCTGTACTTACTGTACTAATTGTGTTAGTACAGTTGTACCATGCGGTTTTTCTTTTGTCAACACATAATTTTTCAAAGAAAGAGAGGCGGTTTGATAGATTTGAGCAATTTTTGTTTGAAGAATCCATATATCAGGGGTGTGGAGGACTGTATTATATTGATATAACGGCACAAGCCGATGAGAATGAACTATATAGGTGATTTCCACACAGGAAATCATTCGGAGGAAGATTATGGAGAAACTGGGATACATTAAGGGAATATCGTTTGCACCTTTTGTGGGAGCGGGACATATTACTTCAGCGGATTCCAAGAAAAGCCTTACACTTTTGAAGGAAAGAACAGGCGCAAACAGCATTACGATAGTACCGAATGTACTGCAGGACACCCCTCAGTCGGAGACAATCGACAGGACATCTTTGGCGACCATGACCGATGACGAGATACGTGAAATAGCGCAGTTTATCCATGACATGGGAATGACCGTAATACTCAAGCCCACCGTAAATTGCAAGAACGGAACATGGAGAGCACACATAAGCTTTTTTGATGAGGATGTTGTATGCGAGCCCAAGTGGGGAAACTGGTTTGCATCTTATACGGAAGTTCAGGCGCATTACGCAGCACTTTCCAAAGAGTGCGGTATAGAGATGTTCATACCCGGCTGCGAAATGGTAATGAGCGAGCACAGAGACAAGCAGTGGCGCGCATTAATCGGAGAGCTTAGAAAAGAGTATGACGGACTCATTTCATATAATACCGACAAGTATCAGGAGCATAACGTAACCTGGTGGGATGCGGTTGATGTGATTTCGTCGAGCGGATATTATCCGATAGATAAGTGGCAGCAGGAGCTTGACCGAATAGAGAAGGTCGTAAAGAAATTCAATAAGCCGTTTTTCTTTGCCGAGGCAGGCTGCATGTCGGCAAAAGGCTCAAAGAATGTGCCCAATAACTGGTGCATATCCAATGAGATTGATCTTGAAGGCCAGAAACAATGGTACGAGACAATGTTTGAAGCTATTTCAAAAAGAGATTGGGTAGAGGGAGTATCACTCTGGTCGTGGAAGGAAAGACTCTATAAGCCCGAAAGTGCCGAAAAAGCTGTAGACTATGAGCTGTTCGCCAAGCCTGCGGAGGCAGTTGTAAAGAAATTCTTTGAGTCGCGTTAATGCTTACAGATTGAAGCTTTCGCAGACATTGATGATGCGGTATAAAGCCGTGAACCACAATAAAATATACATAAAAGACATGTTCTTTTCGAGGCGGTCCATAGCCTTGAAAATCAGAATGACCAATATATAAGCAGCTATCCATGAAGCATGGATATAAAGACCCGGAAACGGAATTGATACGACGAGCACAAGAAGTGCGATTAATACAGCCGTATAAGTTCCCTTTTCGGGTTTTTGATTTTTGATAACAATCAAAATTCCTGCAAGAAGAATATATAAAGGAACCAAAATTCTGAAGAAATCGATGAAGATGACTGCAAAGGCCGTAAGATCTTCACCGAATTTGTAAACGGAAGGCTCTGAAAAGAGCGAAAGAAAATCCGCCGGCGTAAGCGAAGGCATAAGCGCTACATATAAAACCGTCAGACGATTGAAATTTTTAAGCGATAACAGCTTGAGCGCGCAAAGCGGAACATATACTGCAAGACCGAATAAAACGGACAGGGCGATAACCGATAAAACATCAAAAACAGACCTTGAAAACAAACCTGTCTTAAGGAAGAAAAAGTATCCGAAACCCTGTGCCGAAGAAACATCATAAACAGCGTAGATGCTCAAAACACCGATCGAAATAAGCGATATGAAGGAAAGCATTGTAACAAACGATTTTTTCATAATCATTTCCTCGCCGGATTAAATACATGAAATTACGGAAATGAAAATCTCCGTAATACTGTAAACGTAAGTGGCAACGGTAAACCAGAACGCGACACGGTAAAATTTACCGAAAACGGTGCAAAGCTTTTCGATGCAGGAAAGAAGCGAAACAATCAGTAAAATCATAATACCGAAAGACGCTCTTGCCGGAAAATGAGGAGAAAGAATCATGGCGCCGTAAGAAAGAACGGCGGTTACAAGAATCAGAACATCCCCATAAGAAAGCTTAATGCGCGCGAAAAGAACGGTAACCGAAATCACGAGAGTAACAAGAATAACAACGGGAAGCAGATACGAACTTAAGCCCGTAAGCATGGAAAGAAGACGATCTTTAATCACGGTAAATAAAGAACCGTCTCCGGTAAATTCGCTTCTCTTGAAATTGCCGGGTGCAAGAATTACAAGGCAGCTTCCGAGGAGAGAAAAAAGCGAACCCAAAAGCATCCAAAGCGGCGGTGTCTTGAACTTCTTAAACTTTATACCTGAAAGAATCGCCAAAACGCTCAGCACAAAGCAGGCGGGTCCCATATTTTCATTGCTCCAGCCGGTGATAAGTGCAAGAGGAACAATCCAAAAATTTATGCACTTATAAGTCTTGGGATTTTCATCGTCAAAAACACGGGTATAGATTCTTATAAACAGAAGAATCCAAACCGAGGAATACACGTAATTGGCAACGCCGGCCTGCCAGAACATGCTGTACATAATGCTGGCGTTGAAACAAACAATCATTGAAAACGAAGCGAGAAAAGAAAAAACTTTGAAGCTTTTTGTGCGGGCAAAAGAAGCAATAACGGCGCACAGTAAAACAGTCATAAGAATATTTACGATATCCGAAAACAATTCGCCGCCCATAATCACGAATTGAAGTATGGTATGGGTAATGCTCCTGCCGCCCCAGTTAAGATAATGCCACACCTGCCCCTTTATTACATCACAAAAGCCGGACAAAGGCTCTCCGGTCGCAAGATTTGTGGCATACCATAAATCGTCCATCATAAAAGGGACAAACCGGTGATAAACAAACTCACACACAGCAAGTACGCCAAAAAGAACTATTAAAGGTAAAAAGAAAAATTTTTTCCTGTTCATGGATTTATTTCCTGCAGTTAATCAATTCATCCGATAAAGCGGCAAACTGCTCAAGAGTAAGAGCTTCACCGCGAATGGTAGGGCTCAGGTTAAGCTTTGAAAGAGCCGCAACAATATTTTCCTTATCACAACCGTTAATTGAAGCATTGAAAAGGGCGTTGACCAAAGTCTTGCGACGCTGATTGAAAGCAGCCCTGATTACGGAAAACATATAATCCTCGTCTACGGTAACAACAGGCTTTTCGGAATAAGCCGAAAGTTTGATAACGGCACTGTCTACATTCGGTCTGGGAATAAAGCAGTTCGCGGAAACGGTCATCAGAATTTCCGGCTTGGAATAGTACTGAACGGCAAGCGATAAAGCGCCATAATCCTTGGTGCCGGGACCGACCTCCATACGCTCGGCCACTTCCTTTTGGACCATAACGGTAATGCTGTCGAGCGGAACATGATTTTCAAAGAGTCCCATAATAATCGGAGTAGTGATGTAGTAAGGAAGATTTGCCACAATCTTAAGCGGGCGACCCTCGTTGTGCTCATCGCAAAGAGCCTTAAGATCAAGCTTGAGGACATCTTCATTTATAATAATCTTATTGTCGTAATCCTTTAAAGTATCGTTAAGAATGGGAATAAGCTTGCTGTCGATTTCAACGGCTATAACCTTTTTGGCACTTTCGCAAAGGTACTGAGTCATGGTACCGATGCCGGGGCCGATTTCCAGGACGCAGTCATCCCCGGTAATACCCGCACCCTCAATGATGTTTTCAAGAACATGGGTATCAATTAAGAAATTCTGTCCGAATTTTTTCTGAAAACTGAAGTTATATTTTTCCAAAACTGCCAAAGTATTTGATAAGATTCCAAGGTTTGCCATAAATATCTCCGTAATCAGATTTTTACGTTAAAAAGAAAAGCGGCATTCTTTTCGGTAACATCGATAATTGTTTCTTCGCTGACACCCTTAAGCTCTGCAATTTCCTTAACGACATAAGGAAGCAGTGCCGAAGAGTTTCGCTGTCCCCTGAAAGGAGTGGGGGCAAGATAAGGACAATCCGTTTCAAGAAGAACAGATTCAAGCGGAATGTTCGAAACAACGTTTTTAACGTTTTTGGCGTTTTTAAAAGTTACCGTACCGCCGATACCGATAAAGTATCCAAGCTTAACATATTCACAGGCCATTTCAAGGGAAGAAGAAAAACAATGAATGACTCCCTTCTTGGAAGGACCGTATTCTTTGATAATATCGAAAGTTTCCTGTGCCGCATCGCGGGAATGTATAATAACGGGAAGATCGAACTTGTCGGCAAGCTTTAACTGATAAATAAGGCCTTCTCTTTGAACCTCGGGCGAAGGAGTATCGTAATAGTAATCAAGACCGATTTCTCCGATAGCAACCGGGTGATGCTTTTCAACAAGACTTTCAAGGTAATCTTTGTTGATTTCCGTCAAATCCTGTGCATAATTCGGATGAATTCCGAGCGCAAGGTGAATAAAATCGTATTTATCGCACATATCAAGCATTGTGGGGATTGATTTAAAATCGGCACACGCCGCAATGATATGTCCGACATTATTATCCTTCAATGAAGAGAGCACCGAATCTCTGTCTTCATTAAAAGCTTCATCATCATAATGTGAATGTGAATCAAAAATCATAACAATAATCGGCTCGATTAATATGAAAAATCGAACCACTTCTTTCTATTCAATAGTACCTGTCAAAGCTGCGTGCTCAACCCACATCTGCATGGACTGAATGGAAATGGAAATGTCGCGAAGCTCCTTCTGGATTTTTTCAAAGTCCACCATTTCGTCTTTGGAAATCTTTCCGTCGACGGTGATTTCGATTAAACGGTTTTTTTCTTTTTCCATGGCATTTAAAGAAGCAAGCATTTCCAAAGTAATCTGCGTAAGGTCCTTAATTTCGACCGAAGGAACGTATTTCTGGCCGATGGGGCATTCGTGAGAACAGTAGTAATTGCATAAAGTAGCATCCTTATAACATTCGGACATTGTGATGATTTCTTCGGGATGAGCATTCAAGACACCGCGCTCGATTTTCTCGATTCGGTCGTCGGAAATATAAACCATGGCCTCCGAAGCCTGTTCTCTTGTATAGCCTGCGTTCTCTCTTGCAATCTGATAAGCGCACTTATTTTCTTTAACTGATTTTTTACCCATAAAGTATCCTCGCCGTTTTTCTTCTTGCACAATTATACACGATTTTATGATATCCGCAAATAGCTGCGAATTAGCATAAGCTAATACGCGAAAGAAACTCTTTAGAGAAATTTCACGATTATTTAAAATACAGGTATGTAAGGAACAAAAAGAACTTACAAACACACAACACACAACACAAAACATTATATTTAAAGGAGAAAAGAATGGACAAATTAAGAAAATCATTATCCGACAGGAAGATTTGCGGTGTATGTGGCGGTATAGCAAAATACTTCGACATCGACTCATCGGTCATAAGATTGATTACCTTACTTCTTATCTTATGTGCGGGAATGAGTATATGGGTATATATCATACTTGCCATCGTAATTCCTGATGAAGAACAAGCAATAGGTAACGAAGAGGAATTGTAAAATGACTGTATGTATGATAATGTTAATGGCAGTTATAGTAATTAAATAAGGAGGGTTTTTATATGTCAAACATCAGTATGGTTACAACAGCGATAATAATTGTAGCTGTTATCGCACTCATTGCTATTATAGCAAGCGGTTACGTTAAAGCTCCCCCGGATAAAGCTTTCATCATTTCCGGTTGGAAGAGAGAACCGAAAATTTTAATCGGACGCGCAGGTATCAAGTTTCCTTTCCTGGAACGAAAAGATACACTCGTATTAAAGCAGATCAGTATTGATATTAAGACCAACGGATATGTACCTACACTCGATTTCATCGGTGTTGACATCGACGCGGTTGCGAAGGTAAGAGTTAAGACCGATACGGAAGGTATCAAGATTGCGATGAAGAACTTCCTTAACATGGATGAGAAGAGCATCATCTCAGCATTAACCGATTCACTTCAAGGTAACATGCGTGAAATCATCGGTACGGTTAAACTTAAGGAATTAAACACAGATCGTAAGAAATTCGGTGATGAGGTTCAGGAAAAGGCCCAGAAGGACATGAATGCTTTGGGTATCGAAATTATTTCCTGCAACATTCAGAAGATTGAAGATGAGAAGGGTCTCATCATTGCACTCGGTCAGGACAACATGTCCCAGATTCAGAAGGACGCTTCCATTGCAAAGGCACAGGCTGACAAGGACGTAGCCATTGCGGAAGCAGAAGCCAAGAGAATGGCCAACGAAGCACAGGTTGCTGCCGAGACGGAAATCGCTTCCAAGCAGAACGAGCTTAGAATTAAGCAGGCTGAACTCAAGCGCGAATCCGATATTAAGCAGGCTGAAGCCGATGCAGCATACGAGATTCAGCAGCAGGAACAGCGTAAAACAATCGAAATCACAACCGCTAATGCGAACATCGCCAAGCAGGAACGTGAAATCGAATTAAAGAAGAAGAGCGTTGAAGTTACCGAGCAGGTACTCGATGCTGAAGTTAAGAAGAAAGCCGAAGCAGAGCGTTTCGCAAGAGAGCAGAAGGCACAGGCAGATTTGTTCGAGCGTCAGCGTAAGGCAGAAGCTGAGAAGTTCGAAAGGGAAAAAGAAGCAGAAGCGCGTAAGGCAGTTGCCGAAGCAGACTTGTATGCCAAGTCCAAGGAAGCCGAAGGTATTCGTGCCGTAGGTGAAGCTGAAGCCGCAGCTATCGAAGCAAAGGGTATTGCAGAAGCTGAAGCAATGGAGAAGAAAGCCGAAGCCATGAAGAAATACGGTCAGGCAGCCATGGTTGAAATGATCATCAAGGCTCTTCCCGATATGGCCGGAGCAATTGCAAAGCCTTTGGAAAATATCGACAAGGTTACAATTATCGATGGCGGAAACGGTTCAGGTGTAAACAACGTTGGCGGATATGTTCCCGGCGTACTTGCACAGACAATTGAAACCGTTAAGGAAGTTACCGGACTTGATATCGTTGATATCATGAAGGCCAACACCTATGATGCCAAGGTAAACAGAAACATCAATATTTCAGGTCTTCCCGAGGAGAAAGCCAAAGCAGCCGTAGCGGCTGAAGTAGCCAAGAACATTAAGGAAACCGAAGAGTAAGCAATAATACAGGGCTCGCACGAAAGTGCGGGCCCTTTCTTTTTGCGCGATAAGGCGTCAGATATACGATTATAATTATTCGACTATTTTGTCTTTAAGATATTTTTCAAGAATAGTCTTCAAACTGCTCATCTGCAAAGGCTTGGGAATGAAATCGTTCATGCCGGCCTCTTCGAAAAGCTCCTGAACACCCTTAATGACATTGGCGGTGCAGGCGATGATGACGGAATCCTTACAAAGATTGTTTTCACTGCTTCGGATATATTGTGTTGCCTCAACACCGTCTATATCGGGCATCATGTGGTCCATAAAGATTACATCGTAGTGCTTGTCGACGGTCAAAAGGTAAGATTCCTTGGCACTGTAGCAGGAATCGGGTGTTATGCCGAAGTGCTTAAGGTAAGCGCATAATACCTTAACATTTACCTTGTTATCGTCTACGACAAGAACGTTTGCATCCTTAAAGGTTACTTCCTTTTCTTCTTCTTCTTTCACTTCTTCAACAACTTCGGAGTTGTCTCTGAAAAGATAGAAGGAAGAGGACTTCGGAACCTTTATGGTAGACATTTTTTCGTTTTCCTTTAAAGGAGCGCTGTCAACGATCTTTTGAGGTACTTCAAAAGAAAAAGTACTTCCGCGTCCATATACACTCGTTACGGTCTTGTTACCGTTCATAAGCTCTATAAGCTGGCCGGCGATTGATAATCCGAGTCCCGTTCCGGTAATCTTTCGGTTTCTCTTTAAATCCACCTGACTGAAAGGCTTGAACAGCTTATCATAATCAACATCCGCAATTCCTCGACCGGTATCTTCAACGGCAAACTTAAGAATGATACCTTCGGAGGTTGATGCATATTCGCAGTACAGACTTATATGTCCGCTGTCGGTATATTTTTCCGCATTACTTAAAAAGTTCATAAGAACCTGTCGAACTCTTACATCGTCACCGTTAAGTCTTCTGGGAATGGAAGGATCGATGTTGATGAAAAAGTCCAAAGGCTTATCGCCTATACGCATGTTCGTTACATTGATTACGGAATTCAAAAGCTCCAAAAGGTCGTAATCGACGGGAACAATTTCAAGCTTTCCGGATTCGGCCTTCGAGAAATCCAGAACATCGGTTACGATATCCAAAAGCATCTTGCCGGCGGACTTAATCTGAGAAACGTAGTCCTGAATGACAGCGGATGATTTTTCTTTTTCCGAAAGCTCGGCCATACCGATGATGGCGTTTAGAGGAGTACGGATTTCGTGGCTCATGTTGGCAAGGAAAGCGCTCTTTGCCTCGTTGGCGGAGTCGGCTGCTTCCTTAAGCGAAGCCATCTCATCTATTCGCTGACGCATTTCCGTAACATCGGTAATGGAAATGATAAAGCCGACGTGATGACCTTTTTCGAAAAGTCTTCGGCAGGTTGATGAGTAGTAAACTTTATTTACTTCGAAATAATTGTCACCGTTTTCCACAAAAAGATTATCATGCACTTCGCTTACGGGATGAGAGTTATCCAGAGTCGACAGCACCGGGAAAATGACCTTTGCGGTAACATTGGATTCGACATAGTGTCCGTCGGAATCCGCAATGATGATTCCGCTTCCGAGGTTCTCATAAAGGCTTAAAAATCCGATATCGCGAATATCGAAAAGACGTCCGTTGGTAAGTGTGAGTATCATACTCGAAAGCATAATACCGGTCATGATCGAGCCCATATCGAAAATGGGAATAAGCGGTGAAATGTTTAAAATGAGTCCAACAATCGGAACGAGCGACTCCAAAAAGAGAGCCAAAAACAGCTTTCTGTCATTAACCTTTTTACACTTATGATAATAATGATAAAATGAAATCGAGCACAGGACAGGTAACGAAACCTGCTCGACATTAAACAGCCAATAGAAAATACCCTTGGTAGTTTCAAGGTGAGGGAAAATACCTTCGGTAACAAATTTGACGGAGGCATAGAATAATGAGTTTTTCTTGCAGGTTGTAACCAGGGCAAGGACAATAACATTAAAAAATGTAATAAGATGAATGATTGCCTTGGGGATGCGCTTCGACTTACAATAATCGGAAACAAACATGTAGTAGTTAAGCGCCATGAAGCTGAGTCCACAGTATTCAAGCTGAACGGCAGCGATTGCTCCGTCGAAAGAATCGGCAGCCATCTCAATAAGGTATCCGAAAGCGTACATGTCTACACATGCCGCGGTCAGGATAAGGTATTTTGAGCCTGCATATCCTTTCGCACGTACCAGACGGACGGTGCATATGAAAATAAGAACGGTCGCTATAAGCTGAAAACCATAGAGAAAATTGAACATTCTACTCTCCAATCAACAAAAGAACATTTTATATCATCAATACGTAATGTGTTACTTCACTTTCGGGAAGAAATACGTAATCCTTTATCTGAAAACCGAGCTGTTTGTAATCGTCGGCTTTTTTGGTGCTGGCGGCTTCGACGTAGCATACTATTTCGTTGTCCCAACAGTAATCGACGATGGGCTTAATCATCTTCTTGGTAAGCTCCATGTCATCACTGTTCTTGGCAAAGAAGCAAAGATACCAGTCGTTAAAGCTTGTCAGCTTCTTACGAAGGTTCATTACAAACGATTCGTAATGAATGAACTTGAAAATCAGCCGAAGTCCGCCGATTTTGAATATTTCGAATACGAAATTCATCATATGCGGGAAAGGCTTAATTCCCGAAAATCCCGGAGGATACCATATGCAAATTGCGTTCATTTGGGGCCCATCGGTGTAAACGAGAGCGCTGTTTACGGCTTCCTTAATAATACTTCGTAAAAGCGAAGACGTAATTTTCGGATTATAAACGCCGTTTCCGAACCACAGCATACACGGATCTGTGGCATAATATTCAGTAAACAGGTCGACGGCCTTTTCGTACATTTCGGGAGAAACGGGTATAAATCCCCTCTCCGAAAGCGCGCGCTTTACGTCGGAAAGCATCCTTGTGGTTTTTGTTGTTTTCATATAATTCCCCTTTATACTTTTACAACTGTCTGTTAATACTACTAGATGATAATAAACGGCACATTAATCAATATTTTTTAGGCATGGAGGTTCATATGAAAAAAGAAAAGAAGTCATCCGAATTTCATAGTGAAGATAATTTTGTTTTGTCAAATATGAGTCATGAGATTCGAACGCCCATGAATGCCATTATGGGACTGACCGAAATGCTCTTTTCAAGAACCAAAGATATTGAGCAGAAGGAATACATAAACGCAATCCGAATTGCCTCGAAAAATCTTCTGATGGTAATCAACAACCTTACCGATTATGAGGAAATGGTTAATCACGGCACTACCGTTAATAACGGAGAGTTTGATTTTTCGGAGCTTGTGGAAGAAGTCATTGAAATCGTGCGCATAAATGTGGACGAGAAAAACGTGCGATTTCTTGTGGACACAAACATCGACTATCCCGGCAAAGTAATCGGGGACGAGACCAAGATAAAGCAGATTCTTGTTCATCTTTTAAATAACGCCGTAAAGTTTACCAACGAAGGCTACATTATTTTCAAAGTGCGTACGCATATTAATAAGGACAACACTTCGACCGTTGAGGTTACGATATCCGATACGGGAATCGGCATGAGCAAGGAGCTTATGGAAAACATCTATAATCCTTTTACCCAAAAGGACGAGACTTATTCGCGAAAAGCGGAAGGACTCGGAATCGGGCTTACAATCGTCAAGGAGTTTTTGAGGCTGTTTGGCAGTGAACTCAAGGTAGAGTCCAGGGAAGGGGAAGGAACGACTTTTTCTTTTGCCCTTACACTCGAGTGCACCAAGCCGGGAACAATGCCCGCCGTAAAGTCCGCGGCCGAAAAGAACGTGGCAATTCTCGTTTCGGATGATAAAGAAGCGGAGTTTATATGCAATAATCTTTCACAGCTTAGTGTAAGCTATAAGAAAATCAACGGCCCCGGGGACTTGTTTGTGAGCGGGGATGATGCGAAATTTAC
Source organism: Lachnospiraceae bacterium (assembly GCA_045642905.1). Classification (GTDB taxonomy): domain Bacteria; phylum Bacillota; class Clostridia; order Lachnospirales; family Lachnospiraceae; genus UBA1258. The sequence continues at coordinate 21,276 of JAZUJT010000031.1, read as the reverse complement.
CCATCTTTTGTGCGATTACATGCATTATATGCAGATTCGCGATATTAATGAGCTTGCGGAACTTAACCTGAAGAAGGTGTGTCTTCTGGGATACTATACGGAAATCAGGAAAGAGGACGACACGCTTTTTATAAGAAATCCGTTGTATTTTAAAGACCTGGTGCTTTCACTGAATGCGGACCGGGAAAGAGGGCTTATTTCAAACGGAATCATGGAAAGGAAAAGCGAAGCCTCGTTCTCGCTTCCGGGAGTAAGAATTCTTCTTGTGGATGACAACGCCATCAACTTAAGAGTCATGGCGGGACTTATGAAGCCGTATGCACTTACCGCCGACATTGCCTGCAGCGGTGAGGAAGCCATAAGGCTTATAAGGCGCACCAAGTACGATCTGGTGTTTATGGATCATATGATGCCCGGAATGGACGGAGCACAAGCCGTTAAGATTATTCGCGACAGCGAGGAAGCGTACTTTTTGAAACTTCCGATAATCGCGCTTACCGCGAACGTTCTTCCCGGCGTGAAGGAGCTTTTGCTAAGCGCCGGAATGAATGACTTTTTGCCCAAGCCCGTCACAATCGCGGAGCTTGAGGCGATGCTCAAAAAATGGATTCCTCAGGACAAGTTCAAGGAAGCGGTCGAAACCATGTCGGAGGCGGACAACCAAATCGATGAAGTGCTTTTGAATTTCAAGCACATAAATGTCGAGCAGGGTCTTTCCTACACAGGCGGAAACCTCGAGATGTACAGAGCGGTTCTGAAGGATTTTGCAGGTGCAACAGATAAGAAAAAAGAACAACTAAAGACTTTTATCGATAACGATGATATTTCCGCATTTACAATAGAAGTTCATTCGCTAAAATCCACCGCAAAGACCTTGGGTGCGCAGACGCTTTCGGAGATGGCGCAGGATTTGGAAAGAATGGGACATGTACGCGATTACGACGGAATAAAGAATAAAGTCGGAAGACTGCTTGATGAGATAACGCACGTTGCCGAAGATTTGAAGGAGTTCAGGGAATCCTTGGATGAACCGGGCATTAAAAAAGTGCCGCTTAACAGGGACACTGCAAGAGAGGCACTAAGAGATATGTTCTACGCGATGGACGACTTCGACTACGATAAAGGAATGAGTCTTGTAAAGCTTTTGCAAAGCTTTGAACTTGACGAAGAAGCAAGCGTGATATGTAACAACCTTTATGAGGCGGTCGATAAGGTGGACTACTCGAGAGCTAAGGCTTTATCAGCGGAGTTTCTGGCGTATCTTTAAGAGACATACTGTTTCGGAGAGCTTCTTTTTCCTGCTTAACACGGACGCGGAGCTCTTTGAAAAACTTAACGAGAATGTCGGAGCATTCTTCGTTTAGAACGTCTCTGGTGACCTCGGTCTGATGATTGAACAAATCATTTTGAAGGATGTTTAAAAGAGAGCCGCCGCAGCCGGCCTTGGGATTGTTACAACCCATAACGACGCGGTCGATACGCGCCTGGATGATTGCGCCGCTGCACATCTGGCAGGGCTCAAGGGTGACGTACAGGGTGCAGCCTTCAAGACGCCAGTCGCCCATAACCTTGGAGGCCTTCTTAATTGCGGTGATTTCCGCGTGAGAAAGAGTGGATTTGTCGGTATTTCGGCGATTGTAACCGCGACCGATTATGCGTCCGTCATAAACAATAACACAGCCTATCGGAACTTCCTTAAGCCGATAGGCTTTTTTGGCCTCTTTGAGGGCTTCCTTCATATATTTTTCGTCTTCGGTAAGTTTTTTCTTCATGTAATAAATCCTGTGATATACTGATTAGTAACGATTTGCTATTAATATAAGATATTGCGGAGGAAATAGCAATGCAAATACACGGACTGAATAAAACAACGCTTTTGGATTATCCGGGGATAGTTGCGTCGACGATTTTTACGGGATACTGCAACTTCAGATGCCCTTTTTGTCAAAACAGCGATTTGGTCTTGGATCCGCTTTCACAGCCGATTCTCGGCGAAGAAGAAATTTTTGCCCATTTGGATCGGAGAAAGGGAATAGTAAAAGGCGTTTGCATTACGGGAGGAGAGCCTACGTTAAATCCCGACCTTCTCGAATTCATGGGAAAACTGAAGGAAAGAGATTTACTGGTGAAGCTTGATACGAACGGATATAGTCCGGCGGTTTTAAAAGAAGCCTGCAAAGAAGGACTTACGGATTACGTTGCCATGGACATAAAATCATCGATAAAGCGTTACGATGAAGCCTCCGGAATTAAGACAGATACGCCAAAGATTATGGAAAGTGTCGAATTTCTCATAAATTCGGGTATGGACTATGAGTTTCGAACAACCGTTGTGAAATCGCTTCACGACGAAGAAACCTTCAGGGATATCGCGACACTCATAAAAGGGGCGAAAAGGTACTATTTACAAGGGTTTGTGGACTCTGAAAGGGTTATGTGTCCGGGTCTTTTGGCATATACTTTCGAAGAGCTTAAAAGCTTTTTGCCTATTTTTGAAGGCTTGGTTGAAAATGTTTCGATAAGGGGAGTTGAATAGTAGATTTGTACAATATTCACAAATTGTCTTACAAGATAAGATAAATGTTGTTAAATGCGGCACAATATAGTATTATAAGCGCAATAGGAGCTTATTTTTCTTGTGTATTTTTTCAAATATAAGATAGAAATAAGCGAATAATACGATTGAGGTGTGAATCTTGAAAGAGATATCAGGCAACAATAAGAACGAAGAAATCCGATTTTACAGACTGTCGATGGTAGTAATTGCCGGGATTTTGCTGGCATCTGTAATTGGGATTTTTTTTGTTTTTATATACGTGAACAATGCCAAGCACGTAGAACTCAGCCGTTCTTTCGACTGGACGATAGACAGTGAAGAGAATGAAGACATCTTCGTTAAGGTCGAGCACAACGAACCGTGGGATACGGATGATGGACTTGCCAGTCAGTTTAATGCAATTATCGTAAATAATACCAAGTATTCGCTTACCGACTGGATTGTGGACATTACGGTTCCGGAAGGTTCCAGGACAAGCAGCATGTGGAACGGTGTGTGGATGATAGACGGAACGAAAGCAACCTTTGCTCCGGTAGGCGTTTCAGAAACGGTTATGCCTTACAGTTCACAGACGTTCGGACTCGTGATGTATATCAATGAAGATTGCGACATAAACGAAGTTACACTTACATTCCACAGAAGATTATCCGTATTCAGATATCCTTGGTTCTGGATATGTATCGTTGCCATCGGAATATGTTTGGCGGCCGGAATTACCGTGGGAATCTCATGTGTACATATGAAGAACTATACAAGTACCCATGCAGCCTACAAGGATTTGGTTAACGAGTCTTTACGTACCATTGCAAACATAATCGATACGAAGGATGAATATACGAGAGGTCATTCCGTCCGGGTAGCAATCTATTCAAAGATGCTGGCGAAGAGAATGGGAATGTCTGAGTACGATCAGGAGCGGATTTACTATATCGGAATGCTTCACGATATCGGTAAAATCGGAATTCCCACAAGCATACTTACCAAGCCGGGAAGGTTAAGCGACGAGGAATTCGAAATTATCAAGAAACACACGAGAATGGGTGCGGCAATCATGAAAGACTTTTCGTCGATACAGGGAGTTGTTGACGGAATCAGATACCATCACGAGAAATATGACGGCGGCGGATACAACGAAGGACTTAAAGGCGAAGAAATTCCGCTTGAGGGAAGAATCATATGTGTAGCGGATTCGTACGATGCAATGTCGAGTCGAAGATGCTATCGTAATTCACTCGATTATGACTACATACTCGGTGAACTCAAGAAAAATGCGGGCAAGCAGTTTGATCCCGAGATAGTAAAGCACATGATTGATCTGGTTGAAGGCGGATATGCTCCTGTCAGCGAAGCTGAGATGGAATATAACAGTGACACGGTATTTTCAGACTGATAAAAAGCCGCTCGGAAAAAATGTTCCGAACGGCTTTATGTTTTACATGACGGTGAAACGATTTACCGATTAATGTTTTTTCGGCTCAAACTGGGCGAGAATAACGGCGGCAAACATAATGATGCATCCGATACCTTCCCGAAGTGAAAGCGTCTGTCTTAAGATAATGAATCCGAACAGAACCGAGAAGACACTTTCAAGACTCATAACGATTGACGCAACGGCGGGCTTAACATGCTTTTGGGCAACGACCTGAAGCGTATAAGCAATACCGCAGGAGAAGAAACCTGCATACCCGAGAGGAATTGTGCAGTCCCAAACGGATGCCAAAGACGGCTTTTCAAAAAGCATCGGGATTAGTCCCAATACGGCCGCCACGAAAAATTCCATACAGGAAAGCTTTAAGCAGTCAACCTGCGGAGCGAAGATGTCTACGGCGATTATCTGAAGAGAAAACAGGATGGCACAGGCAAAAAGAAAAGGATCTCCCTTTGCAAGAGCAAGGCTTTCTCCGTTAATGCACAAAAAGTAAAGACCGATAACACCTAAAACAACGCTTACCCATATAAGCTTTCCGGGTTTCTTTTTAAGGAAAATGCTGAAGATGGGAACCATTACAATATAGAACGCGGTTATAAATCCGGATTTACCGACCGAGGTGTACATTATACCGATTTGCTGTGCGGTTGTGGCCAGAAAAAGAAAAGCACCTACGATAATGCCCGCTTTAATGAGGGTTTTGTCTTTCCAAGGATAAGGCGAGGGATTTTTACGGTCCATAATAAAGATTACGGGTAAAAGAATCAATGCACCCAGCACGAATCTTAAGCAGTTAAAGGTGTAAGGTCCGACCGAATCCATTCCCGCACTTTGTGCTACGAAGGCTGCGCCCCATATTACGGCAGTGAGCATGAGTACAAAGGTGTAAAACAGAGAACCTTTATGTTTATCATTCATGGTAAATACCTCCGAATAAATGTCCACTACGTATTGTAAGCACAAATACACAGAATAACAACCATAATATTCGTCATTAAGCAACTCAACTAAAAATGCGAAAAGTTTTTTGTAATGTATTAGGTAATGACACATTTTTGCAATGGGAGTAATATATACACATGGGAAAAAAGTACTATGCAGTAAAAAAGGGACAGACTCCCGGCATATATGAAGATTGGGATGAATGTAAACTTCAGACCCAGGGTTACCCCGGCGCCATATTTAAAGGGTTTGCCACGAGGGAAGAGGCAGAAGCGTATCTTTTAAGCGAAGGCGAGGGCTTTGAAAGTGATTTTTCCGCCGATATTAATCCTAAGGCGGGTGAGGCTGTCGCGTATGTGGACGGAAGCTTTGATGAAGAGAGCGGATGCTTTGCATCGGGTGTTGTAATCTTTTTTGCCAAGGAGCAGATAAGGATATCCCATAAGTACTGTGACGAAAAAATGGGGCAGTTAAGAAACGTCGCAGGCGAGATTATGGGAGCTGTGGAGGCAATGAGATATTGCCTTTCCAACAACGTTAAAAAACTTACAATTTATCATGATTATGAAGGTGTTCGTGCCTGGTGTCTTAACGAATGGAAGACCGAGCGGGACGAGACCAGGGAGTATAAAGCGTTTTACGATAAGATTTCCGGAAAACTATCCGTGGAATTTGTTAAGGTTAAGGGGCACAGCGGAGTAGAATTTAATGAATTGGCAGATTATCTTGCCAAGGAAGCATTGGGATTGAACTAAGAAACGGTCAACATTGGTTTATGGGAAAGACAGAGGGTTTGCATTAATGAAAAAGATTATTTTGCTTACCAGTACCTGGGATAACATGTATTGCGGTAAGCTCATTAAAGGAATCGGTAAACGCATACAGGACGAAGATGTACGTATTGATATGTACAACGTTTATGATGAGACGCAGAAGAACTATGTCTATTACAAGTCTTTGGAATTGTTTTCGCTTGCCAATCTTTCCGAGTATGACGGAATGCTGCTTACCATAAGCAGTATAGATTTTTTGCATGCCGTAGACAGTGCGAGAAAAGAGTTTGCCAAGCTCGGAAAGCCTATAGTTACTACCGATCAGAAATTCGGAGATACTCCTTTTTGCGGAATAGACAATTATCAGGCAATGTACAACATGGTAGAACATGTTATTAAAGTACATGGCGCACGTACACTTAACTATGTCGGAGGTCCGGTGGATTACCAGGAAGACATGTTAAGATGTAAAGCCTATAAAGATTGCCTTAGAAATAACGGAATAGAAGTCGAATCCGAAAGAGAGCTTCACTTCCAGTTCTTAACAGGCGACGGAAAGAAAGCCTATGAAATATTTAAGCAGAAAGGCTTGGAAAAGGCCGATGCCATTATTTGTGCCAACGACCACATGGCAGTAGGTTATCTCGACCGTGCACGGGAAGACGGACTCACGGCACCCGATGATTTCATCATTACAGGATTTGATAATGTCGAATTGGGCCAGACCAATATGCCTTCCATCACGAGTGTAAACCGTGACAGAGAGAATGACGGATATGAAGCAATTGATTTATTGTTAAGACTTATAAATGACGATAAGGATGTTGAACCCAAGACTACAACAGGATACGTTGTTGAGAATGAAAGCTGCGGTTGCGGTGCGGGAAAGCGCAATCTTAAAGGTGAATATGCAGCGCTGCTTAAGGAAAAGAGATTTCTTCTTGATATGCAGTATGCACAGGATTATGCAAGACAGCGCCTTTGCTCGTCTACTTCTCTCGACCAGTTCCAGCAGGCAATGGCCTACAGCAGAGAGCGTGTAAATATCGATCCGTTTATCATATGTCTTTCACAGACCTTCTTTGAAGGAAAATACGAGGAAGAGACCAAGTATTACACGGACCGTATTAATTACTATACCGAGGACGAGAAAGGTATTATTTCAAGAGATAAAGACGGAATCGTTCCCGCAAAGTGGATTAACGAAAACATTAATAAGATAATGGTTATTGCACCGCTTGTATTCGGATATCAGACACAGGGATATACGGCTTCGCCCTGGAACGAAGATTTCTTTACATCGGGAAATCACAGAGCCTTTGTCGATTCGCTTTCACTTGCGCTTGAGAACATATCACAGAGAATTACTCTGGACGGAATGAACCAGCAGCTGCAACAACTTTATGTAAGAGACTCGCTTACAAATCTTTACAACCGATTCGGATATGCTTCTTTGTCCAACGGATTTTTCGAAAAGCATATGGGACGTGTATATATCGTATACATCGACCTTGATAATCTTAAGCATATTAACGACTGCTACGGACACTCAATGGGTGATATAGCCATAAAAGGTGCTGCCAATACAATTAAGGAGTGCTTTGACGATACGGAAATAATAGTACGTATGGGCGGAGATGAGTTCTTAATAATGGGTGAGTACATAAGCGAAGACAGTATCAACCGAAGAGAAGAGAAGACCGCCAAGTTTTTGGAGAAATACGGCAAGGACAATAACCTTCCCGTCACACTTGAAGCCAGCATGGGCCATGTGATTAACGAAGGCTTTGAAAGCAATATTAATCTTGAAGCTTTAGTTTCAATGGCAGACAAGAAAATGTACGAGATTAAGCAGGCCAAGAAAAAAGCAAGACAGTAATGAGAATATAAGAAACGCCTTGGGATTTATTTTCCCAAGGCGTTTTGTCGTAATATTAATTTACCAGACGATAATAGGAGTAGATTCTTCAATGAAAGCGTAGAGCGCGGCAGCAGAATTGAGACGCATGTTTACGCATCCGTGGGAACCGTTTCCGATGTAGTTCTCACCACCGAATTCCCAATCTTCGCGCCAGGTGGCGTCGTGGAAACCGATACCGCCGTCGAAAGGCATCCAGTAAGAAACAGGCTCTTCGTAATCGGCACCTCTTAAGGTAACATTGGTAGTCTTGTATGTAAGCTTAAAAATACCGCGGTTTGTAATAGTGTGAGGATTGTTAGTGGAAACCTCACCGGTGGTAACATCGTCCGAAAGGATACACTCACCGTCTTTGTAAACCCAGATGTGCTGAGCACTGATGCTTACCTCGATATAAGTGTTGGGCATTTCTTGTGAAATGGGACATTGACCGTACCTTGCGTAAGAAGCTTCGGCGGATGCTCTATTGTTTACGATGGCATCCTTAACGGCAGCGGCCGTTTTATCCCTGTCAAGAATCCAACCGTAGTTTCCGTGCGGAACAGTTATTGTATCTCCCAAGGAAGTAGTAAATGTTCGGTCGAAATAAGCGGAATCGTAGCTTGCCTTCAAACCGTCTATGTAATTGTAAAGAGCTTTGGTATTAACTCCGTCATTTTCGGAAGAAAGAATCTTCCAAAGCTTTTCGCCCTTTAATGTGGTAGTTTCCCCACAGAGGTAAATAGTGATTTCCTTATCTCTCATGGCTGAAAGCTTTTCTACGGCGGCAAGAATAGACGGATCGTCTTCGGAAACAACGTAAACACCGCAGTCATCGGTTGAAACGGTAATTTCGCTTTCCGAATTCTTCAATGCTTCTTCAATTGCATCAACCACTGCGGCGGGATCCATGTCCGTTCCCTTAACTGCGGGAGTAACAACAACTTCACCGGTTGTATTGTCGATTGAAACAAAAGCATCCTGAGAAGGAATGGCATTTTCTTCGATGTACTGAAATACCTCGAGCTCTCTGATCTTGTCGGAATCTATATGAGAAGAAAAATCATAAGTAAGCTCTTCGCGATTTCTTGAACTTAAATATTCGTCAAAAGAAAACTCACGATTGGTGTATGCATCGTTTATATAAGCTTCGAATGAAGCCTTATCAACACCGAAGAAGGAATAATCCACCGACTCGGCATAATCGGTTCCTTCGATGTATATCGTGAACGGCTTTGAAGAAACATCAAATCTTGAAACAACTTCTTCGGGAGTAAGAGCGGAAATATTCTCTCCGTTTAAAAAAGTGTTGGAATAGAATACTTCACTCTCGGAAATAAACTTCTGATAATCTTCATTCGCTATTTCCAGAAGACGTTGCTGCTCGGCTTCATAAGCTATTCTGGCCTTTTCTTCCTGTATTGATTTGTATTTGAAATAACCTAAAGCACCGGCACCGATTAAAAGAGCGGAACCTGCGATGATTATCCCTGCTAAAAGTCCTTTTTTCATAAATTACCTCATATATAAAAGCAAGTGTGATTGTATCATAGGAAAATAGAGGTATCAACAAGGAATTAATTAAGATATTGTGAAGAATATACATTTCAGAATCAATTAATATGGGATAAACTGTTTGTGTGAAAAATAATCCTATGATGATATGCATCTGAAAATAAAACACTATTGATAAAGCAGGTTATATATGGCCAAAATGTCCGAAAAAAGTATTGAGTTATACAACTACATGATTTACAAGGGCTACAGTGAAGAATTTTCCTATATAATAGCCCGAAATCTCAATACGGATTTTACCGCCAATCGTATGCTGGGATACCTTTCCTATTACGACCGTCTTCCCGACGAAGAAGTCGCTGACGAAATGCTGGCGATTCTTTCCGATCGAAACCGCATTATGAACAAGAAGGAATTGGAAAGCGTCAACATGAAGTGGAACGAGTTCCTTGCGAATGGATTTGATGAGGAAAAATAAAAAATATATACCATTTTCAAATATGTTCGATTATAATACCCCTGTTGTTTTTTTAGAAAGAGAGAGTGAGAAGAAAATGAAGAAATTATTGAAACAAATAGTATTGGGATTAATCCTTATTTTTGCAATTTCATTATTGCAGGAGAGGGAAGCATGGGCTGAAGAATATGAGCCCAATTACTTAACGTTTACCGCAGTGGACGATAGCGTGACTATTCAAATCAATTATGGTAGCGCAAGCAATCTTATGTTTTCGTATGACGGAATATCTTGGAGCGAAGCCGATAACGGAACAAGCATAAAGCTTTCAAAACCGGGCGACAAGGTTTTGCTAAAAGCGAATGGATTAAAGACAAATTTTAATAATTATTTTATGATGAAAGGAAATGGTAAGGTTGCCGCAAGCGGAAGCGTTACGAGTCTTACGGATGGAAACGGCGGAAATAAGGATGTAGTTTTGTCGGACTCATGTTACTGGTGTATGTTTGCAGACTGCAAACAACTTATTAGCGCACCAGAATTACCTGCAACCAATCTTACTGATAAATGCTATGAAAGTATGTTCTTTAATTGCACTTCACTGAAGAATGTTCCTCAATTGCCGGCAACCGAACTTAAATTTAGTTGCTATTCGGATATGTTTAAAAACTGCACTTCACTGGAAAACGCGCCTGAATTGCCATCAGAGAACTTAGCGGAGAATTGCTATAGTGGTATGTTCTCAGGCTGCAAATCACTTGTAAACGCACCTGAATTGCCTGCCAGGAATTTAATAGGTAATTGCTATTCGCAAATGTTTGTCAATTGCACTTCACTGGTGACTGCACCTGAATTGCCGGCAGAGGAGTTGACTCAGGCTTGTTATCAATATATGTTCTCAGGTTGCACATCACTGAAAACTGCACCCGAGTTGCCTGCCGTAAAATTGGGCGAAGAGTGCTATGACAGTATGTTTGAAAAATGCAGTTCGCTGGAAAAATTACCTGAATTGCCGGCAAGTGAACTTAAAAAGGATTGTTATAAAAGTATGTTTTCCGAATGTACAAATCTTTTGATATCTACAAGCGAGAGTAAACCTCTTGGTATCACGAAGAAAGTTACCCTTCCGGAAAGCAATTTAGCAGAACAACTTGGAAATCCTTTTGATAATATGTTTAAAAACGCCGGACAGCTGAAAGATATTCCTACGGAATCCCGTGTCCCCGCATCTCCTTCCAAAGAGGGAGCAATATACTATATATTAAATGATAAATATTCCATTTCTTACGAATTAAACGGCGGCACTCAGGCGGAAGGCAACCCTACGGAATATATTTATACGGTAGGTATTGAATCCTTTAAAAACCCTACCAGAAGCGGTTTTTCTTTTGCCGGATGGTTTGAAGATGAAAAATTAAATAATGAAGTAAAGGGAATCAATGACGAAAAGCAAGGAAACGTTACTCTTTATGCTAAATGGTTGCCTGTTTATGAAATAAACTACGAGCTAAACGGCGGCACCCAGGCAGAAGGTAACCCTACAGAATATATCTATACTCAAGGAATTACCTCCTTCGGGGAACCGACACGAATCGGCTATACCTTTGCCGGCTGGTATTCTGACGATAAATTTTCTAAAGAAGTCAGCAGTATTGGTACAGAACAAGAAGGTGACGTTACCCTTTACGCAAAATGGGAAATGGTATTTTATAGTATCAGCTACGAATTAAACGGGGGCACCCAGGCGGAAGGAAATCCTACAGAATACAGCTATATCGAGGGAATCAAATCCTTCAAGAATCCTACCCGTAGCGGCTACACCTTTGCCGGATGGTATTCTGACGAAGAATTTAAAGAAGAAGTTAAAGAAATCAGTGCAGAGACAGAAGGTGAAATTACCCTTTATGCTAAATGGCTGCCTGCTTATAAAGTAATCTACGTATTAAACGGCGGAACTCAGGCGGAAGGCAATCCTACAGAGTATACAGAGGGCGAAGGTATCAAATCCTTCAAGACTCCTACAAGAATCGGCTATGCCTTTGTCGGATGGTATTCTGATGAAGAATTTAAAGAAGAGGTTAAAGAAATCACTGCAGAGAGTAAAGGGGATATTACTCTTTACGCAAAGTGGGAAGAGCTTTCTTATAAGATCACCTATGAATTAAACGGGGGCACCCAGGCAGAAGGAAATCCTACGGGATATGCATATACTGTCGGTGTTAAATCCTTTAAAGCACCTACCCGTAGCGGTTACACCTTCGCAGGTTGGTTTGAAGATGCAGCATTTACCAGAGAAATAAAAGAAATCAGTGGGGATCGAAAAGGTGACATTACCCTTTATGCTAAATGGATAAAGGATCCTTATACACAGAAGATTACCGTAAAGAATGTAACGTATGTTTTGTCCTTTGACTCAAATGATAATGCAACGAACGTTGTGCTTTCAAAGTTCTCGGATAAGAAGGCAACAAGCGCAAGTATCAGTAAGGTTAAGTATATCGGTAAATCCTACAACGTAACCGAAATCGGAGATAATGCATTTAAGAATAATAAGAAACTTAAGACCGTTACAATAGGAAGCTCTGTTAAGATAATCGGAAAAGCTGCATTCTCAGGATGTACTGCTCTTACCACCGTAAAGAGTGGCTCCAAGGTAACCGAGATTAAGGCTTCAGCCTTTAGCGGCTGTAAGAAGCTTAAGTCCATTACTCTTGCATCTACACTTAAGACAATCGGAAGCAGCGCCTTTACAAACTGTAAGGCTTTAACAAAAGTAACCCTTGGCTCCAAGGTAAACTCCATAGGTTCCAAAGCCTTCAAGGGTTGCTCTGCACTTAAGAGCGTAACAATAAAAACAACCTTACTTACAGACAAGAATGTGGGCAAGGAAGCCTTCAGCGGCATAAACAGCAAGGCAACCGTAAAGGTTCCCGCAAAGAAGCTTAAGGACTATACAAAACTTTTGAAGAAAAAGGGAATCAAGGGAAAGAACCAGAAGATAAAGAAGTGATATACTAAGTTTTCCAAGGAGAAAAAACATTTTCTCCTTGCACAAAAATAACGTATAAATTAGAATGATGTCATAAGCAGATATTTCTCATGCCTATGGCATCATTTCTTTATTCTTTGAATCTATTAAGTTCGGAAAATCTTGCTTATCAATTCACTATTTATAAGCGGGAGCCGAATGTACTTCCGCAGAGAATGTGTTTTTGGGAGGTATAATTATTAGTAATAAAGAAAACAATGAATTACGAAGTGACGTTTTTTCTCTTCTGATGGAGGAAAAAGCGTATGCATTGGAGGTTTACAATGCACTTAACGGATCGGAATATAAAGATCCGGAAATGGTAGAAATAGTAAAGCTGGAGACCGGAATATCACTTACAATACGAAATGATGCTTCATTCATTTTGGATATGTACTTAAGCCTTTATGAACATCAGTCGAGTTATAATCCGAATATGCCACTTAGGATGTTGATATATGTGACTGAGATTTTCAAAGGCTATGTAAAGGCGATGGAGTATGACTTGTACGGCCGGAGAAGAATTGATCTTCCTACACCGAAATTTGTGGTGTTTTATAACGGGATAGAGAATCGGCCGCCCATGGAAGTGATGAAACTTTCGGATTTGTTTCACCAAAAGGAAGAAAGCCCTGAACTTGAACTGGAATGTACGGTGTATAACATTAATCCCGGCAACAACAGCGATTTTATGGGAAGGTGCAGCATATTAAGTCAGTATACAGCGTTCATAGAGAAGGTTCGAAAATACCGGCTTAATAATGTAGAGTCTCCAATAAAGCAGGCAATAGAAGACTGTATAAAACAGAATATACTAAGAGATTTTCTTAGTAGGAAAGGTGACGCGGTATTAAGAATCATGACAATCGATATGACTTGGGAAGCCCGTGAAAAGTTAATACGAAGAGACGAACGTGAAGAAGGTCGTGCGGAAGGTCGTGAAGAAGGCCGTGAAGAAGAACGAATTAATACCGAACGTGAGAAAGAACGTGCCGACGCCGCTGAGGACAAGGTAAACGAACTTTCGAATCGTATTAAGGAACTCGAAAAGCAGCTGGCGGCACAAAGTAAGTAAAATGTTACTATTATTGAGAAGGTAAGAGACAATCAAACGAATAATGTAGAGTCTCCGATAAAGCAAGCAATTGATTACTGTATAGAGCATGATATACTAAGAGATTTTCTTAGTAGGAAAGGTGACGCGGTATTAAGAATCATGACAATCGATATGACTTGGGAAGCCCGTGAAAAGTTAATACGAAGAGACGAACGTGAAGAAGGTCGTGCGGAAGGTCGTGAAGAAGGTCGTGAAGAAGGCCGTGAAGAAGGCCGTGAAGAAGAACGACTTAATACCAAACGCGAGAAAGAACGTGCCGACGCCGCTGAGGACAAGGTAAACGAACTTTCGAATCGTATTAAGGAACTCGAAAAGCAGCTGGCGGCACAAAGTAAGTAAAATGTAACTATTAACCGAATTGATAAGCAATAAAAAACCGAAACATCCATCAGGGTGTTTCGGTTTTCTTTGTAAGCGGAGTCGGAGGGATTCGAACCCTCGTGCCCAAAAAGGGCAAACGCATTTCGAGTGCGCCCCGTTATGACCGCTTCGATACGACTCCGTATGTCTTTTATAAAGACTTTGTTATTATAAAACTCCCTTTCAATTTATGTCAAGAAGGCTTAACAAGTTTATTGAATAAGGATTGAAATTCATATATAATAAACTATGTATGTGCAGATTTGTATTATCCGATTTGCAGTGAAACGGATATATATCGTTTAAGGAGAAATATCAGTAATGTCTTATACGGCGCTGTATCGTAAATTCAGACCGTCAAGGTTTGAAGAGGTTAAAGGACAAGATCATATAGTAGTGACGCTTCGCAATCAGATTCGTTCCGATAAGATTCAGCATGCCTATCTGTTTACGGGAACACGCGGAACAGGAAAAACATCCGTTGCCAAGCTCTTTGCCAAGGCAATAAACTGCGAACATCCCGATGGCGAAAATCCGTGCATGGAGTGTGAGTCGTGTAAGGCAATTCAGTCCGGTGCGGGAATGAACGTAATCGAAATTGATGCGGCATCCAACAACGGTGTTGAAAATATCAGACAGATTATCGACGAAGTTCAATATCCTCCCACACAGGGTAAATATAAAGTTTACATTATCGACGAAGTTCATATGCTTTCAATCGGAGCGTTTAATGCGCTGTTGAAAACATTGGAGGAACCTCCGTCATATGTGGTTTTTATTTTGGCTACGACGGAAGTGCATAAGCTTCCGATTACGATTCTTTCAAGATGTCAGCGATATGATTTCAGAAGAATCAGCATAGACGATATTTGCGGGCGAATACATGAACTTTTGCCGGTCGAAAATATAGAGGCCGAGGATGAGGCTATAAGATATGTTGCCAAGATGGGCGACGGTTCCATGCGAGATTCGTTAAGCTTGCTGGATCAGTGTATTGCTTTTAATTTCGGAAAAAAGCTTACTTACGAAATGGTATTGGATACTTTGGGTGCGGTCGACGGAAAGGTTGCCAGCGACATGATGCGCATGATAGTTCTTTCCGATGTGGCCGGCGCGATAAGAGTGCTTGAAAAGGTAATAATGGAAGGGCGCGAGCTTACACAGTTTGTGTCCGATTTGACGTGGTATACGAGAAACCTTCTTTTGGCCAAAGAAAGTGATGACATTTCGGCGGTAGTCGATCTTTCCAAGGAAGGCTTGAAACGACTTTTGCAGGAAGCTGCGGAGGTGAGTACGGAAGCTGCGATGCGCTATATACGAATTCTTTCGGAGCTTTCCAACAAGTTAAGATATGAAGCCAATAAGCGAGTGCTTACGGAAATCACACTCATAAGAATGTGTAAGCCGCAGATGGACAGAAACGACGATGCCATTATTCCCAGAATCCGTGAGATAGAGAAAAAGCTTGAAAACGGCGTGGTTTTTGAAGGCAGGGGCAGTGCTGAAGCTGCACCGTCATCGGAAGCACCGAAGGCGGATATTCCAAAGGCACCTTTGCTCCCGTCATTACCAGAGGACATCGAAAAGATTGCCAAGGAATGGAACAGACTTATTGAGCGATTTGATTATCCCGAAAAGGGATATCTTAAGGAAGCCAAGCCGTCCCTCGGAGCCGCAAATGAGTTATTGCTCGTATTCCCGAGAGCTTTGAGCAGGGATTATTTTTTGGATTGCAACAACTGTGATAACCATTTCGATGTAATCCAAAACAGCTTAAACGAGATTGCGGGTAAGGAAGTAACCGTAAGGCTTGAACTTGCTGCCAGCGAGGCGGAATACATATCCGTTTACCCGGATATAACACAAGGTCTTGACAAGATTTCAATGGCCGTTACCGTAGAAGATGATGAATAAAAAAGGAGATATATATTATGGCAAAACGTGGAGGATTTCCCGGTGGCGGAATGCCCGGAAACATGAACAATCTGATGAAGCAGGCACAGCGTATGCAGCGTCAGATGGAAGAAAGTCAGAAGGAACTTGAAGAAAAGGAATTTACCGCAACAGCAGGTGGCGGCGCAGTAACCGTATGCGTATCCGGCAAGAAGGAAATCAAGTCGGTTAAGCTTTCCGAAGAGGCTGTTGATCCCGATGATATTGAGACACTTGAAGACCTTATCGTTGCCGCACTCAACGAAGCATTCAAGCAGGTTGACGATGCTAACAGCGAGAGCATGGGCAAGCTTACGGGCGGACTCGGCGGATTCGGCGGAGGATTTCCTTTCTAATGAATCTGTATTCAGGCCTTATTAATAAATTAATAGAAGAGCTTGAAGCACTTCCCGGAATCGGGTCCAAATCAGCCCAGAGACTGGCATTTCACATAATCGGCATGCCCGAGGAGAAGGTTACAAGGATTGCCACCACCATGATGGAGGCGCGCAAGAACGTATGTTATTGCAAGGAATGCTGCAACCTTACCGACAGAGAAATCTGCCCTATATGCGCGAGCACCAACAGGGACAAGAGTACCATCATGGTAGTCGAAACGCCCAGAGATTTGGCAGCGTATGAGAAAACCGGCCGATACGAAGGCACATATCATGTGCTTCACGGGGCAATTTCACCGATGCTTGGGATAGGACCCAACGATATACGCTTGAAGGAACTTATTACAAGACTTCAAAAAGACGTGAAGGAAGTTATTATTGCCACAAATTCAAGTCTTGAAGGCGAGACAACGGCAATGTACATCAGCAAACTCGTTAAGCCGACGGGAGTGAAGGTATCCCGCATCGCAAGCGGCGTCCCGGTAGGAGGCGATTTGGAGTACATCGACGAAGTGACGCTTTTGAGAGCGCTTGAAGGCAGAGTGGAACTATAAAGCATAAAGAAGGTATACATTATGAAGAAAGAATTTTTTGGCAAAACAAAAACAGGCGAAGAAGTTTACACTTACGAGCTTACCAATTCCAACAATATGAGCGCCAAGGTCATGAACTACGGTGCAATTTTAGTGTCGCTCAATGTTCCCGATAAGAACGGGGTAGTCAAGGACGTATGCCTTGGATATGATAACGTGGCTGATTACGAGAAAAACCCTTCGTTCTTTGGCGCGGTTATCGGACCCAGCGCGAACAGAATCGCAGGAGCTTCTTTTGCCATCGACGGACAGACTTACAATATTCCGGTAAATGACGGAAAGAACAATCTTCACAGTGACATTCCCGCAGGTGTTCATAAGAGAATCTGGGATGTTGAAGAAGGCGACAATTCCGTTACATTTACAATCAAGTCGGCCGATAATGATATGGGATTTCCGGGAAACAAGGTAATGAGCATTACATATTCGCTCAACGATAAGAATGAACTTAAGCTTTCATATAAAGCTACATCCGATAAGAAGACGGTTATGAATATCACCAACCATTCATACTTCAATCTTGCCGGCGCAGATTGCGGAAAGTCTACGGAGGATCACATTCTTAAGCTGAATGCGGCACACTATACACCCGTTGTTGCGGGAGCCATTCCCACAGGCGAAATCGCACCGGTTAAGGGAACCGTTATGGACTTTACTACCGCCAAGGCAATCGGACAGGATATTAACGCCGATTTCGAGCAGCTTAAGTTGACACTTGGATACGACCACAACTTCGTACTTGATAATTATACAGGTGCTGTAAGAGAAATCGCTACGGTTGAAGATCCCAAGACCGGACGTGTCATGAATGTATCCACAAACCTTCCCGGAGTACAGTTCTATGCGGGAAATTGCATTTCGCCTTGCACGGGAAAGAACGGAGCCAAGTACGAAAAGAGATTCGGAATGTGCCTTGAGACACAGTATTATCCGGACACAATTCATCACGAGAACTTCCCGTCATGCGTATTTGGTCCCGAAAAGGATTACGAATCTGAGACAATTTACGGATTCACCAATAAATAAGTAAGTGTATAAGGAAGTTTTTTAATGTCTACTACGATTGAATTTCCGGGAAATGAAAACGGAAAGAAAATTTCACGATCGGAAGAATACAGGCACAGAAGTCATGAACTGAGACTGAAGCTGGCTATAGCGCTTGCCGTGGTGTGCGTATTGCTTGTCCTTCTGTACTACAAGATGGAACAATCAAGAGTGTTTTCAAATATCGAGAAGAAGAATTCAATCAAATTCTCTTCCCCTTTGGTATCACAGACAATGGCTATAGAGGATAACATACTGACATGCAGCCGAGACGGTGCAAACTGTATGGATGCCCAGGGAAATCTTTTATGGAACATGACGTTTGAAATGCAGAATCCCTTGTGTTCGGTTTGCAAGGGAACCGCGGCATTTGCGGATTACGGCTCGGGCAAGATATATATTCATGCCGGAAACGGAAGTGAAGCGGAAATCAATACGACCATGCCCATCAGGAAAATTGCCGTAGCCGAAAACGGAGTAGTTGCGGCGGTTTTGGAGGACGTGGATATTACCTGGATTTATATTTACGATATGAACCAGACGACGATTGCATATTTCAGAACATCCATGCAAAAGAGCGGATATCCCCTCGATATAGACATTTCTCCGAGCGGAGAGCTGGTAGCGGTTTCCTATTACTTTGTGGATAACTCGACAACGCGCTCGAGTGTCGCATTCTATAACTTCGGAGACGTGGGACAGAACAATATTGACAATTATGTCAGTGGATTTAACTATGCGGACGTACTTGTACCGGAAGTGTGCTTTATGGATGATGACAGCGCGTATGCGATATCGACATCCAGATTTTCGATGTATGAAGGAGCGCATAAACCGGTCAGTGTAGCGGAATCCATAATATCCGACGATATTATTTCGGTATACAATAATGACAAGTATGTCGCAGTTATTTGCCGTAATAAGAGCGGAAACACAAGGTACAGACTCGATTTATACGGAGCGCAGGGAAAGCTTCTTACACAGAACGATTTCGACTTTGACTTTACCGGAGTCGCTCTTTGTCGTGACGGATATGCATTATACGGAAACTCCGATATATACATCGCGTCGGATGACGGCAAAAAGAGATATGAAGGAAAGTACACAACCCCGATTTTGAAGGTGGTACCCACCGACAGCATCGCAAAATATTATTTTGTTACCGAAAACACCGTAGATACGGTAGTGTTCAAATAACTATTTGAGAATGATTGGAGATTTTTTATGATTACCATTGACTTCGCCTCGATAAATTGGTTGGCGCAGATACCGTTTTTTATTGCATTGTGCTATTTGATTTCAAGAATATATACAGGCGGTAAAAGAGGATTTGTAAAAGAATTGTGCGCAGTTATTTCTTTTGTCATGGCAGCAGCCGCAGTATTCTTTATTGCATTGGGAGTTAAGAACTATTTCGAAAAAGAAACAGTACACGTTATTGCCGCAATAGTACTTATTCTGATACTCGGTATTATTTACAAGCTTTTGGATGTATTCCTTGTTTCTTTAAAATTGATTTCAAAGCTTCCCGTAATAAATTTTATCGACAAGATTTTGGGTGTCGTTGCAGGTGTGGCCGAGACAGTATTGGCAATATGGGCAATCTATACAATCGTAATCGTAATGCAGCCCGGAGAGTTCGGCGACTGGATTATGTACGGAGTTAAGAATAACTCAATTCTTATGTACCTTTACAATAACAATTACATGAAGCCTCTCGTGGATGAATTCTACAAAATGCTTTCAAATATCGAGTTTTTACAAAGGATAGGATTCGTATAAATGAATACGTCATACAGGATGACAAAGATTGCCGCGTACATGGGATATGTGACGCAGGCAATAGTCAACAATCTGACTCCCCTTCTGTTCGTAACGTTTTCCAAACAGTTTGATATGACGTTGGAGAAAATCAGTTTACTCATCACGATTAATTTTGTGGCTCAGATTTTGACTGATTTACTTTCGGCAAAGTATATTTCCAAGATCGGTTATCGCCCTGCGTGTGTCCTGGCACATGCGCTCGCGACAATCGGTCTTTGTTGTTATGCAATATTACCTTTTGTTTTGCCCTCATTTTTGGGACTTGCAATTTCCTGCGTTTTGTGTGCCGTCGGCGGAGGCTTGGACGAAGTAATCATTTCACCCGTGATAGAGGCGTTGCCTTCGGACAATAAGGCGTCGGACATGAGCCTGCTTCATTCCTTCTTCAGTTGGGGACAGATGGCGGTAGTAATAGGATCAACCGTATTCTTCAAGACAATCGGAATACAGAACTGGAGATTTCTTCCTATAATATGGGCGGTGATTCCGCTCGTCGACACAATCATGTTTTTAAAAGTGCCGATTTTAGAGTTGCACGAAGACGAAGCCTCCATAAAAGTCGGAACGATATTTGCCAGAAAAGAATTCTGGGTATTACTTATTATAATGATATGCGCCGGCGCGAGCGAGCTTGCAATGAGTCAATGGGCGTCGATGTTTGCGGAAAACGGGCTTCACGTATCCAAAACAATGGGCGATTTGCTCGGTCCGTGCATGTTTGCGCTGTTTATGGCGATATGCAGAACCATATACGGAATAAAGGGCGAGAAAATGGACCTTCAAAAGTACATGTTCATAAGCGGACTTTTGTGTGTAGTGGGATATCTTGTGGCATCCAAGGTTTCAAACCCGCTCATTGCACTTATGGGCTGTGCCGTTGTGGGCTTTTCGGTAGGTCTGATGTGGCCCGGCGCTTACAGCATCGGGGCGGCAAAGATACCGGAAGGCGGGGCAAAGATGTTCGCGCTTTTGGCATTTGCCGGCGATGTCGGATGCACATCGGGACCTGACGTGGTAGGACTGATCGGCGATAAAACGGGCTCTTTGCAGGTCGGATTATCGTACGGAACCATCTTTCCGATAGTGCTGATGATAGGAATTATTGTATTGTGGATGTTTGAGAAGAAGGCAAAAGAAAAATAATCTCAAATTCCGCAAATAAAAGAGCGAATTTTGTTGACAATACGCAATAAATGATGCTATATTAAAAGTCCACCGCGCTAAGCGGTAAATAAATTTAAAAAAGGTCTTGACGAGAGCGATAACGAGTGTTAATATAGCAACGTTGCGGGCTTTTCAAGACGCAAATGAACCTTGACAGCTAAACAGCATATGCAACCCTGAAAATCTTTGAAAAGATCATTCAGAAGGTCTGAGAGAACAGACAATAAAAAAACTACCCAAAACAGT
>JAZUJT010000030.1:0-11198 GCA_045642905.1 Lachnospiraceae bacterium | reverse complement strand
CTTAAGAAGGTCGGAAGCTATAAGGTCAAGGTTACCTTAAAGGGCGACCTTTACGAAGGCTCAAAGACATTGACCTTTAAGATAAATCCTGCGAAAACCAAGCTTTCAAGCGTGAAGGCCGGCTCAAAGTCCATGACCGTTAAGTGGGCCAAGAAGACAGCGGAAGTAACCGGATATGAAATCAGGTATTCACTTAAGAAGGATTTTAAAGGAGCGAAGAGCGTGCTTGTAAAGTCCGCCAAGTCAACCTCCAAAGAAATCAAGAAGCTTAAGGCAAAGAAAACTTACTATGTACAGATCCGTACATACAAGACGGTAAAGGGCAAGAAATATTATTCCGACTGGTCGGCGGCTAAGAAAGTAAAAATAAAGAACTAAAGATCAAGAACTATAGAGAAATATAAACGATAAATAAAGGTTACCGATGAAAGCCGTTTATGGCGCTATCGGTAACCTTTTTACATTACAGGTATCAGATATATTTCTTTACTCCGGGAATTTTACGAAGTACGAAAGCAAGAACCGCGCCCAAAAGGATAGCGGCAAACAGCCAGAGTATCGTAGCCGGGAACCAGGTAAGCACGGGAGCGAGGAGCGCATAAATAAAGTGAGTCAAGTCACGAAGCTCCGGCTCGAAGAGGAAGATAACAAGAGTGCTTCCGCCGGTAAATTTAAGAAATGAAATGGCCTTTGAGGAGAGGCTTCGCCCCTTAAAAAGAGCCCGTATTGCTATAAAGACTGCAAAAGCAATCAGGTAATGAATGCCGTTTATGTTAGGAAGATATGCGCCGGTTTTGCAAATCTTAAGACCGTAAATAAACTCGATAAGGAAGCAAATAAGGGCGGAAACGTAAACAATCAAACGATTCTTAAAAATGTCGAAGAAATCGGAAAGCGTGTATTCGACAATGTATCCGGCAAGCGGAAGGATAATGATATCCGTAAGAATCGGAACAGAGAGGCTGATACGCTCCAAACCGAAGGCAAGCTCAAACAAAACAAAAACTATGTCAAAGACTGCAAACAGTATCAGAAGATACAGGGCCGTTTCCTTCGAAAGCCCCTTGGCTATAAGTCGCATGAACGGTAACATCAGAAGGAACGCAAGGTAAGCATGCAAAAACCAGTATTGTTCGATAACATTGGTTGAATATAAGGTGGTGAAAAATGTTTTAAACGTAAGGTCACTTAAAACTCCCGAAACCGCGTGGAAATAAATAATGCGGGCAACCTCAATTACGACAAGAAGTATGAAATATCTAAGAATTCGCTTCTTAAAGACCTCTTTTAAGGATTCCTCATGGGAAAGCAGTAATGAACCGGACACGATGAAGAAAAGAGTAGGGCCGAAGGCCGATATAAGTGCCAGGGCCAAAGAAAAACCGTAGTTAATTCCCGATGTATTCTCAAAAACGTGCATGGCATCGTTGCCGGTGTGAGTATAGAGCACAAAAAATATGGCTATAATTTTAAGTATATCTATATAACTTTTACGTGCTTTCATGATATCCTCCGCGAGAGTGGCTATAGGTATTGTAACATAAATCGGTACTTGATTCACTAGTCAAAAAAGTGCATAATCATGATATGAGCAATCGAACTTACGTTTGCATCGACCTGAAATCTTTTTACGCATCGGTAGAGTGCGTGGCGAGAGGGCTTGACCCGTTTACTACCAATCTTGTGGTCGCGGACCCGGAAAGGACCGAGAAGACCATATGTCTGGCTGTTTCGCCTGCGATGAAAGCACTCGGGGTTCCGGGAAGATGCAGGGTATTTGAAATACCCAAGGATATAACATATATAATGGCAGAACCGCGTATGCAGACATATATAGATAAGTCTGCAGAGATATACGGTATTTATTTGGATTTCATTTCCAAGGAGGATATTCATGTATATTCCATAGATGAGGTGTTCATGGATGTTACGGATTATCTTAAGCTTTACGGGTTGAGTGCCAAAGAGCTGGCAATAAAGATGATTGACACGGTTTACAAAAAGACCGGAATTACGGCAACGGCAGGTGTAGGCACCAATCTATATCTTGCAAAGATTGCAATGGACATTGTTGCCAAGCACGTACCGGATCATATCGGAATTCTTGATGAGGAAAGCTTCAGAAAGAAATTGTGGGAGCATAAACCGTTAACGGATTTCTGGAGAATAGGAAGAGGCACCCAGGCCAGACTTGCAAGGAGCGGAATGTATACGATGGGTGATATTGCGAGGGCAGACGAGGAACTTTTGTATCACCTTTTCGGTATAGATGCGGAGCTTTTGATTGATCATGCGTGGGGGAGAGAAACTACCACGATAAAAGATATAAAGGCGTATAAGCCCAAGACTAACTGCTTATCAAGCGGACAGGTACTTAAGAAGGATTACGACCATGAGGCCGGCAGGCTTATCGTAAGGGAGATGACCGATCAACTGTGCCTGGATCTGGTGGCCAAGGGCAGATTAACCGAGTCGATTTCTATGTATATCGGTTACAGCGGTGCACTGCACCTTGAACCGGACGCCGGAATGATGCGTCTTCCGGTTGCATCGAGTTCCTTTAAATATATATGCCCGTATGCAGAGAAGCTTTACGACCGTGTTAAAGACCGCAACAGCGATGTTCGTCGTATAAGCATCAGCTTTAATGATATCAGTGATATGGATTATGTACAGTTTGACCTGTTTACCGATCCCGAGGAGATGGAACGTGAGACCAAGGTTTCTAAGGCAATGATATCCATTAAAGAGAAGTATGGGAAGAACGCAGTTTTAAAAGGCATGAATTTGCAAAAAGATGCCATGACCATAGAGCGCAACAATCAGATTGGAGGACATAAGGCAGGAAATGGCAAGTTCACATTACCACCCGAAGATGAAAAGTGAAGACAGAGCCAAACAGTTTATGCCCTTTGCAGCTCTTAAAGGCTACGAAGAAGCCTTAAGAAGGGTAGAAATCGAACATGACTTGAAAAACGGTATTATAGACGAAAACTCCCCGACGCTTTCCGATACAGATTACTCGGAGAATGTCGAGGAGAATTATTGATGCAATATTACAGATTAAGTCCCAAATCTTCGCGGCAACCCAATACGAGATTCATGCACTGCATTGCAGCACCGGAAGCTCCTTTGCCGAGGTTGTCGAACTGGGAAGAAACAAGAATTCGTTCGTCATTACCGGTGACGAAAATCTTGAGTCCGTCGTAACCCGAGAGGGAATTGCCGGCCAAAAATCCGGAAACGGCGCGGTCGTCGTTTTCTTCGGCAACGGAAATGAACTTCTTGTCTTTATAAAATTCCTTAAAGAAGTCGCGAATGCTTTGAACGGTTGCGTTATTTAACATATCTGCGTAGAGCGGAACGGTTACAAGCATTCCGCTGTAGTAATCGTCTACTATGGGAGAGAAGAGCGGTGTACGGTCAATTCCCGTTATTGCCTTCATTTCCTTAAGATGCTTGTGCTGTTGTGAAATAGCATATTCGCGGGGTGAGTAAAGCTCTTCGTCGCGAACGTTGGCTTCGTATTGTGCGATCATTTTCTTGCCGCCGCCCGAATATCCCGTAAGTGAAAATGCGCTAATGGGATAATCCTTGGGAAGAATTCCGCCCGCAACCAACGGATAAACAAGTGAAATAAATCCTGTTGCATGGCATCCGGGTACAGCAATACGCTTGCCGTTTATAATTTTATTCCTGTGTTCGTCTGAAAGCTCCGGAAATCCGTAAGCCCATTCGGGGTTGGTACGGTGAGCGGTTGAAGTATCGATGATACATACCTTGTCATTCTCGACAAGCGATACGGACTCTATCGCAGCCGCATCGGGAAGACACAAAAACGTTATGTCCGATGCATTTATAAGTCTCTTGCGTTCCTCCGGGTCCTTACGAAGATCGGGAGAAATCGTAAGCAATTCGATGTCATCTCTCTTGGAAAAACGTTCATGAATACGAAGGCCTGTCGTACCTTCGCTTCCGTCTATAAAAACTCTTGTTTTCATTTACAGAAACTCCTTAAAAATTTTACCCCATTCGACAAGTACTTTAACATGATAGCGTGTCAAATTCAAGAAAAAAATGAGACCTTCACACATGCTTTGCCACCGTAAATCACTATGTGTCAATTCTGCGCTAATGCCGATGTATTATAATCTTCCTACACTTAACGGTGGCGAGGAGAAACTATATGAATATGGGTTTGATATATTACGTGCAGACAAACGGCGTCAGCATTGCGATCCTTTTATACCTGTTTTTTGCAGGACGTGTTAACAGAAAAATAAAAACAAGCGAGGACCGTATATACGGAAACCTGATTTTCAGTACAATAGTATATTGCTTTGCGGACATCATATGCTGGTATGCGGACGGAAAGACATTTGCCGGAGCGAGATTTTGGGTTTACTTCGGCAATATTACGTATGTATTGTTTGCACCGGTGATGAGTTATCTGTGGACAGACTACATGATGTGTAAGTATAAAGGAACACGTGCCCATCGCGGACTGTTCGGAAAGATTCAGCTGACCGTTTCGGCAGTGTTCGTTCTGCTTCTTTTGTCAACACCGTTAACAAATTTCTCGTTTACCGTAGATGAATTCAACTGCTACCATCGAGGAGTAGGAGCGTATCTTGCACCGGCAGTGGCGTGGCTGTTTATCGCGATAGTATCCGTAAGGTTCGGAATAAGGGCATTTAGGAGCAACGGGCTTGAAGACAAAGAGGCGTTTTCGACCATTATTCAGTTCCTGATACCTTCGCTTGTCGCAACATTAATTCAGATGTTGATTTTCGGAACGAGTATTCTTCAGATAGGATTCATGGTCAGCCTGCTTCTTGTATTCATAAGCAGCCAGAAGGGACAGATTTCCCTGGATGATTTGACGGGACTTAATAACAGACATGAGCTTGATAAGTATCTTGAGAAGTGCTATTCATATTCGGACGAAGATACATTTTGCATATGCGTAATCGATGCCGATAACTTTAAGCAGATAAATGACCTTTACGGACATATCGAAGGCGATAAGGCGCTGAAGGTTATTTCCATGGCGCTTAAGGAATCGTGCAACAGCATCAACAAGCATTGGTTTCTCTCCAGATTCGGCGGCGATGAGTTCATAATCGTGGGCACGAATTACACCGAAAAGGATGCGCTCGATCTTGAAATTTTGATTCGCACGAAGCTCGACGGCGTAAACGAGATGGTCAACAAAGATTACGAAATAGGCGTAAGCTTCGGCTACAGCATAGGACCGCTTCGCGGAAAGAACGATTACGAGAAGCATCTTGTAAATGCCGACCGCATGATGTATACGGATAAACGTACCAAGAAAAAGCTTAAGAAACAGCAGGAAGAAGCTGCGAAAAAAATAACCGAAGGCCGTTAAAGCCTTCGGTTTTATTATGCCCAAAGAAAAGTATCGCTTACTCTTCGTAACCGTTGGGATTGTTCTTCTGCCAACGCCAGGAGTCTTCGCACATTTCCTTAATGCCGTACTGTGCTTTCCAGCCGAGCTCTTCAAAGGCCTTGTCGGCGGATGAATAGCAGGTGGCAATGTCGCCGGGACGACGGGGACCGATAACGTAGGGAACTTTGACGCCGGTTGCGGCTTCGAAGTTGTTTACGATGTCGAGAACGCTGTAGCCGACACCGGTTCCGAGGTTGTAAATCTTAAGGCCGCAGTTTTCCTTAATCTTGTTAAGCGCCTTAACGTGACCGTTTGCAAGGTCTACTACGTGGATGTAGTCGCGAACGCCCGTGCCGTCGTGAGTGTCGTAGTCGTTACCGAAAACGGTGAGCTTTTCACGCTTGCCTACGGCAACCTGAGTTACGTAAGGCATAAGGTTGTTGGGAATACCGTTGGGGTTTTCACCGATGGTTCCCGACTTGTGAGCTCCGATAGGATTGAAGTAACGAAGCAGAATAACGTTCCATGAAGGATCGGCTTTCTGGATGTCCGAAAGAACCTGCTCGAGCATGGACTTGGTCCAGCCGTAAGGGTTCGTACATGTGCCCTTGGGACATTCCTCGGTAATGGGAATGAAAGCGGGGTCGCCGTAAACGGTAGCCGATGAAGAAAAGATGATGTTCTTAACATTGTGCTGCTTCATGACATCGAGAAGAACCAAAGTTCCCGCGATGTTGTTATTGTAATATTCCCAAGGCTTGGAAACTGACTCGCCGACAGCCTTAAGACCTGCAAAATGAATAACGGCGTCAATTGAGTGAGCCGAGAAAATGCGGTCCAAAGCTTCTCTGTCGAGGATGTCTGCCTTGTAAAATGTAACCGGCTTTCCGGTTATTTTTTCAACGCGACTTAAGGATTTTTCCGAAGAATTTGATAAGTTGTCGACAACAACAACGTCGTATCCGCTGCTTAAAAGTTCAACAACAGTGTGTGAGCCGATATATCCGGCACCACCGGTAACTAAAATTTTCATTGCAAAAGTCTCCTTGTTCAAGAAAATAAATGCTATACTCTACTATATATGATTTGGCACAAATAATAAATACTTTTTAAAAGAAGAGAAAACGGAGCAAAGTATCAGTCTATGAGCGGAAACTTATATATAGTAGCAACCCCCATCGGAAACTTATCCGATATGTCCCAAAGAGCAATCGAAACATTGAAAAGCGTTGATATAATCGCAGCGGAAGATACCAGAAATACCGGCGTCCTTTTAAATCATTTCGACATTCACACCCCCATGCGGGCCAATCATAAGTTCAATGAGTTCGAGGCGGTGGACAATTTTGTAAGTGAGCTTCTGGCCGGTAAGAATATCGCGGTCGTTTCGGATGCGGGGACACCTTGCGTTAACGATCCGGGATATGTGCTTGCTGCCAAGGCTGCGGCGGCTGGAATAAACGTATATGGTATTCCGGGACCATGCGCAGCGATAACAGCCGTATCGGCATCGGGACTTCCGTCGTCCACCTTTACATTCATGGGATTTTTCCCAAGAGAGAAAAAAGAAACAGAGCAGCTGTTTGAATACATCAGTAATAACCGTGAGGAACTTTACATTTTCTATGAATCACCGTTAAGGGTAAAGGATACATTAAAGGCAGTCGGCACAACTTTTCCGGATGCCGAAATCTGCCTGTGTAATGACCTTACCAAGCTTCATGAACGCACATATCGCGGAACTCCCGAGGGAGTACTCGAACAGCTAAATGCCAATCCTAACGCAACAAAGGGCGAGTATTGCATGCTGGCGTACATAAAGCCGACCAAAGAGGGTGAAAGCAAGGAAAAAACCCTTAGCCCCGAGGCTTATCTTGTTGATTCGATAGTTACCAATGACATTTCGATTAAAGATGCCATATCAATGTTATCCAAAGATAAGTCTGTTCCCTATTCCAAGAATGAACTATACCAGGCATCTCTTAAATTGAAAGATATATTCTGATTAAGAATATTAAAGAAAAGGAGCATTTTTCTTTATGAATTCTGAAGACGGTCTTAATAAACGACTCAAGAAAAGCGACATAATCCTGATTTTAAGCCTTTTTCTGGCAGGCCTTTTACTTCTTGTCTGCTACTTTATTGGAGGCGGCCCGGCTAAAAGTGTCGTAATAAATGTAGACGGACGTACAAAAGCAAGATATGACATTAACACGAACCGCACAGTTGTGGTAAACGGATATGACGGCGGAATGAATATCGTTACGATAGCGGGCGGTGAAGTATACGTTTCCGAAGCGGACTGTCCGGACAAGGTATGCATGAATATGGGACATATAAAGCATACGAACCAGTCAATCGTGTGCATGCCCCACAGAGTAATGGTTTACATAGACGGAAAAGCCGGCGAGGACACGCCGGATGCGTACACCGGGGGTAACTGATGGATAAAAACCGTACGAGATACGTTGCAGTTTTTGCAATAATGGTCTCACTGGCACTCATATTTTCATATGTAGAAACACTTATCCCGCCCATCATTTCCGTGCCCGGCATGAAGCTTGGCATCACCAATATCGTAGTGGTAGTCATGCTTTATCTATACGGCGAAAAGAGTGCAATCGCGATAAACTTCGTGCGCGTGCTTCTGGTGGCGATATTGTTCGGAAACGGCGTAAGCCTCGTGTACAGCCTTGCGGGCGCAATTCTTTCCATAATCGTAATGATTGCCTTAAAGCGCTTTGGAAGGTTTCACCTTATGAGCGTATCAATCTGTGGCGCGGTAGCGCATAACGCAGCACAGATGATAGTCGCCATGCTGATATTTAAGACCACATCACTTTTGTGGTATTTCGTGATTTTGTGGCTCTTCGCACTTGTTAGCGGCGGCGTAATCGGCGCCTTAAGTGCACTTATAGTAGTTCGCATAAAAAAAGCTTCGCTCTAGGCCGAAGGAGTATGTTACCCAAAGCCGTAAGCGAAGCTTTATCTGACTGTTTTTATTTTTTCTTCTTCTCAACCGAATAACCGAACTTACCAAGATATTCGCCCAAAGTGTAGTACTTGCCGTGAGAGTAAGCAATGGGATTGGCGGATTCAAAAGAAAAAGAACCCTTCTCATCCATGTACCGGTCATCGGCATGAACCGCAACGACCTCCCCGAAGAAAATCGTGTGACTTCCGAGGTCTTCGCTCTTGACTACGCGACACTCGATGTTGACGGGACTTTCCTCAATCATGTCGCAGTCGATGGCACTGCAGGGGATTGAAGTCAAGCCGGCGTCCTTCCACTTATCGGTGTTGCGACCACTCTTGACGCCGCATCGGTCGGTGGCAAAAGCAAGCTCCTTGGTAGTGAGGTTTACACAAAACTCTTTCTGCTCCATTAAAAGAGGGTAAGAGTAGCGTTCCTTTCTGACGGATACGGAAATCATTGCCGGGTCGGAATTAATGGTACCCGCCCACGCAAGAGTAATAATGTTTGAATTGTTCTTCGCTTTATCCTTTACGGTAAGCATGATAACGGGAAGCGGATAGAGCATGTTCCCGGGCTTGAAATCTACTTTCGCCATATTAATAATCCTCCTCGATAACTTCTATTTCCAAATAGTCGAAGTCAACGGCTTCGATGAAACTGTCCTTGGTAAAACGCGTTTTGC
The DNA here is from genome assembly GCA_045642905.1 of Lachnospiraceae bacterium. GTDB lineage: Bacteria > Bacillota > Clostridia > Lachnospirales > Lachnospiraceae > UBA1258. The sequence continues at coordinate 2,129 of JAZUJT010000030.1, read as the reverse complement.
TGTGACGCTTAAATTCGTCAACGTTGGAGTCAAGCCAGATGGGCTTTTCAAGATCCCACATAGTGCTGACCTTCTCCAAAGCGCCGAAAATCTTGTGCGTACGGCTGTCGGCCTCATAATTTTCAATTACGGTATCTTTAATAAGGTGATTTTGCAACCACATCTTTGCCCAAATGCGCATAAATTACTCCGTTTCTTAAAAAAACTGCGTTCCGATGACAAGAAGTTTACCATAGAGAGTCTGTATTTACTATATAAAAATAAAAACAACGCAAGTCCCAAAACTTAAGAATCAATAAAATCCGCGGTGAAATTTACACACGAAACAGTTTTATGATATAATGTCGATGAAGTGGGGACATCAGAAACGAGGAGTTAATATGGAAATAAACGAAAGTTATAATGAGTATGACGAGGTTGATACCTGGAACGCCATGACGTTGGTGTACAATTCGGCACTTAAGGAAATCAACACGAAGCTCGAAATTTTGAATGACGAGTTTCAGCAGGTTCACAGATACAATCCCATAGAGCATATAAAGTCACGACTTAAGTCACCCGAAAGTATCGTGAAGAAGCTTAAGAAATACGGCAAAGAGTCGACCATCGACAACATGGTAACGTACGTAAACGACATTGCCGGTATTCGTGTCATCTGTTCTTTTACCAACGATATTTACCGCATAGCCGAGATGTTAAGCGATCAGGAAGACATTAAGGTTATGGAAGTTAAGGATTACATCAAAAATCCCAAGCCCAGCGGATACAAGAGCTATCACATGCTGGTAACGATTCCGATTTATCTTTCCGACAGAATTGTTGATGCTAAGGTTGAAATACAGATAAGAACCGTAGCGATGGACTTCTGGGCCAGCCTTGAGCACAAGATTAATTACAAGTTCGAGGGAAATATTCCCGAAGATATCAAGACGGAGCTTGTGGAGTGTGCTAATATGGTATCGAATCTGGATGACAGGATGCTTCGCCTTAACGAGGAAGTTCAGAAATTGGGCAAGACATCACATTAATTATAGATTGAGGAGTCGAAATGGATAATTTAATCGATAAGTTTTCACATAAGTTTAATTCACAGGAAGTAATCCGTGCCAATCATGAAGCTGATGCAAGAGCACTTGACAGCGCGCGCAGCAAGATTAACGAGTACGAGCAGGCGGCAGCAGAGGTTCGAAGATTAAGCCTTAAATGCGTCGAGACCAATGAAGCTACCAAGCAGCTTGTTGCGGCAGGTCTTGAGAAACTTGATTCATTAAGCGTTACAGCCGCTCCGGCGCAGAATGCGGAAATTTCCGAAGAATCATTAAAACCATTAATGGACAAGTACAGCGACAGCATCAAGGAACAGAACGATTACATTCACAAGGAAAGCGTACGTGTTTACAGAAACGTTCAGGCTTCCATGGTAGATGAGTTAAAGCTTCAGACAGAGGCGCTTGCACTTCATACCGAGCAGCTTTCCGGTAAGATTAAAGCCGTTAAGGGTGTTGCGGTAGCATCACTTATTTTCGGAATCCTTTCAACCCTTTTGATTGCGGGCGATTTAATTATTAAGATATTTGATATAACCTTTTAAGCCATGAAGAATTTAGTTAAGATATTTTTGTTTTGCGCATGCGCTTTTTTGTGTGCATGCTCCAAGGGAGATATAATTGTCGAGATAGACGATCCCGGTATTTACTACATTAAAGATGTTAAGTCGGATGCAAACCCTTATGCGGAAAGATATTTTGTCGATAAGGACGGTAAGATTTATCATTCCGTCGATGAAGGTGTCTGTAACCTTTCTTTTGACAAGCTTTGTGAAAGCTACCGAAACGGTGAACTTGCCGATAAGGCCGAAGTCATTTCTTCCTGCGACGGCACGCGTTTGATGGAATTGTACAGAACGTTCGTAAGAGAGACATACTCGACGGTTTACAAGACTGTCGGCGGTGAGGACGCGGATACGGGAGACTTCTGGTACGGCATTTACAAGCTTATGGAGGGCACGCCTACGGCATACGCCATTCACATTTCAAGCGACGGTAACCAGTATGTTACGGACATCGAAACCGTAAACAGAATGTACGATCAGCTGAATTCCGTTATAAATCTTCCGTAACAACGTAACA
>JAZUJT010000029.1:0-64404 GCA_045642905.1 Lachnospiraceae bacterium | reverse complement strand
TGATTACCTTTCTATACGGACTATTGTTTTGTGGTGATTCAATTGTACTGGTTATTTAGGGGGTAGTCACTTTTTTGTGTGAAAACAAGTGATAAACCTTGAAAATAGAGGATTTAGAAAGAAAAAAGGAGTGTCAGATTTGACACTACCTATATGTATTCGGAGGTGCAGTTATGAATGAAGTAGTTGAATTTATCGAAAAGTGTCAAACATATTATCTTGCAACGGTTGATAAGGATCAGCCGAGAGTAAGACCTTTTGGTACCGTAAATTTATATGATGGAAAAATTTACATTCAGACAGGAAAGAAGAAAGATGTTTCCAAGCAGCTTCAGGCCAATCCCAAAGCCGAACTTTGCTGCTTTGGCGACGGAACATGGCTTCGCCTCAGCGGTGAACTCATCAGAGATGATTCAAGAGAGGCCAAAAAGGCTATGCTTGATAAGTATCCTCATTTAAGAGGCATGTATTCGGAAGATGATGATAATACGGAGGTTTTATATTTTAAAAATGCGGAAGCCGTATTTTCTTCATTTGCGGGTGAACCTAAGGTAATTAAGTTATAGAAGGGTTTGGATTAATGACTTTTGAAGGTAATGTTTTCTGCGAGGATAATGTTTTCAGATACGGAATCGTGGAAACCGAAAACGATATTATTACGGACATAAATATTATAGATGATGAGACCAAAGGAAACAGATATGTTATTCCCGGTCTGATTGATGTCCATCTTCACGGAGCGTTCGGTTACGATATTTGCGATGCTTCGGTTGAATCCATAAAGAAAATTTCGGAATATGAGAAAGAACACGGTATTATCGGCTTTGTCGGTGCTACCATGACGCTGCCGTCCGATGACGTGGAAAGTATTCTTTCCGAAGCGGGAAAATGCTGTAACAGTAAGGAAGGGTTACTGGGCATATGTCTTGAAGGTCCTTTTATTTCGCCCAACAGAAAGGGAGCTCAAAAGCTGGAGCATATTGTCAGACCTTCAGTCGAGCTTCTTAAAGAATTTCAGGATATCTCCGGAAACAATCTTAAGTATGTAGTGGTTGCACCGGAAGAATGCAGGCTCGAAGGAGGTTTTAAAGAATTCGCCACCGGTGCCGAAGAACTTGGAATAAATGTTTGTATCGGCCATTCGGACGCTTCATACGATGTTGCAATGAATGCATTTAACGACGGCGCAAGTGAAGTTACACATATTTTTAACGCCATGTCTTCTTTTGACAAGCGTTCACCCGGAGTGGTGGGAGCGGCATTTGATTCGGATGCCTACATAGAACTTATTGCGGATGGAAATCATGTGCATCCCGCGATGGTTCGTATGGTATTTAATGCTTTTTCCGACAATAAGATTCTTCTCGTAAGCGACAGTATGATGGCTACAGGCATGGAAGACGGAGAATATTTGCTCGGTGGTCAGAAGGTTTTGGTAAAAGGCAATAAAGCAACGCTTGAGTCGGGAACACTCGCCGGCGGCGCTACCAATCTTTTTGATTGTATGATTAATGTAATAAAGATGGGCGTATCCATTGAAAAAGCCGTTATGGCGGCTACCGTAAATCCTGCTCACAGCCTTGGAGTTGATGATTATTTCGGCGTCGTAAAGAAGGGCTGTGACGGACATCTTGTGTGCTTTGATTTATAATATTCCCGCGTTGGCGGTGCTCGATTTTGAGCAAATCGGAGGTTATTATGAACATGGATTTTGAGCGTAAGCTCGCTATTCCCATGGAAGTTAAGAAAATGTATCCGGTGAATGATACCATAAAAAAGGTTTATGTCGAAAGAGATGCGATGATTAAAAATATTTTGAACTCTTCCGACAACAGACTGCTTCTGATTATCGGCCCTTGTTCGGCAGACAACGAAGACAGCGTTATGGATTATCTTTTACGTTTAAAGAAGCTTCAGGAGGACGTTAAGGATAAGATTATTATTGTACCGAGACTTTATACCAATAAGCCGCGAACAACGGGAGAGGGCTACAAGGGTATGCTTCACCAGCCCGATCCTACGGGTAAACCCGATATGTTCAAGGGTATTATTGCCACAAGAAAGTTGCATATGCGGGCGGTTCTTGAATCTGAACTTACGTGTGCGGATGAAATGTTATATCCCGAAAATCACAAATATCTTGATGATTTATTGGGATATGTTGCAGTCGGAGCACGCTCTGTCGAGGACCAGCAGCATCGTCTTACGGCCAGCGGAATTGAGGTCCCGGTAGGAATGAAAAACCCTACAAGCGGTGACTTTTCGGTCATGATGAATGCAATCAACATGGCACAACATGGGCACACTTTCATTTATCGTGGATGGGAGGCTCATTCTCACGGAAATGAATATGCTCACGCTATTTTGCGAGGATATACCAATATGCATGGTCAGCCCAGACCTAATTACCATTACGAAGATGTTGTCAGATTGTGCGATTCATATGATGAATTCGGCTCCAAAAACCCCGCAATCATTATTGATGCAAATCATGCCAACTCGGGCAAAAATCCTTTTGAACAGTTCCGAATTGTGGATGAAGTATTAAGCTATTGCAGGCACAACGAACGCGTCGGCAAAATCGTTAAGGGATTTATGATAGAAAGTTATATTGAAGACGGTTGCCAGCCCGTAGACGGAGGAGTGTACGGTAAGTCGATTACCGATGCGTGTCTTGGCTGGGAGAAGACTGAAAGGCTTGTAAAAGATATGGCCATGAAACTGTAACTTTTCTTTTTACATGGTTTACGGGACTTATTTATATATTTTGTACATTTTTTGCCGGAAATAGTTAAAATTATCTATATTTTGAGTTTACGTTATTTCGGAATTTGGAATATAATTATTTTTGTATTTGTTTATACGGAGGTTACTGTTATGAAAAAGTTGGAAGAATATGTAAGAACAATACCGGATTTTCCCGAGCCGGGCATTATGTTCAGGGATGTTACAAGCGTATTGCAGGATGCGGACGGATTGAATCTTGCAATAGATACGATGAACGGACTTATTAAGGATACCGATTTCGACGTTGTAGTCGGACCCGAGTCAAGAGGATTCATTTTCGGTACTCCCATTGCTTATATTAACCACAAGCCTTTTGTACTTATTCGTAAGAAGGGTAAGCTTCCCTGTGAAACCGTTTCCAAGGAATACGATCTTGAGTACGGCACGGCTGTTATTGAAATGCATAAGGATTCAATCAAGCCCGGACAGAAGGTTCTTATCGTGGATGATTTGATTGCTACGGGCGGTACTACCCAGGCTATGGTTGAACTGGTTGAATCACTTGGCGGTGTTGTTACCGGTGTTGTGGTACTTATGGAACTTAAAGGCCTTAACGGTCGTGAAAAACTTGGCGGAATTCCTCTTTACTCCGCTATTTCATATGAAGGTAAATAATGGAACCTGTTGACGTACGTGATGTAAATCTAAATAGTCCGTCGGATACCGAACTTATAATGGATGACGGCCATATTGAGGTGTTAAAGGAATTTTTAAGTCCCGAAGAACTTTTTGGGGACTTAATTTCGCGCGTAAAAAAATACCATCCTTCCGATGATATTTCACTTATAGAGAAAGCTTACAAGCTTGCTGATGATGCACATCACGGTCAGGTGCGCAAGTCGGGTGAACCGTACATTATTCACCCTCTTTATGTGGCAATTATCTTAGCCGACCTTGAACTTGACAAGGAAACAATTGCGGCAGGTATTCTGCATGACGTTGTGGAAGACACAATAGTTACCAAGGAAGAAATATCGCAAGAATTCGGCGAAGATGTTGCTCTTTTGGTAGACGGTGTTACCAAGTTAAAGCAATTCCAGCTTGAAGATTCACATGTCGGAGATTTGGCAAAGCATGATGCCGACAAGGAAAAGCTTGAAATGCAGGCAGAAAATCTTCGTAAGATGTTCCTTGCAATGGCGAAGGATATTCGAGTTATTCTTATCAAGCTTGCCGACCGCCTTCACAATATGCGTACATTAGGTCATATGCAGCCCGAAAAGCAGCAGAGAATATCAAGGGAAACTCTTGATATTTACTCGCCGATTGCCGACAGACTCGGTATTTCCAAGATTAAGGTTGAACTTGATGACCTTTCATTAAAGTATCTTGAACCTGAAGTATATCGTGATCTTACCAGACAGATTGCCGTAAGAAAGTCTGAAAGAGAACAGTACATTCAAAAAATCGTTAACGAAGTCAGCGAACATATCAAGAACGCCAACATAGACGCAAGAATTGATGGCCGTGTTAAGCATTTCTTCAGTATTTACAAGAAGATGATCAATCAGAACAAAACCATCGACCAGATTTATGATTTGTTTGCGGTTCGTATTATTGTTAAGTCTACAGCAGACTGTTATGCGGCTTTGGGTGTAATTCATGAAATGTATAAGCCTATTCCGGGCAGATTTAAAGATTATATTTCCATGCCCAAGCCCAATATGTATCAGTCTTTGCATACTACATTAATCGGTTCATCGGGTCAGCCGTTTGAGATTCAGATTCGAACCGAAGAAATGCATAAAGCTGCCGAGTATGGTATCGCAGCTCACTGGAAATATAAGGAAGCTTCAAACGGCAAGAATGTTACCAAGCAGGAAGAAGAAAAGCTGGCATGGCTTCGCCAGATTCTTGAATGGCAGAAAGAGCTTGCCGACAATAATGAATTTTTATCATTGTTGAAGAGCGATTTGGATTTGTTCTCCGACAGTGTTTATTGCTTTACTCCTACGGGTGATGTTAAAAATCTTCCCGCAGGTTCGACACCGATTGACTTTGCTTACAGCATTCATTCCGCAGTAGGAAACAAGATGATCGGCGCCAGAGTAAACGGTCAGCTTGTTAATATCGATTACGTCATCAACAATGGTGACAGAGTAGATATTATTACTTCCCAGAACTCAAAGGGTCCCAGCCGTGACTGGCTTAATATCGTTAAGTCGACACAGGCTCGCAACAAGATTACCCAATGGTTCAAAAACGAAAATAAGGATGAAAACATCTCCAAGGGCAAGGAACTTTTTGCCGGTTATTGTAAGGCAAGAGCAATAGCGGTTCCCGATCTTTTAAAGCCCGAGTATACAGACGCCATCATGAAAAAATACGGTTTCCATGATTGGGAATCCGTTTATGCGGCCATCGGTCACGGCGGCTTAAAGGAAGGCCAGATTGTCAACAGAATGCTGGAACTTTATGATGCCGACCGCAAGAAGAACTTAAGCGATGAAGAACTTGAGGAATCGTTAAACGAAAATGCAAGAGTGCACATTCGAGAACATTCCAAGGGAAGCGGTATCATAGTTAAGGGCGTTGATGATGTTGCGGTAAGATTTTCAAAATGTTGTTCGCCTGTTCCCGGCGATGAAATTGTCGGATTTGTCACAAGAGGCAGAGGCATTTCCGTTCACCGAAGCGATTGTACCAATATTGTTCATCTTCCCGAAATTGACAGAAATCGAATTATCGATGCGGAATGGCAGGACAATACGATTGTTTCCAAGGGCAAATATTCGGCCGAAATACTGATTTACGCCACAAACAGAACAGGTCTTCTGGCAGATATTTCAAAGATTCTTACGGAAAGAAACATCAGTATTATTTCGCTTAACACCCGGGTAAACAAGCAGGGTGTTGCCACGATGAATATTTCTTTTGAAATAGAATCGGTTGAAGAACTTACCCGCGTTGTAGATAAGATAAGAAGCGTACCTAATGTTGTAGATATTCAGAGAACAAGAGGATAATTATGGGCAAGCTTAAAATCGGAAGAATTCCCCTTGGAATGTATCAGACAAATTGCTATTTTCTTTATAATGAAGGAAGCGAAGAGGCAATTGTTTTCGATCCTGCCGATTCGGGGGACTTCATATGTGAAAGATTGTCCGAAATGGGTCTTAAGACGGTTGCTGTGTTTCTGACGCACGGTCATTTCGATCACATTTTCGGAGTGAATAAATTAAGAGAAATTTCAGGTGCGAAGGTGTACGCTTTTGAAGAAGAGAAAACGCTTTTGCTTGAGCCTGATGTTAATTGTTCCGCTTCCGTCGGAAGAAGCGAATCGGTCAAGGCGGACGAATATATAAGTGATTTACAGGTTTTTGAAATTGCCGGTTTGAAGTTTCAGGCAATTACCACTCCCGGTCACACCAAGGGAAGCGGATGTTTTTATTTTGCCGAAGAAAAGGTGCTGATTTCGGGCGATACGCTTTTTGAAGGAAGCGTCGGAAGAACCGATTTACCTACAGGTTCCATGTCTGAACTTATAAGGTCGATTAAGGATAAGCTTATGGTGCTCGATGATGACGTAAAGGTTTATCCCGGACACGGAGCCGACACTACTATCGGATACGAAAGAGAGTATAATCCGTTTTTATAAACGAAAACAGTATGATTGAAATATATATTAATGAACCCAAATTCGAATATGATATTCAGGCGCTTGTGAAGGCTTTTTATCCGGCTGAGACCATAAAGGTTTCTACGGATGTTGTCCGCGAAAATGCGTCTTTTTATGTTATTTATTCGGATAATATGTTTACTTTTGGGGAAAATAGCGGTTCTTTTGAGGAAAGCGCAGGTTTTGACAAGGATACTTTGCGCCCCGAACAGAAGAATATTTTAAAGCGACTTATTTATAAGGCGCTTTCTTCTTTTTTAAATAAGGAACTTGTGTGGGGCGATTTGTCGGGTATAAGACCTACGAAAATTGCGATGAAGAAGCTGGAGGAAGGCTGCAGTGATGATGAGGCAAAGGCTTTTATGAAGAAGACTTACCTTGTCAGCGATGAAAAATGCAATCTTTCCGTTGATATCGCCAACAGGGAACGCAATATTTTAAAGCCGCTTCATTACAAGGACGGTTACAGCATTTATATAGGAATTCCTTTCTGTCCGACAACCTGCATGTATTGCTCGTTTACATCAAATTCCATTGCCATGTGGAAAGACAAGGTCGATTCTTATCTTAACGCTCTTTTTAAGGAAATTGATTTTGTAAGCCGTTCGTTTAAAGACAAGATTCTCGATACGATTTACATCGGAGGCGGTACGCCGACAACTCTTGATGCTGTTCAGCTTGAAAGACTGATGGCGTTTATCGGAGAGAGATTTGATGTTTCGAAGCTTTTGGAATTTACGGTGGAAGCCGGAAGAGCCGACTCAATTACGATAGACAAGCTTAAGGTTTTAAAGAAATATAATGTATCCAGAATTTCCGTAAACCCTCAGACGATGAACCAGAAAACTTTGGATATTATCGGAAGACGCCATACGGTTTCGGACGTCCAAAGGGCTTTTTACGATGCACGTGAGGCAGGAATGGATAACATTAACATGGATATCATTCTCGGACTTCCCGAAGAGGGACCGAAGGAAGTTTCCAATACTATAGACAGAATCGTCGAGATGAATCCCGACAGCCTGACGGTACATTCGCTTGCCATTAAGCGGGCGTCGAGAATGCAGGAATGGATTGAACAAAACGGTTACAAGACAATGATAAATACCGATGAAACCATGAAGATTGCTTCGGACGGTGCATTAAGGATGAACATGAAGCCTTATTACCTTTACAGGCAGAAAAACATGGCGGGTAATTTTGAAAATACGGGATATGCCAAAGAAAACTGTTACGGCATTTACAACATCCTTATAATGGAGGAATTACAATCGATTGTCGCACTCGGACCCGGCTCGGTTTCAAAAGTACTTACGCCCGACGGGCTTTTGAAGCGATGCGACAATGTCAAGGATGTTAACCTTTACATGGAAAAAATCGATGAAATGATTGAAAGAAAGAAACAACTTTTTTTCTCTAACGAGTCGCTGTAGCGCTTTCCGTATGGAATTAACAAATAAAATGTGGTAAAATAGACTAACTATTATTTAGGAGTGAACAATATGGCATTAGTAAAGAAGCCGGTTACCGGCATGAAAGAAATACTTCCGCGTGAGATGGAAATACGCGATTACGTTATTAAGATAATTAAAGAGACATATGCTTCTTTTGGCTTTACTTCAATTGAAACACCTTGTCTTGAAGATATCAACAACCTTTGCAGCAAGCAGGGCGGAGAGAACGAAAAGTTAATATTTAAGGTTTTAAAGCGTGGCGAGAAGCTTAATCTCGATACCGCGAAGTCCGAAGCAGACCTTACGGACATGGGATTAAGATACGACCTTACGGTTCCGCTTGTCAGATTTTATTCCAACAACTCCAATTCGCTTCCCGCACCTTTTAAGGCTTTGCAGATGGGTAATGTGTGGAGAGCGGATCGTCCTCAGAGAGGAAGATATCGCCAGTTCATGCAGTGTGACATAGATATTCTCGGTGAGGGTTCAAACATGGCCGAGATAGAGCTTATTCTTGCTACGACAACTACTCTCGGACGTATCGGATTTAAGGATTTTGAAATTCGTATAAATGAACGAAGACTTTTGAAAGCAATGGCTTTATACGCAGGATTTCCCGAGGATAAGTTTGACAGCGTATGCATCATTCTTGATAAGCTTGATAAAATCGGAAAAGACGGTGTTAAGGAAGAACTTTTGGAGGAAGGCTTCGAGGAAACTTCCGTTGAAAAGTATATTTCGCTTTTTGACAAGTTCTCGGAAAACATCGACGGAATCAAAGCCCTTGCGGATGTATTGGGCGATTATCTTGACGAATCCGTTGTTACAAGCCTTACGGAAATCATTACTTGTGTTGAAAGCGTCAAGAAAGCACAGTTTAAGATGGTATTCGATCCCACTCTTGTAAGAGGTATGGGTTACTATACAGGTACTATTTTTGAAATCGCCATTCCACAGTTCGGCGGTTCATGCGGCGGCGGCGGACGTTACGACAAAATGGTAGGCAATTTTACCGGTCAGAATGTTCCGGCTTGCGGTTTCTCAATCGGATTTGAAAGAATTGTCCTTCTTTTGATGGAAAATGATTTCAAGATTCCGACCACAATGTCCAAGAAAGCATACCTGGTGGAGAAGGATATGCCCAAGGATAAGTTCGCGGAAGTCTTAAAGAAGGCAATGGACGAGAGAGAAGAAGGTCGTCAGGTTATTGTCTGCAAGATGAACAAGAACAAAAAGTTCCAGAAGGAACAGCTTATTTCACAAGGATATGAGGAGTTCGAGGAGTTTTATACCAACCCTATAAATGCATAACCAGAGGTGCACAATGAACAAATCAGACGTTGTACTGTATATTGCCGATATTCGTAATTTTGATACCGAAAGACTTTTTACCAAGTACGGAACCGGCTTTTCCAAACACAGACTCGTGCGTATCAGTAAGTGCAAAAATGCTTCCGAGAAGAAGAAACTGGTGGCTACCGGTGTTTTGCTCGCGTATGTATTTTCGACTTACGGATATGATGCGTCGGAAATAATTATCGATGATAACGGTAAGCCCTTTATCATCAATAATGATGCTTTTTTCTTTAATGTATCGCATTCGGGGGCATATGTTACCGTTGCGGTCAGCGGACAGGCTGTCGGAGTGGATATTCAAAAGTACGTCGATCCTTCGGCGAAGGTCGTGGAACGTGTATGCACCCCGGAAGAGATTGCCGCATTGGGAGACATTTCCAGAAAAGATTTTGCCCATGTCTGGTCGGTTAAGGAAGCGGCCGCAAAGCTTGACGGCGCGGGAATCGGCATGGATATGAGACGATTTTCTTTTGACATAAATGCAGCTTCGCCCGAAGTTATGCTTGATAATGAACATTTTTGCCATATAGCAAGATGTGACAGGAACGAAGAGTACGCTTTAAGCGTTGCCTGCCACGACACATTTGAAATAAAGGGAATTAATAAGATTAGCATTTAAGGAGGATGATTTTATATTGGATACCGTTGGCGTCATACAGCTGGCAGTAATTGTTGTTTTAGTATTTTTATCTGCTTTTTTCTCATCGTGTGAAACTGCTTTATCCTCGATAGGGCGCGTCAAAGCCCGCTCGCTTGAGGAAGAGGGGGTAAAGCATTCGCATACATTAAATAAGGTTTTGGATGATTACGATAAGATGATTTCCACGATTTTGATAGGAAACAATATCGTAAATATTTCGGCCTCGGCTCTTACAACCACTTTCGTAATTCGTGTTTTCGGAAATGTTTATGTTTCTGTGGCAACAGGTGTTTTGACGCTTGTTGTTCTTTTGTTCGGAGAAATAGTTCCCAAAAGCGCCGCACGTAAAAACGCACAAAAATTGGGCCTTTTCATGGCTCCGATTATTCGCTCGCTCATGTTTGTTTTGACCCCGCTTGTATTTGTGGTAGATAAGCTTTCCAAGGCGATTCTTGCACTTTTGGGCCAGAACAAAAACAACGACGAAACAATTACCGAAAGTGAACTTCGTACTTTCGTTGACGTCGGCAAGGAAGACGGCGTAATCGAGAGCGACGAACATACCATGATAAATAACGTGTTTGATTTCAGCGACAGTGTTGCAAAGGATATTATGATTCCGCGAATCGATCTTACAAGCATCGAACTTTCCGCCGATTACGACGAAGTCATGAAGGTCTTTTACAAGTCAATGTACACAAGACTTCCCGTTTACGAGGAGGATGTTGAAAACATAATCGGATTTATCAATATAAAGGATTTGTTCTTCCTATCGGACAATGACAAAGAAACATTTACGATAAAGAAATATATCCGCGAGGCATATTACACATACGAATACAAGAAGACCAACGACCTCATGCTCGAGATGAGAGAGGCGGCGTCAAGTATTTCTTTTGTCAACAATGAGTACGGCGAAACGGTCGGAATGGTTACCCTTGAAGACCTTTTGGAAGAAATCGTGGGCGAAATTCGTGATGAGTACGACGCGGACGAAGAGAACTTCATTAAAAAGGTCGACGGCGGATACCTGATTATGGGTAACGTCAAGCTCGAGGACGTCAACGATTCAATCGGAACGGATTTCGAGTCTGAAGATTACGATACCATCGGAGGACTTGTTTTGGACCAGCTTGACAGACTTCCCAACGACCATGAAAGAGTTACTCTTGACGACGGCACGGTGCTTACGGTATGCGGTGTCAAAAGAAACAGAATCTCGAAGGTTTTTGTCAAACTTCCCGAGGAAAGTGAAGAACAAGAAAATTCTTCCTTTATCAAATAGTTTGTGATATAATAGCAAGGCTATGGGCATATGGGCTCATGCATATATATTTTTTTAGGAGCGGAATAGCTATGAATAAAGGTAAATCATTTTTTGCGATAGCACTTATCGTGCTGTGCACCTTATTCTTCGGCTTTACAGACATCTGGGGTTTCGGTGCAAACAAAGCAGGGTCTGCCGAGGAAATTAAGTTAGGTCTTGACCTTGCGGGAGGCGTTTCCATTACTTATCAGGTTGTAGGTGATGGTGTTCCTTCAAATCAGGACATGTCAGATACTATTGAAAAGTTGAAGAAGCGTGTTGAAAAGTACAGCACGGAATCTTCTGTATATCAGGAAGGTATTGATCGTATCAACATCGAAATTCCCGGTGTTTACGATGCAAACTCCATCCTTCAGGAATTGGGTCGTCCCGGTACTCTTTACTTCTTAAGACAGTATGGCAGCGACGGAACTCCCAACTATTCATTAAGCTATACAGCAGAAGGCTCGGGATATGTTCTTAACAGATCCATCGAAGAAATCGAAGCAGACGGCGGCGTTGTTATCGTAGGTACCGATGTTAAGTCTGCAGATGCAGGTTCCATTACGGATTCAATGGGCGCATCCGAATTCGTTGTACAGCTTACATTTACCGATGCGGGATCACTTAAGTTTAAGGATGCAACCGCTGATGCTTCCGTAAAGGGCGAGACAATCGCAATTTACTATGACGGAAACTTCGTCAGCGTTCCCAACGTTAAGACAGTTATTAACCAGGGTGTAGCTCAGATTTCACCTATGGAAAGCTTCGAAGAAGCAGATAAGGTTGCCAGCGCAATTCGTATCGGTGGTCTTAAACTTGAACTTGAAGAACTTCGTTCCAACGTTGTAGGTGCTTCACTCGGACAGGAAGCCATCGGTTCTTCATTAAAGGCAGGTATTATCGGATTCGCTATCGTAGTAGTATTCATGATTGCAGTTTACTACGTATGCGGTCTTACATCAGCTATAGCGCTTTCACTTTACGCAGTACTTGAAATCTTACTTATTAACGGCTTTGGCATTACCCTTACACTTCCCGGTATTGCCGGTATTATCCTTTCAATAGGTATGGCGGTAGACGCAAACGTAATTATCTTTGCTCGTATCCGTGAAGAGTTAAGAAGCGGAAAGACAGTTGATTCGGCTGTTAAGGTTGCTTATTCAAAGGCAATGAGCGCTATTTTGGACGGTAACATTACGACACTTATTGCAGCTGCTGTTTTGTGGGTTATGGGTTCGGGTTCCATTAAGGGATTTGCTCAGACGCTTGCACTTGGTATCTGCTTATCAATGTTTACCGCAGTTGTTATTACAAAGCTTCTCTTAAAGGCATTAATCGGTCTCGGTGTAAAGAGCCCCAAGTGGTTCGGCGTTGCAAAGCCTACTAAGAGAATCGACTTTTTGGGAAAGAAGGGCTTGTATTTCGCTATTTCCGGAATAATTATCGTAGCCGGTATCGTAATGCTTGTTGCTAACGGAAAGATTGCAGACAGAGGTCATTCACTTAACTTCTCACTTGAGTTCTTGGGTGGTACACAGACAACAGTTCCTTTTGATAAGGATTACACTCTTGATGAAATCAACACACTTATGGTTTCCGACATTGAAAATATCGTAGGAGATGCCAACGTAGTTACCACAAAGGTTCAGGGTTCCAATGAAGTTATCTTCAAGACCAAGACACTTTCTGCCGAACAGCGTCAAGGCATGAACGATTACTTCTTAAATAAATTCGGTGTCGATACCGAAACAATTAAAGCTGAGTCAATCAGTTCGGTTATCAGTACAGAGTCACAAAGAGAAACAATCATCGCAGTTGTTATTGCATGCGTATGTATGTTGATTTACATATGGTTCAGATTTAAGGATATCCGTTTCGGCGCAAGCTCGGTTCTTGCTCTTTGCCACGATGTTTTGGTAACACTTGCATTCTATGCATTTGCTTATGTAAGTGTTGGTTCAACCTTTGTAGCTTGTATGCTTACAATCGTCGGATATTCAATTAATGCGACAATCGTTGTATTTGACCGTGTAAGAGAATCTTTGGCAGAGGCTACGGGTAAGTATGAGTTGAAAGATATTGTTAATGACAGTATTTCTGCTACTTTGTCACGAAGCATCTTTACTTCACTCACAACTTTCATCATGGTTGTATGCCTTTACATCTTCGGTGTAAGCTCAATCAAGGAATTTGCTCTTCCTCTTATGGTAGGTATTTTCTGCGGTACATATTCATCTGTATGCCTTGCAGGTGCTATGTGGTATGTATTCCGCACCAAGATCGGTAAGAAGAATGACTGATAATTTTTAAAACAAAGTTTTTATGTTTTTTCGGCGGCCGCATTTACGGCCGCCTTCTTTATCTAAAAGGAAAGTCGGAATTACTATGGAAAAATGGTTAGAAATCAGAAAACCCGGAAATTATAAAGAAATGGGCGAGCGACTTCATATTTCGCCCGTCACCGCGCGAATCCTTCGTAACCGTGATTTACTTACTGACGAGGATATTTTTGCATATCTTAAGCCGGAAGAATTTTCCATGCATGACGGAAAGAAGATGGGTGATTTAAAGAAAGCCGCTTCAATAATTGCCGAGAAGATTTCCGAAGGAAAGAAAATCCGCATTATCGGAGATTATGACGTTGACGGCATTTCTTCGACGTACATTCTTTATAAAGCGATTTCTCTTTACGGAGGAAAGGCAGATTACCGCATTCCGCACAGAATCGAGGACGGTTACGGAATCAACATTAAGATGATTGATGAGGCAATAGAGGCCGGAGTAGATACAATCATTACGTGCGATAACGGAATTTCGGCTTTCGAGCAGGTAAAGCATGCCAAAGAGAATGGTTTGACGGTAGTTGTTACCGACCATCATGAAATCCCTTTTGAAGAGAAGGACGGAATAAGAAAATATATTATTCCGAATGCCGATGCTGTTGCAGATCCGAAAAAAGAAGGTGATTCGTATCCTTTCAGCGGAATCTGCGGGGCAATGGTAGCATTTAAGTTCAGCGAAGTATTATGGGAAACGGTAAACGATATGCCGGCTGACAGAATATATATTCCGGCACCCAAAGCTTACAATGAACTTAAACTTGAACTTACGGAATTTGCGGCACTGGCGACTGTTTGTGATGTCATGGAATTAAAGGACGAAAACAGAAGCATAGTCATTAAGGGAATGTCGCTTATGGCTGATTCCCGAAATAAAGGATTAAGAGCTTTAATCGATGTTACGGGACTTAAGGGAAGAAAGCTTACATCATATTCACTCGGCTTTGTAATAGGTCCGTGCCTGAATGCAAGCGGCCGATTGGATACGTCATTAAAGGCACTCGAACTCTTCACCGAGGAAAATGAAAGCCTTATATATGAGCGGGCTCTTGAACTTAAGAACCTTAACGAAGAAAGAAAAGAGATGACAACGACTGAACTTTCGAAGGCTGTTTCCATTGTGGACGGGCTTTCCGATATACCGGGGGTTTTGGTTGTGTATCTTCCGGATTGTCATGAAAGTCTTGCCGGAATTATTGCCGGAAGACTTCGCGAAAAATATACAAGACCGACTTTCGTTGTTACACGTACACAGAACGGACTTAAGGGAAGCGGACGCAGTATAGACGCTTACGATATGTATGAAAACCTTATTAAGGTGTCTCACTTACTCAGTAAGTTCGGAGGCCATAAGCTTGCCGCCGGCATATCACTTCCGGAAGAAAACCTTTCGGAGTTTATAAAAGAGCTTAATGATAATTGTAACCTTTCGGAGGATGATTTCTGCGAAACAATAAGGATTGATATGGAGCTTCCTTTTGATTATGCAAATCTTTCTCTTGCAAGGGAACTTGAAAGACTGGAGCCCTTCGGAACAGGCAATGCGAAGCCTTTGTTTGCCCGCGGAAACGTGACACTCATAAGCGGTTCGTATCTTGGAAAAACTGGATGCTACGGTAAATATAGGGTGACCGATGATTCAGGTAAAGTATATGAGATGCTCTATTTCGGTGACGCCAAGGCTTTTGAGGAGTATGTTTCGACCATATATTCCCGGGAAGAGGCAAAAAATCTTCATAAGGGTGTCAGGGTAAATATTAAACTCGCTGTTGTCTATGAAATAGGTATAAACGAGTTTAGAGGAAATGAATCCGCCCAGATAATAATGAAATATTACAGATAATCTTTTTTCACGCAGCATTTTACGTGCTGCGTGATTTGTATCTGTCGGATTACTATGGTAAAATATTATGGTTCTGTTGTGACAGAATCGTTCATTTGTATATTATTGTTAAAGGAGATTCAAAGTACGTGAAAAGCGGAAAATATGCTCAGATAATTATAGATATTTCCCATGAAAATGTTGACCGCCCGTATACGTATTTAATCCCCGAGGCGTTAAAAGAAGCCGTAGATATCGGTACGTCGGTTACGGTTCCGTTCGGGGCCGGAAACAAGTTAAGAAAAGGTATTGTCGTCGATATAACCGATACGGCGGATTTTCCCGACGATAAATTGAAATATATCGTTGAGGTCTCAAAAAAAGACCTGGCAATCAGCGATTACAGAATTGATCTTGCCGCCTGGATGAAGAGAAACTACGGTTCGACAATGATTCAGGCTCTAAAGACGGTACTTCCGGTTAAGAAGAAGGTTAAAGAGAGCGTAAACAAAACCATAATCCGAAAAGCTACCGACAGTCAGCTTGACGAGTATATAGAAATTGCGCTTCGCAAGAAAAATGTTGCACAGTTAAGACTTTTATACGAACTTAAAGAGAATGAGACAATTCTTTATTCTCTGGTTACTCAAAAGCTTCATATTTCACAATCGACCATCAACAGGCTCAAGGAATTGAAACTTATTGAAATCAGCGAAGAGAGGGTATTTCGCAGCAACGTCGCAAAAGATTACGGTCAGGACGAAGCTTTGAAATTAAGTGTGGAGCAGCAGGCGGTCGTTGATGCTCTGTCCCTCGATTTAAAAGAGAACAGGCATGAGGTTTTTCTTTTGCACGGAATAACGGGAAGCGGAAAGACGGAAGTGTACCTTCAGGCCGTAAACAATGCGGTTTCCATGGGAAAGCAGGCTATTGTGCTTATTCCTGAAATAGCATTAACGTTTCAGACATTGATGAGATTTTACAAGCGTTTCTCAAACCGGGTCGGAGTTATGAATTCGACGCTTTCCCAGGGGGAAAAGTACGACCTTTTCGAACAGGCTCAAAACGGTGCAATCGATGTTGTCATTGGCCCCCGGTCGGCACTTTTTGTTCCTTTTAAAAACCTTGGACTCATTATTATCGACGAAGAGCATGAAGGAAGCTATAAAAGCGAAACCATGCCCAGATACAACGCAAGAGAGACGGCTATCGAAATTGCGCGTATGACGGATTCGGTTGTGCTTCTCGGCTCGGCGACGCCATCGATTGATTCGTACTATAAGTGCGAAAAGGGTGAGTACAGGCTGTTTAAGCTTACGAAACGTCTTACCGGAAATGACCTTCCGAATGTTACCGTTGCGGACTTAAGAGAAGAACTGAAAAGCGGAAACCGAAGCATTTTTTCAAGGAAGCTTCAGGAACTTATGGCGGACAGACTTTCGAAGGGCGAGCAGACGATGCTGTTTTTGAACAGGCGCGGGTTTGCGGGCTTTGTATCTTGTAGAGCCTGCGGTTTTGTAGTAAAATGTCCGCATTGTGACGTTTCGCTTTCGTTACATCGCAATAACAAGCTTGTATGTCATTATTGCGGTTATACACAGGATAATTATAAAACCTGTCCGCAATGTAATTCGAAATACATTCTCGGATTTAAAGCGGGAACAGAACAGGTGGAAGAGGCTGTCATAAAAATGTTCCCGGGCGTAAGAACGCTTAGAATGGACGCGGATACTACCAAAGACAAGGATTCTTACGAGAATATTCTTTCCGATTTTCTTAACGGGAAAGCGGATGTTCTTATCGGAACTCAGATGATAGTTAAAGGTCACGACTTTAAAAACGTCACACTCGTCGGTGTGCTTGCTGCGGATATGTCACTTTTTGCACAGGACTTCAGAGCGCCGGAGAGAACCTTCCAGCTGCTTACGCAGGCTGCGGGACGAGCAGGCCGCGGAGCCGAAAAGGGCGAAGTGGTAATTCAGACTTATAAGCCTGATCATTATTGCATACAGCATGCGATAAATCAGGACTACGAAAACTTTTACGAAGAGGAAATCGGTTATCGTGAGCTGATGGATTATCCGCCTTCGGCACATATGTTGTGCGTATTGGTTTCTTCGGCTGATGAGGCGGAGGGCGATAAACTTTTGACGGCGTTAAAAGCCGAGATTGAAAAGCATCTGGAAATCAGGATTCTCGGACCTTCCAAGGCTTTGATATCGAAGATAAACGATGTATACAGGATGGTTCTTTACATAAAAGATTCATCTTATGATAAACTTGTTGATTGCAAGGATATTATGGAAGAATATCTTCTTGTCAATAAACATTACGGATCCTATGTTATGTTCGACTTCGATCCGCTTAATACAATATAGAACAGGAGAAAATTTTATGGCACTTAGATTAGTCAGAGAAGTCGGAGACGAAGTTCTTACAAAGGTTTGCAAGGAAGTAACCGCAATGACCGAACGTACAAAAATATTGATTGACGATATGGTTGATACGATGTACGAGGCCAACGGCGTAGGCCTTGCCGCATGCCAGGTAGGTGTACTTAAGCGTATTTTTGTCGTAGATACTACAGGCGAGGATTTATATGTATTCATTAATCCCGAAATACTTGCCACCGACGGTGAACAGACAGGATATGAAGGATGTCTTTCACTTCCCGGTAAAAGCGGAATGGTAACAAGACCCAATTACGTTAAGGTAAGAGCGTTAAACGAGCACATGGAGCCTTTTGAACTCGAGGCAACTGAACTTTTTGCACGTGCCATTTTGCATGAATACGATCACCTTGACGGTCATATGTATGTTGAAAAGGTTGAAGGCGATTTGGTTAACAATTCCGAACTTATGGAAGCAGAGGAGTAATTTTTTATGAAGATAGTTTTTATGGGTACTCCGGAATTTGCTGCGACTATTTTGGAAGGCCTTATTAATGAAGGACACGAGATTACGGCGGTATACACTCAGCCGGACAGAGCCCAGGGCCGTTCGAAAGCATTGGTAGCTTCCAAGGTTAAAGAGGTTGCTCTTTTTCATAACTTGCCGGTATATCAGCCTGAAAAAATAAAAAGACCCGAGGAAGTTGAGATTTTGAAATCAATTCCCGCGGATGTATTTGTTGTTGCTGCTTACGGTCAGATTCTTTCCGAAGAAATACTTAATATTGCAAGGTTCGGTGCCATAAATGTTCACGGTTCGCTGCTTCCGAAGTTAAGAGGTGCATCACCTATCCAGAGAGCGATTGCAAACGGCGATCCCGTGACCGGTGTTACAATCATGCAAATGGATAAAGGCATTGACAGCGGTGATATTTTTGCCAAGGCTGAAGTTGAAATTACAAGAGAAGACAATGAAAATACAATGTATCAAAAGCTTGCCGATGCAGGAAGCCTTCTTTTGGTTAAAACACTTAAGGATATTGAAGCCGGCAAGGCTGTAAAGACTGCTCAGAATCATCAGGAAGCAACGTATGCACCTATGCTTACCAAGGATGACGGCAGGCTTGATATCAATAAACCGGCACTTCTTTTGGAACATATCGTAAAAGGCTATTTAAGCTGGCCTACCGCATATCTTGAAATAAACGGAGGCAAGCTTAAGGTATATGATGCATATGCTTACTCCTATGATGAAGCGGTCAATATGGGAGTGGTTATGGATAAGGATAACGTAAAGCCGGGATTCTTTGCACTTACCAAAAAGCATTTGTTTATTACAACCGGAGACGGATTTTTGGAACTTTTGTCGGTTCAGCCCGAAGGCAAGAAACCGATGAAGGGTACAGACTACGCAAACGGACAGCATATTTTAAACGGAATGTCCATGGGTAATTGAATTTGAATATCAGAGAAATTATTTACGAAACTTTATATACGCTTGAAACCACGGAAAGAAAAAGTCATTTGCTTATCAAAGATGTTTTGGATAAGTATGACTATTTGGATTCGCGGGATAAGGCTTTTTTCAAAAGAGTAACCGAAGGAACATTGCTTCATACGATTACTCTTAATTATGTTGTAAATCTTTATTCGAAAAAGCCCATAGAGAAATGCAAACCGGCGATAAGGGTTATTCTTAAGATGAGCGTGTACCAGCTTCTTTATATGGATAAGGTGCCGGAAAGTGCCGTAATTAACGAGGCGGTTAAGCTTACTAAGAAATATTCGAGAGAAGAGTTTTGCGGATTTGTAAATGCACTGTTACGTAAAGTGAGCGAAAAGTCATCGGCGTGGGAAGATACCTTGGAAGGTTTACCCGCCGAAACGAGACTTTCGGTTAAGTATTCGCTTCCGGAATGGATTGTATCCATGTTTAAGAAAGAGCAGGAAGATTATGAGGACCTGATTAAGGCATTAAGCGAAATTCGCCCTACCTGTGTTACGCTTACGGATGCCGGCAGAAGAGATGAGGTTTTGTCCGCATGGGAAAGAGATAAAGTGTCCTATACGGTCAGCAAATATGATGAAAACACTTTTCTTGTAAGCGGTTTTACCGGAGCAAATAATCTTTACGGCTTTAGCGAGGGATTACTGATTATAAGGGATGAAAGTTCGATGCTTGCGGCTTTGTGCTCGGGTGTTAAACCTTTAGACGATATAACCGTTATCGATGTATGCGCGGCTCCCGGAGGCAAGACAACAACCGTCGCAAAAAGACTTGACGGTTCGGGACGCGTTATCAGCAGAGATATCAGTGAAGAAAAGGTCGGACGCATTAGAGAAAATGTTGAAAGACTTTCTCTTAAAAATGTAGAATGTCAGGTTTACGATGCCACGGTCTTTGACGAAAGCATGGAAGAGAAGGCTGACGTCGTTATTTGCGATTTGCCGTGTTCGGGACTCGGAGTTATTGCCCGTAAAAGCGATTTGAGATACAAAATTTCCAATGAAACAATGAAAGAGCTCTGTGCTTTGCAAAGACAGATTCTTGATGTTTCGCAACGCTACGTTAAGCCGGGCGGTGTACTTATATATTCGACCTGTACCATTCATAAAGCGGAAAACGAAAAACAGGTGAAGTATTTTCTGAATAATTACCCCTTTAAAGGGGATTCGATTAAGCCGATTCTTCCGATGCTTTTTGAAAGGGAACGCCCCGAGGATTACTATGTGGCATTAAGGCCGGACAAGGACGGCACGGACGGTTTCTTCGTGGCAAGGTTTGTAAAGGACAGGTAATTTTTCTTTGGGCAAATAGGGAATATGCATGAAAAAGGACATTAAATCATACACTTTATCCGAACTTACAGATGAGTTTCTGGCGCTCGGATTTCAAAAATATAAAGCTTCACAGGTTTACGAATGGCTGCATAAGAAGTTTTTGACCGACTTTTCAAAGATGAGCAACATATCCAAGGATATGATTTCAAAGCTCGAGGAAGAGTATGAAATTACGGCGTTAAAAGCCGAGGACATTCAGACTTCCAAGGCGGACGGTACCAAGAAGTATCTTTTTAAGCTTTCTGACGGCAATTATGTGGAAAGCGTATTTATGCGATACCATCACGGAAACAGCGTATGCATTTCATCGCAGGTGGGCTGCAGGATGGGTTGCAGATTCTGCGCGTCGACGCTTTTGGGACTTACGAGAAACCTGACTCCGTCGGAGATGCTTGACCAGATTTACCGTATAAGCGAGGATACGGGTGAACGTGTTTCCAACGTCGTTGTGATGGGCACGGGCGAGCCGATGGACAACTTTGATAATCTTGTGAAGTTCATTGAGCTTTTAACCAATTCCGACGGACTTAATATCAGTCAGCGAAATATTACCGTATCGACTTGCGGACTTGTGGAAAACATGAAGAGATTGGCGGATTTGAAGCTTTCGATTACGCTTGCGCTTTCTTTACATGCGGTTACCGACAAAAAGCGTCAGTCGCTTATGCCGATAGCCAACAAGTATTCAATCGAGCAGCTTATGGATGCCTGCATTTACTACTTTGAAAAGACCGGCAGGAGAATTTCTTTTGAATACTCTCTTGTACGTGACGTAAACGATACGGACGAGGATGCGAAGGGACTTATTTCTCTTGCGGGAAGAGTTCATGCTCATGTTAATCTTATCCCGGTTAACCCCATAAAAGAGCGTGATTACAAGGAAACTGTGCATTCGGCGGTTCTGGCGTTTAAAGATAAACTTGAAAAAAACAGAATTAATGTTACAATTAGACGGGAAATGGGCCGAGATATTGACGGCGCATGCGGTCAGCTTCGCAAGAAGGTTATGGACCGCGAGAATCAATAAATTTCAGGAAGGAGAACCGGGGTGCTTAAGACATTCTCGATTACGGATATAGGTAAAAAGAGAACAATGAATCAGGATTTTGTTTATTCCTCTGAAACTCCGGTGGGTAATCTTCCTAACCTTTTTATTGTTGCGGACGGAATGGGAGGCCACAACGGCGGAGGTTTTGCTTCTTCCTATACGGTAGAGGTAATGACCAAATCCATTATTCATTCCAAAGAAACACATCCTCGTATGATTATTGAAGAGGCGATTAAAAACGCCAATTCGGAAATCAGACGAAAGGCAAGAGCCAATGAAGAACTTTTCGGCATGGGAACAACGGTTGTCGCCGCTACTTTTTGCGATGACATTTTGCAGGTTGTCAATGTCGGAGATTCACGTCTTTATATAGTTGATGACGAAATCAGACAGATTACGAAAGACCATTCCTACGTGGAAGAAATGATTCGAATGGGAGAACTCGACAGAGACAGCGCGAGAACGCATCCCAAGAAAAACATTATTACACGAGCCATCGGAGCGGATGATACTGTTAATCCTGATTTCTTTACAGTTAAGTTACAGCCGGGCAGTATAGTCCTAATGTGCTCGGACGGACTTACCAATATGTTGGAAGATGAACAGATTCGAATGATTCTGCGCGGACAAAGAGACATCGTCGAGAAGGCGGAGGAGCTTGTCAAGGCAGCCAACGACAACGGAGGAAAGGACAACATTGCTGTTATTCTCGTTGAACCTTCCTTTGACGAACAGTAAGTTAACGCCGAAGTATTTTTGGAGAGTATTGCATGATTAAAATCGGAATGATGATAGGTGACAGATACGAGATCCTTGAGAAAATCGGGACCGGCGGAATGTCAGATGTTTACAAAGCAAAATGTCATAAATTAAACAGACTTGTAGCGGTTAAGGTATTGAAACAGGAATTTTCCGAAAACGCTAATTTTGTGTCCAAATTTCAGGTTGAGGCTCAGGCCGCAGCCGGTCTTATGCACCCCAATATCGTAAATGTTTATGACGTCGGCGAGGAAAACGGTGTATATTACATCGTTATGGAGCTTGTGGAAGGTCTCACTTTAAAGAAATATATTGAGAAGAAGGCCAGACTTTCCGTAAAGGAATCGCTTACGATTGCTACCCAGATAAGTCTGGGTATCGAGGCTGCACATAACAATCATATTATTCACAGAGATATTAAGCCCCAGAACGTTATCATTTCCAAGGAAGGTAAAGTTAAGGTAACAGACTTTGGTATTGCCAAGGCAGCTACCAGCAACACCATTACTTCCAACGTTATGGGTTCGGTTCATTATACTTCTCCCGAGCAGGCCAGAGGCGGTTTCTCGGATGAGAAGAGCGATATTTATTCTTTGGGCATCACTTTATTTGAAATGCTTACCGGTCGTGTTCCGTTTAACGGTGAAACTACCGTAGCGATTGCCATAAAGCAGATTCAGGAAGAAATGCCTTCACCGAGAGAATTTGTTTCCGAAATTCCCGTCAGCGTTGAAAAAATCGTTCTTAAGTGTACTCAGAAGAGCCCCGACAGACGTTATCAGTCCATGAGCGAACTTATTGAAGACTTAAGACATTCATATACCAATCCGGACGATGATTTTGTAAAGATTCAGACGGATGATGAGTTTGGTGCAACACGTACTCTTTCCGATGAGGAAATGGAGAAACTGCAGCAGACTGTTAAGGAAACTTCCCACAATACGGAAAGTATTTCCGTTGAACTTCCCAAGGTTAATCCCGTAGCCAAGGAAGATGAATACGACCCGAAGATGGACAAGGTAACAACAATTCTCGCCATTGTAGTTGCGGGCATTATTCTTGTTGTTGCATTTTTGCTTATCGGAAAGATTATTAATCAGGTTAAGTTGAATCAGGGCTCATCCACTTCAATTTCCGCATCCGAAGAAACCGGAGAAATGGAAGAAGTTCCCGATGTTACACTTATGTCTTTTGATGCGGCCAAAGAAACTCTCGAGAAGAAAGGCTTTGAAGTCAAACTTTTATATGAAGAGAGCAGCGAATACGCAGAAGGTCTTGTTATCAAGACTTCCGTTCATGAAGGACTTAAGGCTCAAAAGGGTTCACTTATCGAAGTTACCGTAAGTGCCGGTCTTTATACGGTTATTGTTCCGGATGTTGTAGGCTCAACATTAAGTGCTGCCAATAAAGCCATTATGGATAAAAAGCTTAAGGTAACAATAATTGAAGAATATTCGGATTCTGTAGTTTCGGGTGTTGTAATGTCACAGGTTCCCGGAGGCAACGAAAAAGCACCTTTGGATGCTACCGTTGTAATCACTGTAAGCAAGGGACAGGAGATTGCTGAGTTTGCCATGCCCGATCTTTTGGGATATACCGAGGAATCCGCTATTAAGTGCATGGAAGATTATCAGCTTGTTGTGCGCACCACCAAGTATGTTTATTCGGAAATATACGCAAAGGGTCTTGTATGCGGCCAGAGCGTTGAACGTGCCACTCCCGTAAAAGCGGGAAGTGCCATAGATTTGGAAATCAGTATGGGAAGAGAAGAGGAAGGTGCAAAGCGCTATAAGTTCTCGGGTAATATTTTGGCGCCCACTACCTTGGAAGATGCTGATTACGCAAGCGGTACGGAAGTACATATAGTTATTACGACTCACGAGAAGGATGTTATTTTTGACACGAACACAACCTCTTTCCCTGTGTCTGTAAATATTCTCAACATAGTAGGTTCCGGCAAGGGAACAATTACTATGACCTATTCGGTTACTCTTGATGACAGTATTTCAATCGATCCGGTTACGGGTGCGAAAATTGTTGTTCCGGGCACTACCGAGACCAGAATGATTACGCGTGAAATTGATTTCACTCCCGATGAGCAGGATTAATGAGTATGCAGGGAAAAATCATTAAGGGAATTGCAGGTTTCTATTATGTCAATGTTGAACGGGAAGGCGTTTTTGAGTGTAAGGCCAAGGGTGCTTTTCGAAAAGACAACATTAAGCCTTTGGTAGGCGATGATGTTGTCATTGATGTGATAGACAAGGATAAGATGCTTGGAAACGTAGTGGATATTCTTCCACGTAAAAGCGAAATGATTCGTCCCGCATGCGCCAATGTCGATAAGGCATTGATTATTTTCAGCGTAAAATCTCCGGATCCCAATTTAAATCTTTTGGACAGATTCTTAATTTATATGGATGTTTGTCACGTGAAGACCGGTATTGTTTTTAACAAAGACGATCTTTGCAGTGAGGAGGACATTACTTCCATCAAAAACGCATATGAAAATTGCGGATATGATGTTTCTTTTGTCAGCGCAAAAACATTGAGCGGAATCGACAAGCTCAAAGAGTCGGTAAACGGGCTTACTACTGTTGTGGCCGGACCGAGCGGCGTCGGCAAATCGTCCATAATCAATCTTTTGTGTGATAAAAATCATATGCAGACAGGCAGCATCAGCCGTAAGAATGAGCGCGGAAAGCATACCACAAGGCACAGCGAGCTTTTATGCATCTGTGACAATACGTACATCATGGATACGCCGGGCTTTACGTCTTTGGATGTGTTTGACGTTACGACGGACAACTTGAAGTTTTATTACAATGAATTTTCACCTTTTGAAGATAAATGCAGATTTCGCACATGCGCGCACATAAATGAGCCGGACTGTGCGGTCAAACAACAGGTTGAAGCGGGCTTGATAAGCCGCATCAGATATGATAACTACGTTGAAATATTCGGCGAACTGAAGAATAAAGTGAGGTACTGACATGACCGACAATGTTAAGGAAAACAGGTTTGTTGCTTTCTTAAAGAAGAAAGACATTATTTTTTCGGCCAAAAGATATTTTGTTGACGCTATGGGTGCAATGGCCAACGGCTTATTTGCTTCGTTACTTATCGGAACAATTATCAGCACGATAGGGCAGAGGCTTAACATCGCCGTCCTTGTCGATATCGGAAATTTTGCAAAGGCTGTTTCGGGCCCTGCGATGGCGGTTTCGATTGCGTATGCTTTGAAGGCACCGGCACTTGTACTGTTTTCGATGCTTGCGGTCGGACAGGCGGCCAACACGTTAGGCGGCGCGGGCGGACCGTTGGCAGTATTCTTTGTTTCGATTATTGCAACCGAACTCGGAAAGATTGTATCCAAAGAAACAAAGGTCGATATTCTTGTTACTCCTTTTGTTTCCATAGCGGGCGGTGTTTTGCTTTCAATGGGTTGTGCTCCTTTTATCGGTAAAGGTGCAAGCCTTTTCGGAAACCTGATTATGTGGGCAACAGAGCAGCATCCTTTTGTAATGGGTATTGTTGTTGCTGTGGTTGTAGGTGTGGTTCTAACTCTTCCCATCAGCTCGGCTGCAATTTGTGCGGCTCTTTCTCTTACGGGTCTTGCCGGCGGGGCAGCTGTAGCGGGATGCAGTGCGCAGATGGTTGGCTTTGCGGTAATGAGTTACAGGGAAAATAAAGTTGGCGGTCTTGTTTCACAGGGTATCGGAACGAGCATGCTTCAGATGGGCAACATTGTTAAAAATCCCAAGATTTGGATTCCGCCTACACTTGCTGCTGCGATTACCGGACCTGTAGCAACCTGTCTTTTTAAGTTACAGATGAACGGTGAAGCCATCGCTTCGGGTATGGGCACCTGCGGTCTTGTAGGACAGATAGGGGTTTATACCGGATGGCTTAACGATATCAGTGCGGGAATCAAGTCTTCAATTACCGCCATGGACTGGATCGGACTTATTTTGATAAGCTTTGTTTTGCCCGCTGTATTATCTGAGGTGTTCTGTCTTGCGCTCAGAAAAATCGGCTGGATAAAGGAAAATGATTTGAAACTGGATAAGATGTAAGAATGAAAAGAGCTGAGATTAATTCCTCAGCTCTTGTTTATTTCCTGTGAAGATCGCGGTATTCGGTCGGCGTGCAGCCCCGGATGGATTTAAACATTCGAAGGAATGCCGATACGCTGTTAAAGCCGCAGGCGATGGCAACTTCCGTGATTTTCTTGGTAGGGTCCATCAAAAGCTGCTCGGCGTAGGCGATTTTTCGCGCGTTGAGGTATTTGTAGTAGGAGTTATTGGTAAACTCTTTAAACAATCGGCTGAAATGGTACTTGGAAAATCCCGCCATTTCGGCGATTTCATCCAAAGACAAGTCTTCGGTGCAGTGATTGTTGATATATTCGCATATTCCGAAGAATGTTTCGTTGTATTCGGAAATCTTGGTGGGCTTATAATCTTCCAGGCATTCCCGGTTGCAGGAACTTCTGGCAACCATCGTAAATAATTCCAAAAACTTTGAGTATATTGCTATTTCGCGATATGCTTCCACGGAAAAATATTCTTCGAATATGTCGTTCATAATCGCCGATACTCTGGAATGTATCTCGGGGTAATCGGAGGGGGTTACGACGACAATCGGGCCCATTGATGTAATGAAGGTTTCGATTTCCTTAAATGCCTGCAAGAGCGAAAGGTCGATTTGGAAAATGATGCGCCTTCCGTGGTCGGCGTGAAGCTTATGCAATACTCCGGGCGCAATAATAGCAACATCACCCTTATTGAGCGTAATCGGAACCTTATTGCATTCAAGTCTGTAAATGCCTTCAAGCGGTACGATTATTTCAATAGGAGTGTGCCAATGTATGGGATATTCTTCATAATCCGTGTTGTCAAAAAGAAGTATTTTCGAATCTTCTTTAAAGTTGACCGTTTCACGGACTCCTTCAAGTTTAGCTATCATAGGCGCCTCTTTTCAAAATCATATTATCATTATAAATGTCTGATGGCAATCTTTGGAATTTCGGCTTTTTATGATATATTGTATGTGGGTATTGTAATGATTATTTGTGCAACTTCTTTTGGCGGTTGCAATTGTTTTTATGGGAGGATGGTATGAAAAAACTTATTAAGAATCTTGTTGTTGTGGGTGTTGTTTTTCTTTTGGCGGTATTAATTCCGAAAAGGTCATACGCGGATTTGGGCCCGAAGCCGCAGGTGAATGTCAAAATCGAAAACTATGGGGATGAAACGGTGTACGCGACGCTGATTTCATTCGGAAAAGAAGAAATATCTCCCGTTACCCAGGGAGATTACCCTAACGTGCCCAAAGAAATCAAGTCCAAATTTGCTGATTATGTTTCTTCACAGAAAATAAGAGGCAAGTTTATTAATGACATCTGGATTATTAATGACGACGACAATGTGCTCAATTGCGGTTATATGCCGCCGTCATGCTTCAAAGTGGTTGTTTATATTCCGTCGAAGGACAAATTTATCAATACTTATGCTTATAATCGGTATGCGTTCATAAGTTCATATATTTTAGACATCAGTGTTGTTGATGCTAACGGTTCTTATTTCCTTCGAAGAAAAGATTATGGCTTTTGGGGCTTATTGCTTAAGGCAGCGTTTTTCGTAAGATTGTTCGTTACGGTAATTATTGAAGCGGCCGTCGCTTTGATGTTTAAGATTTCCGGCAAGAAGTCGATGATTGTCATTGTCGTGACCAACATAATAACTCAGGTTTTGTTAAACGTAGCTTTAGCCGCCGAGAAATACAGCAATGGTGAGGGCTTTGGACTGTTGTCCGTTTTCGTTAGTCTTGAACTTGCAATTATTGTTGTCGAAGCCATAGTCTACAGTATTGCTCTTAAATCGACCAATCCGACCCGCGTTTCGGTAGGAAGGGCGATAGCCTACTCGCTGGTGGCAAACCTTTTTACCGCGCTTTTGGGAATCGGAGTGTAAGAAACGTTCCCATTGTGTTTTAGAGAATGTTGTGATAACATTGAGAAAGTTTGGGACGACAAACGGAAATGTCCCGGAAATT
The DNA here is from genome assembly GCA_045642905.1 of Lachnospiraceae bacterium. Classification (GTDB taxonomy): domain Bacteria; phylum Bacillota; class Clostridia; order Lachnospirales; family Lachnospiraceae; genus UBA1258. The sequence goes on along the minus strand of JAZUJT010000029.1, from coordinate 35,983 downwards.
TTAGGAGAGAAGTATATGAAACTAGGAATCGTCGGTCTGCCCAATGTCGGCAAGAGCACTTTGTTTAATTCACTTACGAAAGCAGGGGCTGAATCAGCAAACTATCCGTTCTGCACCATCGACCCCAATATCGGAGTTGTTCCCGTGCCGGATGAAAGAGTTGAACTTTTGGGTAAGATGTATAACTCAAAGAAGGTTACTCATGCGACCGTTGAATTTGTTGATATCGCAGGATTGGTAAAGGGCGCATCGAAAGGTGAAGGTCTCGGAAACCAGTTTTTGGCAAACATCCGTGAAGTGGATGCCATTGTTCACGTAGTAAGATGTTTTGATGACGACAATATCATTCATGTTGACGGAAGTGTTGATCCTGTAAGAGATATAGAAACAATCAATCTTGAACTTATCTTTTCGGATATGGAAATACTTGAAAGAAGAATTGCCAAGGTTACGAGAGCGGCTCATAACGATAAAAAGTACGCTCATGAAATGGAATTTGCCACAAGGATTAAAGATTTCCTTGAAGCCGGCAATTTAGCCAAGAAGTTCGAACTTTCCGATGATGAAGATGAGAAGGAATGGTTCCAGTCATACAATCTGCTTACCGCAAAGCCCGTAATCTACGCTGCGAACGTAGCCGAAGACGATTGCGCGGATGACGGTAATTCAAATGATTACGTTAAGGCTGTAAGAGAGTACGCTTCCAAGGAAGACAGCGAGGTATTCGTAATCAGCGCCCAGATTGAGCAGGAAATTGCCGAAATGGACGATGAAGAAAAGCAGATGTTTTTGGAAGAACTCGGACTTAGCGAATCGGGTCTTGATAAGCTTATTGCGGCAAGCTATAAGATTCTCGGCCTCATGAGCTTTTTGACCGCCGGAGAAGATGAGTGTCGTGCATGGACCATCAAAATCGGTACCAAGGCTCCTCAGGCTGCCGGAAAGATTCATACGGATTTTGAGCGTGGATTCATTAAGGCGGAAGTAGTCAATTACAAGAACCTTCTCGAGACAGGTTCACTTGCTGCCGCAAGAGAAAAAGCCATGGTCGGAATCGAAGGAAAAGACTATGTCGTTAAAGACGGAGACGTTATTTTGTTCAGATTTAATGTCTGAAACAGTGTCAAAATAAAAAATATGGTATTTTCATCCCACTTTCTTAAAACAGGATGATTTGAATGTGCTCAAAAGGCCGAAAACTCAACGTTTTCGGCCTTTTTTGTTTCTTAATAATTCTTTGTTAATTTCTTAAAAAGCAGTTGCAAACGGGATGAAAATCCCTTATAATGTGGGTAAAGATGGTGATGAGTGGTACGAAATGTCACAAAGTGGTAAAATTCGTTCGAGAGGTGTTTGCTTATGTTCATGGGTGAATATAACCATACAGTGGACGAAAAAGGCAGACTGAGTATTCCTTCCAAATTCAGAGAGGAGCTTCCGAACGGATTTGTTATTACGAAGGGATTGGATGGCTGTCTGTTTGCTTTTTCAAAAAGCGAATTCGAAGCCTACGTACAGAAGATCACATCACTTTCTTTTGGCAAGAAAGATAATCGAGACTTCTCGAGATTCTTACTGGGTGGTGCGGCAACGGTCGAGTTTGATAAACAGGGCCGAGTTCTTATCCCCGGAGTACTCAGATCCTTTGCAAAGATTGAAAAGGATGTGGCACTTGTCGGTGTCGGAAACAGATTTGAAATTTGGAATAAGGATTTCTGGGACAATGCAAGCTTGATTCCTAACGTTGAAGAACTTGCGGAGAGAATGGAAGACTTGGGAATGTAACGATGGAATTTAAACACTATTCGGTTTTACTTAACGAGACAATAGATGCCTTAAACATTAAAGAGAACGGAATATACGTAGACGGAACGCTCGGAGGAGCCGGACATTCATCGGTTATAGCTTCAAAGCTTTCCGATAAAGGTCATCTTTACGGAATAGACCAGGATGAGGACGCCATAAAGGCAGCTACCGAGAGACTTAAGCCTTATGAAGACAAGGTTACCGTTATTCGCAGCAATTACGTAAATGCGGTTTCGAAGCTTAAGGAAATGGGCGTTAAAGGCGTTGACGGAATCTTACTTGATCTGGGTGTTTCATCATATCAGCTTGACAATTACGAAAGAGGCTTTTCTTACAAGTTTGATACGGCTTTGGACATGAGAATGGACAGAGACCAGAAGCTTACCGCGAAAGATATAGTTAATACTTATTCTTTACAGGATTTGGCAAGAATCATCAGAGATTACGGCGAAGACAATTTTGCGCAGAATATTGCAAAGCATATCGTCGAGGCAAGAAGCATCAAGCCGATTGAAACAACATTTGAACTTAACGAAATCATAAAAGCTTCGATTCCTTTAAAGATTAGAGCAACCGGAGGACATCCTTCGAAGAGAACGTTCCAGGCAATCAGAATTGAATGTAATCACGAACTTGATGTTTTGAAGGAATCCATTGACGAAATGATTGATTTCTTAAATCCCGGCGGAAGGTTCGCAATCATCACGTTCCATTCGCTCGAAGACAGAATTGTTAAGACGGGATTCAGAAGAAACGAAGACCCCTGCATATGCCCCAAGAATTTTCCTCAGTGCGTATGCGGCAAGAAATCCAAGGGTATTCAGGTTACAAGAAAGCCCATATTACCCACGGATGAAGAGCTTGAGATAAACAGTCGCTCCAAGAGCGCGAAGCTCAGAGTTTTTGAAAAAATAAAAAATGATTGATAACGGAGAAAGAAAAATGAGTCAGGGAAGACACAATTACAAAAATGAATATTTACACGGAACAACCGTAGCGCTTCCTGTTGATGAGGAATACATTGTACTCGCTCCGAGTACTTTCGATACGGTTAACGCGAAGAATACATGGAACAAGAAAAGAAGCATGAGCGCCGTTTATTTTGTTTTTCTTCTTGCTGTAATGGCTTTCACCTGCTTTGTAATGTTTAACTATATTTCCAAGCAGTCGGAACTTACGGCAAGCTCAAAAAGAGTAGCTTTATGCGAACAGCAATTGTATAATTTGACACTTGAAAACGATGACGAGTATAGTAAAATAAAAAAGTCAGTTGACCTTGATATGATTCGTCAGATAGCCATTAATGATCTTGGTATGGTTTATGCTTCGGAAGACCAGATCATTAAGTACAGTCGTGAACAGAGCGACTATGTGAGACAGCTTCGTGACATAAATAATTAAAACAGGTGTTATACATTGCATTTTTTAGGAATAAATAAGGGACAAAAAAGGCCTGATAAAAACAGACCTTCAACAAAGATATCGAACAAGCTGGGAGTATTCTATTTATTGGTACTTCTGGCTTTTGTTGGTTTAGGGTTCAGACTTGTAAGCATTGTTAAGGAAAACAATAACGAATATCAGAGACGTATTCTTTCACAATATACTTACGGTTCGAATACACTTATGTCGAAGCGCGGAGATATTGTCGACTGCAATGGAACGGTTCTTGCGACAAGCATCGAGCAGTATAATCTCGTATTGGATATTAAGGCTTTGCTTGAGGCGGATGAATCCCTGGATGCAAAGGCTTACGGAACGTATACACTTAATACCGTAGGCGCCATTTCCGACTTCTTTGAAGTAGATTCGGCTTTTATAAATGAACGTATAAAGGACTTTCCCGATTCGAGATATTTTGTTATTAAAAAAGGCATTTCGCCCGAGGATAAGCTTCGCTTTATGTCGTATATGACGGCACCCGAAGACAGAGATGATGCAAATACTCTCTATAATCCTTATGTTACCGCAGTATGGTTTGAAAAGTATTATGTAAGAAATTATCCGCAGGGCAGCGCGGCATGCGATGTTTTGGGATTTTCGCGAAGTGATAACGATGCGGTTTACGGACTTGAAGAATATTACAATACCGAGCTTACGGGAACGAACGGAAGACAGTACGGATTTTTGAATAATGAATCGGATCTTGAATATTCGACTATTCCCGCTGTCGACGGTTCGACAATTGTATCGACCATAGACATTAATCTTCAGAAGATCGTCGAAAAATATTTAAAGCAGTTTTGCGAAGAATATAAGGATAATGCAAGAGAAGGACTCGGAGCCAACAATATCGGCTGCATCATAATGGATGCCAATAATGCCCAGATTCTTGCAATGGGAAGTTATCCTCAATTTGATCCCAATAATCCTTCGGATCTTTCAAATCTTTATACACAGGAACAGATAGATAAGATAGTTGAAGAAGGCAAGCTTCAGGAAACATGTGACCGTTTGTGGAGAAATTATTGTATTTCCGACACTTACGAGCCCGGTTCCGTTATGAAGCCTTTCACGGTAGCCATGGGCCTTGAGACCGGTAAAGTGACCGGTAACGAGACGTATGAGTGTAACGGATATCTTGAATTTGACGATTACAAGGTATATTGCCATAACCGTAACGGTGACGGTGTCCTTTCGGTTGAAGATGCGGTTGCACAGTCATGTAACGTTTCCCTCATGAAGATGGTAAAGGTTATCGGAAAGCAGACTTTCCTTGATTTCCAGAATGTATTTAACCTCGGACTTAAGACGAATATTGACCTTGCCGGAGAGGCAAGAACGGACAGCCTTGTGTTCAACGAAGATACACTCGGCGAAACTGAGCTTGCAACAGCTTCTTTCGGACAGGGATTTAATACAACAATGATTCAGATGTGTGCAGGCTATGCCGCACTTGTTAACGGCGGTTATTATTATGAGCCTCACATTGTATCAAAGATATTAAGCAGCGGCGGTGCGGTTTCCAAGAATATTGAGCCCAGACTTATCAAACAGGTAATCAGTCACTCAACCAGCGAAAAGATTGTTAAGTATTGCAACAGTGTTGTATCGGCACAAAAAGGTACAGGTTGGAGAGCCAAGCCCGCAGGATATTCAATCGGAGGAAAGACCGGTACGGCGGAGACACTTCCCCGTGGTAACGGCGAGTATGTTGTATCTTTCATAGCTCATGCACCTTCGGTAAATCCTCAGATTATTTGTTATGTTGTTATTGACAGACCTAACGTTGAAGTTCAGGAAGATGCCAAATACGCAACCATTGTTTCCCGTCAGATTCTTACCGAAGCATTGCCTTATCTTGGCATTCCCATGACGGAAGACCTTTCGGAAAGCGAAATGCAGGAGCTTATGGATCTTGAACTTTCCGTATATACAAATCGTGTGGAAAAAGAAGACGAAGAGGCTGAATTAACGGAAGAAACGCAAGAGCCCGAAAACGATGAATCAGGAGAACAGTAAATGAATTATTCACTATTGATAATGATGATTGCGGCATTTTTGATTGCTGCAATCAGCGGACCGATTATTATTCCGATATTAAGAAAAATAAAAGCAGGACAGACCGAGAGAGAAGACGGCCCTCAGTCACACCTTTCAAAGACGGGTACACCGACGATGGGTGCTTTTATTTTTTTAATTGCATTTATTATTGTTTCGGCATTTGCAATGAAAAATTATCCCGATATTATTCCCGTAGTATTGGTTACAATTGCATTTGCGATTGTCGGCTTTTGCGATGATTTCATTAAAGTCGTCTTGAAGCGTTCAGAAGGCCTTACACCCATACAGAAAGCGCTTCTTCAGCTTGTGGTGAGCGCAGTTTATTGCGTATGGCTTTATAACAGGGACGGCGGATTTAACATGCTTGTTCCTTTCATGAAGAATACAACCGTATCGCTTAATCCGTTTTTGGGATTCCCGCTTTTGATATTTATCATGGTCGGAACCGTAAACGGCTCAAACTTTACGGATGGAGTAGACGGCCTTGAAACGAGTGTGACCTCGGCACTTTGTGCATTCTTCGGAATTTTGTCTCTGCTTACGTTTACGACCAAAGAAACATCCATTGCACCGGTTTGCTTTATCATGTTCGGCGCTTTACTCGGATTTCTTCTTTTTAACGTTAATAAGGCTCAGGTATTTATGGGCGATACCGGTTCATTGGCTCTCGGCGGTTTTGTTACGGCATGCGCCTTCCATTTCGGACTTGAGCTTTATCTTCCGATGCTTGCCCTTATCTACTTTGTTGAAGTATTAAGCGTTATTATTCAGGTCGGATATTTCAAGATTACTCACGGCAAACGTATTTTCAGAATGGCGCCCATTCATCATCATTTCGAACTCGGCGGATGGTCGGAGACGAAAGTAGTTGCCGTATTTACCATTGTAACCATTATGCTTTGCGCACTTACACTTATTTTCATCCCATACTAAAGGAGTGAATGATGCAGGATAAAAAGAAAAAATCTTCCGGCAAAATCGGTATATATTTTGATACGCCCCTTTTGGTCATGATTCTTTTTATGGTTATGTTCGGACTTGTAATGGTTTATTCCACAAGCTCTTACACCGCATCAATTGATTTTGACGGAGATAAGTTTCATTACTTAAAAAAGCAGACGATTTCTGCCGCAATCGGGTTAGTGTTTATGGCATTTACGACATTAATCCCGTTTACTTTTTACAAGAACAAGATTATTGCCTGGGTTGCGTACGGTTTCGGAATCTTTATGATTACGCTTGTCCTTTCACCTCTAGGCGGAAGCGGACTCGGTGCAACAAGATGGGTATATGTTGCGGGATTTTCGATTCAGCCCGCAGAGATTGTAAAAATCAGTACGATTATTCTTACCGCATCTGTTTTGTCGAGAATGACAAGAGAAGAATTGCAGGGTTGGAAAAGCGTGGCTTGGACACTTATTCCCGCAGGTATTTCGGCCGGAATGATTCTTTTTATTACGAATAACTTCAGTTCCGCTTTGATTATAGGCGGGATTGCTTTCTTTATGCTGATTGCAACAACCGGCAACAACTGGCGTCCTTTCGTAGTGCTCGGTGCTTTTGCCCTTATTATCGGATTTTGCTTTTTGTGCATATATAACGGCTGGTTTTCAAGCTTCTGGTCATTCAGAGGCGGACGTGTTCTTGCATGGCTCAACCCCGAAGCACATTATGACGAAAAGGGCTTTCAGGTCGTACAGGGTCTTTACGGAATCGGCTCGGGCGGCGTTTTCGGAAAGGGACTCGGAAAGAGTGTTCAAAAGCTCGGATTTTTGCCTGAAGCGTCGAATGATATGATTTTTTCAATTATTTGCGAAGAACTTGGACTGTTCGGAGCAATCGGCGTATTAATCGTATATTCGCTTATTTTGTTCAGAATAAAGGATTTGTCCAAATATGTTCAGAATTCATGCGCAAATCTGATGCTTGTGGGCGTATTTACACACATTGCACTTCAGGTTATTTTGAATGTTGCGGTTGTAACAAATACTATTCCCAATACAGGAATTTCACTTCCCTTTATCAGCTATGGCGGTTCGTCGATTTTGTGTCTTTTGACGGAAATGGGATTTGTGTTCAGCGCATCACTTTCAGCTAATTTCTATACACATCATTTTGATGAAACCAGAGAAAATGAACAGCAGCTTTCGGAGAACGTAAACAATGATGTTTAAAAAGAAAAACAGCGATGACATCGAAAAGAAAATCCGATTCCCATTTTTCGTTAAGCTGTTGCTTACGTTGGGCGTTATTGTTATCGCACTTGTCATTGCCGAAAACTATATAAGGGTGAATTACAATATTACTTCGGTTATTATTGAAGGAAATGTTCATTATTCCGACGAAGAAGTAAAGGATATGGTTTTTAAGGGTAAGTATTCAACCAACTCTTTGTATCTTTCGCTTTATTATAAATACAAGAAGACTTTGGATATTCCCTTCGTTGAAACGATTGAAGTAAAGATAGAAGATAAGAATACCGTAAGAATCAGTGTTTACGAAAAGACTTTGGCCGGATTTATCGAGTATCTCGGCAAGAATATATATTTTGATAAAGACGGAATAGTAGTGGAAAGCTCGGAAGTAATTACTGAGGGCGTTCCGGAAGTTATCGGTGTGGACTTTGACTATGTTGTGTTATATGAAAAGCTTCCCGTTAAGAACGAGAAATTGTTCTCGGATGTGCTTTATATAACGAAGCTTATTAACAAATACAATGTTCATGCCCGGAAAATGTACTTTAAGCCGAACGGAGAGGTTGTTCTTTACAAGGACAGTGTAACAATTGCACTCGGAACATTGGATAACCTTGATGTTAAAATCATGAACCTGCCTTCATTTTTGGATAAACTTGAAGGCAAGGCTGGTACTTTGAGAATGGAAAAGTACGATGAAACTACCAAGAAGGTAACTTTTGAACCGGAGGCGGTTAAGGAAGCTTCAAATGCGGATGAGGCAAAAGAAAGCTTACAGCCCGAAGAAAATATTATTCCGGAAGATAATTTGCCGGAAGAAGCGGACAACGATGATGAAGGAATTAATTAAAAAACTTATTTGCGGAAAAAAAGTTTTAATACTCGGCTTCGGTCGCGAAGGACGTTCGACACTTTCAATGCTTGAACTTGTCGGCGGTTATTCGTGCATTTATATCGCCGATCAAAACGAAGTCGATGCGAATTCGGATTCGGTGTCAGGATATTATTTTAAAGAAGAATACTTAAAGCATCTCGATGAATTCGATGTTGTTTTCAAAAGCCCGGGAATTGTTCTTGACAGGCCCGAAGAAGATATAGATGCACTTATCGTGTGTCAGACCGAATTGTTTATTAAAGCATACAGAGACAGGGTTATCGGTATTACCGGTACCAAGGGAAAAAGTACGACATCATCGCTTCTTTATCATGTCTTGAAAAGCGCAGGAAAGGATGTTTTGTTCGCAGGGAATATCGGTATTCCCGTATTTGACATAGACGAGGAAGTAAACGACGGTTCATTGATTGTGCTTGAACTGTCCTGTCATCAGCTTGAATATGCCAAGACATCCCCTAAAAGAGCGGTGCTTTTGAATATATACGAGGATCACCTTGACCACTATAAGACAAGAGATAAGTATGTTAAGGCCAAACAAAACATTTATCTATATCAAAATACGGACGACACTTTGTACACAACATTCGAAACAACGGAAACGGACGGTGCGGTTTCAAAGATAAAATATATAAAGAAAGACATTTTGCCGATTAAGTCCTGGGATGAAATTCCGGACGCTAAACTTTTGGGAGAGCATAATCTTACAAATGCGGCTTTCGTTTATGAAATTGCCAAGGAAATGGATGTTTCGGATGAGGTATTTGTAAAAGCCCTTTCGGATTTCAAACCTCTTGCGCACAGACTTTCTTTTGTCGGCAATTTTGACGGAATCGATTATTACGATGATTCCATTTCGACCACGGTAATGTCCGCAATAAACGCGGTAAAGAGCGTAAAAAACGCATCGGTATTATTGTTGGGCGGCATGGAAAGAAACATTGACTATACCGAACTTGTCAAGTTCGTAAAAACCTCCGGCCTTGAGGCTGTTGTATGCATGTACGATTCGGGAAAGCGAATTTATAAGATGCTTACCGATGAAACGGATAAAGAAAGCGTTCATCCGATTTATGTATGCGTGGATAATATGGAAAAAGCAATAGAGTGGACCAAGGCAAATGCGAAGAAAGGCGGAGCCTGTTTGCTTTCGCCCGCGGCCGCAAGTTATGGTGTCTTTAAAAATTTCGAAGAACGTGGGGATTTTTTTGTAAAACTTGTTGCCAATTTGACTAAATAAAGATATTATACTTATGTTGGCATTAGGGTGCAAAAAGGAGAGATTGCAATGCTTGAAATTATTAATAATGAAGCGGAATCAAATGCTAGAATTATCGTCGTTGGTGTCGGCGGAGCAGGAAATAACGCTGTAAATAGAATGATTGATGAGGGAATCGACGGAGTAGAATTTATCGGTGTTAATACCGATAAGCAGGCTCTTCAGTTCTGCAAAGCTCCCAAGCTCATTCAGATCGGTGAGAAACTTACCAAGGGACTCGGTGCAGGCTCAAAACCCGAAATCGGTGCCAAAGCTGCCGAAGAGAGTTCCGATGTTATAGAAGAATCTTTGCGCGGAGCCGACATGGTATTTATTACATGCGGTATGGGTGGCGGTACCGGTACAGGTGCGTCTCCCGTTATTGCCAAGATTGCCAAAAGCATGGGCATCCTTACTATCGGTGTTGTTACAAAGCCTTTCAGATTTGAGGCTCGCATCCGTATGACTCATGCACTCGAAGGTATTGAAAGAATTAAGGAAGGCGTTGATACACTTATTGTTATTCCCAACGATCGTCTTCTTGATATTATGGATAAGCATACTTCATTCCCCGATTCTCTTCGTAAGGCCTATGAAGTATTACAGCAGGCTGTTTCGGGTATTACAGACCTTATCTTCAAGACTGCACTTATTAACCTTGACTTTGCCGATATTCAGACCGTTATGAAAGATAAGGGTATTGCACATATCGGTATCGGTTACGGCAAGGGCGACAACAAGGCAAGAGAAGCCGTTGAAATGGCTGTTAACAGTCCGCTTCTCGAGACTACAATCGAAGGCGCTACAGATGTTATCATCAATATTTCCGGTGATATCAGCCTTAGCGATGCACAGGAAGCTACCGAATATGTCGGCTCATTTACAGGCGAAGATGTTAACGTTATCTTCGGTGCATTCTACAACAAGGAAGACCAGGATTCCTGCAAGATTACCGTTATTGCTACGGGTATTGCGGATACAATCAATAAGACCGAGCTTGCAAGAACAAAGACTGCTTCATCAATGGCAGCCCGTACGGGAAACGGTATCGGAATGATTCCTCAGGGAACTATGAGAACTGCTTCCGTACCTCCTACATTTAATGCAAATGTTCGTCCTCAGGAGGTTTCGAGTGTTCCTCATACAGCACCCGGAATTGCTCCCGTAAACGAGATTAAGAGCAATGTAAATCCCAAGAACCTTTCGGTTCCGGATTTCTTAAAGAAGTAAATTTGCGATAAATAATATATATTTAAGGTAGAGCTGTCCGGCGGACAGCTCTTTTTCTTTTGCATAAAGAAATCAGGTTTCCATAACTACTTGACATAAAGTTTCCTAAAGCATATAATGTGGTCTGTAAGGTTGCAAAATACACATTATTGTGTTTGGGAGAAGGAGAACGGTATGAAATGTCCATTTTGTGGTCATCCGGATACACGAGTTATAGATTCAAGACCTGCTGATGAAAATAATTCAATCAGAAGACGTCGTGTCTGCGATGAATGCGGAAAGAGATTTACAACTTACGAAAAGGTTGAGACGATTCCGCTTATTATAATTAAGAAAGATAAAAACAGAGAAACTTACGATCGTGCCAAAATCGAGGCCGGTGTATTACGTGCCTGCCATAAGCGTCCTATCGGTGCTGAACAGATTACCCGTCTTGTAGATGATGTCGAGACAGAAATCTTCAGCATGGAAGATAAGGAAATCGAAAGCCGTGTTATCGGTGAGCTTGTCATGAATAAGCTTAAAGATATTGATGCGGTTGCATATGTAAGATTTGCCTCCGTATACAGAGAGTTCAAGGACGTAAATACGTTTATGGACGAGCTTCGAAATGTTTTGAAATAAGTAATTTTGTACCGGCTCAGGCAAATGAGCCGGTTTTTTTTATTCATTTTTTTGTTTGACGAACATATCAAAATGCGGTATATTCGTTCGGTAAGACTAATTGAATATTTATGGTACAAGGAGAACTAACTATGAAAAGACGGATTAGTTTAGTAACAGCTATTCTTTTTTCAACCATTATGGCTATTGCACTTTGCGCATGTAAAGGTGATAAGACACAGGAGGATCGTTCTTCATCCATCACAATCGGTATCCCTCAGGATCTCGAAGACAGTCTTGACCCCCACAAAGCTGTGGCGGCAGGAACCAAGGAGATTTTGTTCAATATTTATGAGGGACTTGTTAAGCCTACGAGTGATGGAAATCTGATTCCTGCCCTGGCTACATCTTATATGATTAGCGGAGACGGACTTACTTATACGTTCGAACTTCGTAAAGATGCAAAATTTCATGACGGATCGCTTGTCACGGCAGAAGATGTACTTTACTGTATAGAAAAGAACGCCGAGATAAACGATGGAACATCGCTCATCCCGGCGTTTAGTAATATTGACAAGTTTTTTGAAAGAGACGGCGATATTTTAATCACCTTAAAAGAGCGTGACCCCGACTTTATTCAATATATGACGATGGCAATTATTCCCAAGAATAATCCCGATCCCGACAAGAATCCTATCGGAACGGGCCCTTATAAGTATGTGTCACGTTCACCTCAGGAAAACATTATTCTTAAGAGATTTGATGAATATTGGGGCACCAAGGCCAATATCGAAAACGCTACTTTGAAGATTTGTTCAAATGCCGATTCGATTGTTATGGATTTGATGGGCGGTTCCGTTGATGTTTTCGCAAGACTTACTTCCGCTCAGACACTTCAGCTCCAGAATTCGGATTTCAACATTGTAGAGGGTACAATGAACCTTGTTCAGGCTTTGTATCTTAACAATGCCGTAAAGCCCTTCGATGACATTCGCGTAAGACAGGCTCTTTGCTATGCCGTTGACCCCGATGAGATTATTAATCTTTCTTTTGACGGAAAGGGTTCGGCCGTAGGTTCATCGATGTTCCCGGCTTTCGGAAAATATTATGTTGATGAAATAAACGATGTATATAACGTGGATTTGGAAAAAGCAAAACAGCTTCTTGAAGAAGCAGGATATCCCGACGGATTTTCTTTTGCCATAACCGTTCCTTCCAACTACCAGCCGCATATCGATACGGCACAGGTTGTTGTTGAACAGCTCAAGAAAATCGGTGTTGATGCGAAAATCAATTTGGTTGAATGGGATACATGGCTTTCGGATGCTTATATCGGCAGAAATTTCGAGGCTACTTTGGTAGGCGTTGATGCTTCATCAATGACCGCAAGAGCCATGCTTGAAAGATTCGGCTCCGAATCCTCAAAGAACTTTATCAATTATTCCAATCCCAAGTACGATGAAGTTCTTTCAAAGGCAATTGCGTCCAACGATGAAAACGAGCAGACAGAAGCTTACAAGGAACTTGAATGGATGCTTGCCAATGATGCCGCAAACGTTTATATTCAGGACCTCGCACAAATGGTAGCAGTAAGAAAATGCTACACAGGCTATGAGTTTTTTCCTATTTATGTAATGGATATTGCGGCAATTAAATACGTAGAACAGTAAATTTAAAGAAAGAAGGTGAGGATGTGAAATATGCAATAAAGAAGATTTTAACAATGATTGTTACTTTGCTTGCGGTTTCAATCCTCGTCTTTTTTGCTTTCTCGATTATTCCCGGAAATCCGGCAATCAGCAAGCTCGGTACCGAGGCAACTCCCGAAAAGATTGCGGCCCTTTCACATGAGATGGGGCTCGATAAGCCGATGCTCGAAAGATTTTTCCAATGGGTCATTAATATTTTTAAGGGCGATTTCGGTATAAGCTACAGTTACAGTCAGCCGGTTACGGAGCTTTTGTCGGAAAAGCTTGCAACGACACTTATCCTGTCGGTTATGGCAATCATTCTTACGGTATTGATTTCATTTCCCGTGGGAATTTATATGGCGAGAAAAAGCGATTCGAAGCTTGATGTTGTATTGACGACAATTAATCAGATTGTCATGGCAATACCTTCGTTTTTCTCAGGCATTTTACTTACGCTGATTTTCGGCGTGACGTTTAAACTGTTTACGCCGGGAGCTTTCGTTTCTTACAAATACGATTTTTTTAAGTGTGTCGGATATATGTTTTTCCCGGCACTTTCGATTGCGCTTCCCAAGGTCAGCATGGTAAGTAAGCTTTTAAAAGATACGGCGATTTTTGAGGCGGGAAAAGATTATGTTCGTACCGCATATTCAAGAGGAAACCGTACCAAGGCGGTTTTCTATAATCATGTGCTTAAGAACGCACTTATTCCCGTTGTAACATTCCTCGGAATGACTTTTGCCGATATTATTGCGGGAAGTATTATTGTTGAACAGGTATTTTCGATACCGGGACTCGGAAGAATTTTGTTAACGTCCATTTCGGGAAGAGATTATCCTGTTGTTGAGGCTATTATTCTTTTGCTCGCAACGTTTGTTGTTGTCAGCAATCTTATTGTGGATCTTTTATATCATAAGCTTGATCCGAGAATTCATGTGGATTAATGAGGTGCTCATTGAAGAAGCGTAAATATGATAAAAAGTTAATAATAGGTTTGGTCATTACGGCAATTGTAGTCATTATGGCAATCTGGGGCATGATAAAGCCTTTGTATGACCCGACCATGATGGACTCGTCCGTTAAGCTTGCGGGCATTTCCTTTAAGCATCCCATGGGCTGCGACCAGTTCGGAAGAGACATTTTTTCACGTGTTCTGGTGGGCGTAAAGGAGACTATGATTATTTCTGCCCTTGTTGTATTAATCGGAACCGTTTTCGGTACACTTATCGGAACAATTACCGGTTATTTCGGCGGATGGCTTGACGAAATCATTATGCGATTCAATGATGCCGTTCTTGCGTTCCCTTCGGTGCTTTTGGCATTACTTATTATCGGTCTTTACGGCTCGGGAAAGTATCAGCTTATTCTTGCATTGGGTATTGCGTTTATTCCGAGCTTTGCCCGTATTGTAAGAGGCGAAGTGTTAAAAATAAAAAATCTCGATTACATACAAAGTGTTAAACTTTACGGTGCATCAAACGCACGTATTATTTTTGTACATATTCTTCCCAACCTTAAGACGGTATTGATTTCTTCGATTCTTATCGGATTTAACAACGCTGTACTTGCGGAAGCGGGAATGAGTTATCTCGGTATGGGAGTTCAGCCTCCCAATCCAAGCCTCGGAAGAATGCTTTCGGAAGCACAGGCATATATTTTCTCGAATCCTTTAACGGCTATTTTCCCGGGCGTTGTTATCGTACTTATGATTCTCGGCTTTTCGCTTTTGGGCGAATGCGTTAAGTAGGCAGGTGGCAGTTTATGATGTTATGTGTTGAGGACCTTTCAATACAGGTCCATGATGAAAAAACAACTACAGATACGACGCTTGTTTACGACGTTGACCTTACGATGGACCATGGCGATATTGTCGGAATAGTAGGTGAATCCGGTTCGGGAAAGACACTTACGGCGCTTGCGATAGCGGGTCTTTTGGAAAGACATACCATGGAAAGAAAAGGCCATATAACCTTTGAAGGCATAAATCTTCTTGAGTGTGACAGACGTGTTTTGAGAAAGCTTCAGGGAAATGAAATCAGCATGATTTTCCAGGAGCCGTTAAACTCCTTAAATCCTTTGATTAAGGTCGGAAAGCAGGTAGAAGAGAGCCTTAAGATTCATACCATCATGGATAAACAGGAGCGAAAGGAAAGAGCGTTACAGGCTTTACGGGATGTCGAACTTCCCAATCCCGAAGCGGTTTACAATTCTTATCCTCATGAACTTTCAGGCGGTATGAGACAGCGTGTTATGATTGCCTCCGCCATGATTATTCAGCCCAAGCTTTTGATAGCGGACGAGCCTACTACGGCTTTGGATGTTACAATTCAGGCCGAAATAGTCGAGCTTCTTAAACGGATTAACAGAGAACGCGGTACGGCCATATTATTTATTTCTCATGATTTGAGCCTTGTTAATACACTTTGCGACAGAGTATATGTTATGCAGAACGGATATGTTGTGGAAAGCGGCTTGTGTGATAAGATTTTTCATAATCCCGAGAAGGAATATACCCAAAAACTTGTCAGTGCCATTCCCAAGAATCCTTTCAATTTATCGGAGTAATAAATGGACGAAGTATTAAAGGTAGAACATTTAACAGTAGAATTTACCAAGGATAAGAAACCGTTTTTTGCGGTCGATGATGTTTCTTTTGACGTTAAGGAAGGAGAAATTGTCGGCCTCATAGGTGAATCGGGATGCGGAAAATCCACTTTATCCCGCGCCATTTTGGGCATTATAAAGAACAATGTCAAGGGAACGGTTACTCATAAATATAAACGCCCGCAAATGGTTTTCCAGGATCCTGCGGGTTCATTAAATCCTGCCAAGAAAATCGGATTTATATTGGAAGAGCCGATAAGGGTTAAGGGAAACTTTGACAGCGAAGAGCGTAAAAGACGAGTGAAGGAGATGATTAAGCTTGTCGATCTCGACGAGTCTTTGCTCGACAGATATCCCGACGAGCTTTCCGGCGGACAGAGGCAGCGTATTTGTATTGCCGCGGCTTTGATGCAACAGCCGAGATTCTTGATTGCCGATGAACCGGTTTCGGCGCTTGACGTTACCGTCCAGAGCCAGATTATGGAGCTTTTAAAAAGACTTCATAAGGAACTTAATCTTTCAATGCTTTTTATCACACACGATATCCGCGTGGCATACGGAATCTGCGACCGCGTTATGGTTATGAAGAACGGGAAAATCGTAGAAACAGGAAACCGGGATGACGTATATTTCAATCCCCAAGACCCGTATACACAAAGCTTAATGAACGCGGCCAAAACAAAATATGCAAAATAAAAATTTACTGTAAAGTTTATGAAATTTGTGCCGATAAATAGTTTACAACACCCTAAAAGGTGTAATATAATAGAAAACGTAAATAGATTATGTTAACTCTATATTAATTACAAAACAGTATATTTACTTTTGTAATTTATGAATGAAAGGTGGTGAGTGCATTGGCAATTAACGGACTTGGAGAATTTGGCGGCTTCTATAACAATTATCGTGTGGTTGACATTCCTAAGGTAGATATTGATACCGTTAAGAAACAGGATGAAGCTTTAAAGGCAGCTTCCGAAATGCCTGTAGTTGATGCACCGGTTGTAAATAAAGAACCTGAGGTTGATAACAGAAGCCGTATGGCCAACCTCGATGACATTTCGCTTAACTTTAATGCCGGTGATGATTATTCATATATCGGATCGGAAAGCAGTCTTGAAGACCTTGATATGCAGAAGGCCATTTCCGATATGAGAAAGGACAGCATTCTTCAGGATTACCAATATTTCGTAGGTAACAGCGAGGATATGATGAACTCTTTCAATAACGAGGACGGATCGGTATTCCTCAAGTAATACGGTTGATTATAAAGTCGGGATTTTTATCCCGACTTTTTTTATTTGTAAAGCTGTTTGTATTTGTGATAAAATACGTAAAGGTATGCATATTATTTTTATCGATGAAATGGAGACAGCAGTACGTGTTTAATAAGTTTTATCCCGGAATTTGGATGGAGTCGACATATTCAATTCCGTTTGAAGAGTATTTTAATAAAGGTTACCGTGCCATTATTTTCGATATAGATAATACGCTTGTCTGTCATGGAGCCCCGCAGAGCGAAAGATCGCTCAAGCTTTTAAATGAGTTAAAGGCCATGGGTTTTTCAATTCTTTTTCTTTCCAACAATAAGGAACCGAGAGTCAAGATGTTTAATGACCCGGTTGACTGCAAATATATTTATAAAGCTAAAAAACCGCTTCCGGGAAACTATCTTGAAGCTTGTAAGGTCATGAATACAAGTCCTTCAAATACAATGTTTGTGGGAGACCAGCTCTTTACGGATATTTGGGGTGCCAATCTTGCCGGCATTTTTTCAATTCTCGTAAAGCCGATTGATAAGCACGAGGAGATTCAGATAGTTTTAAAAAGAAAATTGGAGAAAATCGTTTTGTTTTTCTATAAGAAGCATCTTGAGAAAGGAAGTAACCGAAAGTGACAGTTGTGCTTATAGGATTTATGGGCTCAGGAAAGTCCACCATTTCAAAGATGCTTGCCGCGAAGCTGGGTGTTCCCGTTATTGACACCGATGAAATGATTAAGAATCGTAATAACTGTTCCATTGAGGCGATTTTTGCAAACCGGGGAGAGGCGGCCTTCAGGGACATGGAATACGAGCTTTTGAATGAATTGGTAAACATCCATCCTCAGAATTTTGTACTTGCCACCGGCGGCGGGATTATTGAAAATCCGAAATGCCGGGAAATTTTAAAGAAGATGGGAAATGTATTTTTCCTGGATGTTTCTTTTGACGAAGCATGGGAACGGATTAAAAATTCCGACAGACCCCTTGCGAAAGACATTGATAAATGCAGGGCTTTATACGAACACCGAATTCCTCTTTACAAAGAAGCGGCAAATTTATCGATTGAGTGTCAGTTATACAGTCCGTTTGAAATAACGAAAAATATTATTAAATCGGTTAGCCGATGATTGGAGATAACGTGAAGGTACTTGTAATTAACGGCCCCAACCTTAATATGTTGGGCAAGAGAGATAAAAATGTATATTCGGACCGTACGTACGATGATTTGCTTTCCATGATAAGCGACAAGGCCAAGGAACTTCAAGTTGACGTCACTTTCTTTCAAAGCAGCTTCGAAGGCGCCATCATCGACCGCATTTTGGAGTCTGTAAGTGACGGCACCGACGGAATCATTATTAATGCGGGCGCTTACACTCATTACAGCTACGCAATTCGCGATGCTCTTGAAATTGTCAAGTTCCCCAAGGTGGAAGTGCACATTTCCGATATTAATAACCGCGAGCCGTTCAGAGCCGTTTCGGTTATTGAAGACGTATGCGACTACAGAGTTATCGGCGAAGGCTTCGAAGGCTATTTGCATGCGCTTACCATTCTTAAGGAGGGTGTCTGATGTTTGCTCCTGACAAGTTTTTTATTAACAAAATAAAAGGTACCGTATTCGAATATGTGCTGGTATTTATTTTTGCTTTTCTGGGTATCAGCGGAGTAAGCTATATTGCCGGTATTATAAAAGACAATCAATTGAGCGGAAGTTTATTTTCGCTTCTTTTATACGCTTTACTGATTGTAATGTACATTTTTGTAAAGCAGAACGCGCGTAAGTGTGAACTTTCCGTTTTGAACAGACGTCTTAAGTGGTCGTTTTTCACGTCGCTTATTATGGGCATTTTGCTTGTGATGGGATATCAGCTTGAAATTAATCATATGACGGAGTGCGGTTTCTCAGGAAAGCTTCATATTTTGTTTGAAGGCTTTTTGGTGTTGTTTGCACTGTTGCCGTTTGTGTATTTTGTTTATTATGCGTTGGAAAAAATAGCATCATTCAAGCTTAATGAATGCGAAAATTTAAAGACTAAAAAGATATTCTTTATTTCCTGGGGCGTTATTTTTGCTTCGTTTATTCCGGCATTTCTTGCATACTGGCCGATTATTATGTCGTATGATTTTCATGCGCAGGTTCTGATGTCGGAAAGAGGATATATCTGGTTTTCACAGCATCATCCGCAGATTCACACTTTCCAGATTTCGGTATTTTACAATCTCGGAAAGGCCATAAATAATGTTCAGCTCGGAATGTCCTTTATGGCGATATTCCATATGCTTGTTATGAGCGTATGCCTTGCTTATGCGGTTTTGATTGTTTCAAAACTTATTCCTTCAAAAAAGACTCCGTTTATCGTAACGGCCGTTGTTGCGCTTTATCCGATAAATGCCGTAATGACCGTAAGCACCACCAAGGACGTTATGTTCTCTGCACTGGTTGTATTGTTTTTGTGCACGATTTTCGACAGATTTTATTTTGCAGGCACAAGGCAAAAGAAAATCATTATGGACATATGCGTTGTATTGTCGGGAATTTTGATGTCGCTTTACAGAATGAATGCAAGCTATGCGGTTTTGGCGGCGGGACTTGTGCTTATCATTTTTGTCCCTAAGAAGTACAAGCTTTTGATTCTTATGTACACGGTACTTATTTTTGCCGGATTTAAGCTTTCCTACAGCGGAATCAGAGCAGCCCTTAAAACGCAGATCGGAACAGAACCGGCAGAGAAATACAGTGCGATAATACAGGCATTTGCCCGCGTCGGATATTATCATGCCGATGAACTTGATGCCGAAACAGAAGCGATTATTTCCCGTTATGTACCCAAGGAAAGCTGGGTAGAATATAACCCGCAGCTTTCGGATCCCTGCAAGGCAGGCGCCGGAATGGTCTATTGGGACAATTGGGCACCCGACATGGGAAGGACGTTTACAGACTTTATAAAGATCGGACTTAAGTATCCCAACGAATATATCGATTCGTTTTTGGAAACTAACAGAGGATACTGGTTTATCGATGATACATCGTACGCAACATGCTTGGGTGAGGGCCTTGAGGGAAGAATGGGTGTTTTATATACTTACAATTCTTCTTATAGCGAAGGCGAAGTGGAAGAGATAAAGCATGAGTCGAAATGGCCTTTTATGGAATACATTTATGAGAATATCGTAAGTGCAAACTGCTTCATGAACTGGCCGATTATTTCGATTTTCTTTAAGACGGCATTTTACAGTATACTTCTTGTATGGTTGTTCTTTATGTTCATTTATACAAGAAATAATAAAGCGCTTCTTATGCTGATGTTTATCTTTATTTATTTCCTGACACTTTTGCTGGGACCGATAGTTCAGATAAGATATTCGTTCCCTTACATGCTTGCGGAAATACTGTTTGTACCGCTTCTATTCAAAAATGTTGTAAATAAGCCGACAAACTGAAAAAAAGAGGTTGAATATTATTTGGTTTTAGTATAAAATTATGTAGAAAATTTGTGTTAGTTAAATTTCAGGAGGATTATTTTAATGGTTTCAGCAGGTGATTTCAGAAATGGCGTTACAGTCGAAATCGATAGCGCTATTTTTCAGATTATTGAATTCCAGCATGTTAAGCCCGGTAAGGGAGCAGCTTTCGTTAGAACAAAGCTTAAGAACATCATCTCAGGTGGTGTTGTAGAGCGTACATTCAGCCCTACGGAAAAGTTCCCCGTTGCACGTATTGACAGAATGGATATGAGTTATCTTTATTCAGACGGTGATTTATACACCTTCATGAATCAGGAAACTTACGAACAGATTTCATTAGGTTTGGATGTAATCGGTGATTCATTAAAGTTCGTTAAAGAGAACGAAGTTTGCAAGGTTTGCTCACACAACGGTAACGTATTCTCAGTTGAGCCTCCGCTTTTCGTTGAACTTGAGATCACAGAAACAGAACCCGGCTTCAAGGGTGATACAGCTACAGGCGCTACAAAGCCCGCTACAGTTGAGACAGGAGCCATGGTTAAGGTTCCGTTGTTCGTTAACATCGGTGATGTAATTAAGATTGATACACGTACAGGCGAATATCTTTCAAGAGTATAATTTCCGATATTGTTTGGCAATGACGTTTAGAGACAACAATTTACTTGTTGTCTCTTTTTGTTTGCTTATTTTCGTTTAAGAGATGTCCTGTTTCCTATGGGTAGTGGGAAAGGATTACAGATGACATTAAATGAATTTTGCACTTTGGTAAAGGATGAACTTATCAATATTATTAATGATGAAAAGGCTACCGTTAAACTTTCGACAACAATTAAGAATAACGGAATCGAACTTACTTCGGTTACGATTTTTTATCCGCAGGATAAGATTTCGCCTAATATTTATCTTAATGAATTCTATTTTGAGGATGCTACATTAACCGATACGGTTTTATGCGCCAAGAAGGTATATGAGATATACACGAAATTTAAGCCCATGAATGGGATTGATATATCTTTTTATGACGATTACGAAAGTATTAAACCGTATTTCAGGCTTAAGCTTGTAAACAGAACACTTAATAAGGAAATTTTAAAGAAAGCGGTTCACAGGCCTTTTCTTGACATGGAAGTTCTCGTTTACGCGAGGGTTGACAACGAAATTCTGGGCTCCGGCTCGATAACGGTTTTGAAAGATCATCTTTCGGTATGGGGAATCGACGAGGACACTTTATATCGTGATGCCATGGACAATCAGCACAATTTGAACAGCAGTGAAATTGTTGGCATATACGACCTTTTGATGGATATGGTCAAAAAGATGAGTCTTAATGATGAAGACCGCAATGAAGCGATTGAATACCTCAATAATCAGAATGAAAAGCTTAAATATATCGGTATGCAGGTTCTTTCCAACAAGGACCGGTTCTACGGAGCTTCGGCAATGCTCGATACAGAGTTCCTTTCAAAGTATTCGGAGGAAATTGATTCGGACTTTTTTATTTTGCCCAGTTCCATTCATGAATTAATTATTGTTCCGTATTCGGAGTTTACGAATCGTGAAGAACTTACCTCAATGATAAGGCAGGTTAATGACACGACGGTTGCCATAGAAGACAAGCTTTCCGACAGTCTTTATGTTTATTCCCAAAACGAAAATAAGGTAATTATGGCAGAGTAATATATAGGCAGTAACAGTTGTTAAAGATTGTTACTGCCTTTTCCTTGTGGCTTTCAAAATGTGAAAAAATGGTGGTTTACTGGACTTTTAAGTCGGTTTATGTTAAAATTTTTTAGACTTTATGAAGTCGCATCCGTAGTATAATGGATAGAACGGAGGCCTCCGACGCCTTTGATGCAGGTTCGATTCCTGTCGGATGCATTTCAGGGAATAAATGATTCGTATCGAATCTTTAAATATAAAGAGGTTCATCATTTATGAACAAAGGAAATGAGAAAAAACTAAACGAAAAGCTTTCTTTTAAGGAAAAAATGGCGATTTTGCGCGTCGTTTTGAAGGATTATGCGGAACTTGTAAAGGAATGGCTTGTAGATTACGGAAAAGTTATTTTGCCGCTTATTCTTATTGTATGCGTATTTATTACCGTTGTTATTGCACTTAAGGCCAGAGAACGTGCCGCTGCAGCTTCGGCTGAGGCACTGAGCATTCTTGAAAGCAACAAGGAAGAAGTTAACGAGATAATCGAAGTCCCGTTTGAGGAAAACGCTTATCCCGAGATTAATCAGCTGTTTGTAAATTATTATACCGCTTTAAGAGGAGCGGATGTCGACGCTTTAATCAGTATCCAGAGTAATATTACCAATACTGAAATCATAAGACTTCAGGCCATGAGCGAGTATATCGATCATTACGATAACATGAAGGTTTACACCAAGCCGGGTCCTTTCGAGGATTCGTTTATCGTATATGTTTATACGGATGTTTATCTTACGGACCAGACGGTTGCGACTCCAGGTCTTCAGGCGTTCTATGTATGCAAGGATGAAGAGCGAGGATACTACATTAATTCAGGTGAGCTTTCAACCGATGAGGCTGCATACATTAAAATGATTTCCAACCAGCCTGACGTAATCGACCTCAAGAATACCGTAAATGTTTCTTACACGACTCTTCTTGAGGAGAATGAAACTCTCAGCAAGTACTGGGCAGGCATTTCCGTTGAAATCGATATGGCTGTAGGCGAACAGCTTGCCGAAGAAGCCGCTATCGAGGCAGAACTTGAAGCCGAAGAGAATAAGGAAGAGGAAACTCCCGAAATCGAAATCGTAACCGAAAAGAAGATTGTTCAGGTTCGTACCAATACACTTGTTAATGTTCGTGCATCGGGAAGTGCTACCGCCGATAAAATCGGAAGCTCCTCGGAAGGCAAGATTTATGATGTTATTGAGAGAATGACCAACGGTTGGACGAAGATTGATTTTAACGGTCAGGAAGGATTCATTAAGACGGAATTTCTTGATGACATAGAAGATAATACGAATGTTGTGGCTACAGGAAAGGCTACGGCAACAACTTTGCTTAATGTCCGTGAATCACCGAGTACGACAGCTGCCAAGGTTGGCGTCTTAAATGAAGGCCAGACGGTTGAATTCGTGGAAGAAGTTGACGGCTGGTGCAAGATTAAGTTCAACGGCGAAATCGGATACGTTAAAAGTGAATTTGTTACAATACAATAAATTGTGGTTATTATTGGTAAATACACCTTGGATAGAAATATCAAGGTGTATTTTTTTAGTTTTTTTTACATAATTTTTTTAATTTAATGCAATAAAGTATTGAAGTCTGCCACAGTTTGGGTTTATAATACATCAGAAAAAAGTATTTTTGTATTTTTGTATACCAAATTTAAGGAGGACATAGTTATGTCATATGTTGATGAGGTTTTCGATAAGGTTGTTGCCTCCAACCCCGCTCAGCCTGAATTCCATCAGGCAGTTAAAGAAGTACTTGAGTCATTAAGAGTTGTTATTGAAGCCAATGAAGAAAAATATAGAAAGGACGCTTTGCTTGAAAGACTTGTAACTCCCGAAAGACAGCTCCTTTTCAGAGTTCCCTGGGTAGATGATAAGGGACAGGTTCAGGTTAACAATGGTTACCGTGTTCAGTACAACAGTGCTATCGGACCTTACAAGGGAGGACTTAGATTACATCCTTCGGTAAATCTTGGTATTATTAAGTTCTTAGGATTTGAACAGATTTTCAAGAACTCACTTACAGGACTTCCCATCGGTGGCGGTAAGGGTGGTTCCGACTTCGATCCCAAGGGTAAATCAGATCGTGAAGTAATGGCATTCTGCCAGAGCTTTATTACAGAGCTTTACAAGTATATCGGCGCAGACACAGACGTTCCCGCAGGTGACATCGGTACAGGCGCAAGAGAAATCGGTTATATGTACGGTCAGTACAAGAGACTTACCGGATTATACGAAGGCGTTCTTACAGGTAAGGGATTAAGCTACGGCGGATCTCTTGCAAGAAAGGAAGCTACCGGATACGGACTTCTTTACATGACACAGGAAATGCTTAAGTCTAACGGAATTGATATTAAGGGAAAGACATGTGCTGTATCAGGTGCAGGTAACGTTGCTATTTACGCTATTCAGAAGGCTCAGCAGCTTGGCGCAAAGCCTGTTACATGTTCTGATTCAACAGGTTGGATTTATGATCCCGACGGAATCGACGTTGATCTTTTAAGAGAAGTTAAGGAAGTTAAGCGTGAGCGTTTAACAGAGTATGCCAAGGCACGTCCCAATGCTGAATATCATGATAAGGCCAAAGAAAAGAACAACCAGTGGACAGTTAAGGTTGATATTGCTCTTCCTTGTGCTACTCAGAACGAACTTAATCTTGATGATGCAAAGACACTTGTTAAGAACGGCGTTATCGCTGTTTGTGAAGGTGCTAACATGCCTACAACTCTTGAGGCTACTCAGTACTTCCAGAACAACAAGGTTTACTTTGTTCCCGGTAAGGCTGCCAACGCAGGTGGTGTAGCTACCTCAGCTCTTGAAATGAGCCAGAACTCAGAAAGACTTTCATGGACATTCGAAGAAGTTGACGCAAAGCTTCATGACATTATGGTAAACATCTTCCATAACCTTGACGATGCTTCCAAGAAGTACGGACTTGAAGGCAACTATGTTGCAGGTGCCAACATTGCAGGCTTCTTGAAGGTTGCAGATGCTATGACAGCTCAGGGTATTGTTTAATTAAGAAATAAAGCTAAGATTATTAAAAGCCTTGCAGGCGTTTGCCTGCAAGGCTTTTTGTTTTAATCGTAAAAATTAATATGTATTACCTTGTTCCCTTATCGTAAGGAATGCCTTCAGCCTTGGGTGCTCGTGACTTCTTGGAAGTAAAGGCAAGCACAACAAGAGATATAATGTAAGGAAGCATGTTGTAAACGTATCCGGGGATGTTTAATGACTTTAAGAAGTCAAGTCCGAAATATACGTTTGAAAGAGCTCTGAATAAACCGAACAATAACGCGGCAAGAGCGATTTTTCCGGGCTTCCATTGGCCGAAAATCATTACGGCCAAAGCCAGGAAACCGAAGCCTGCAACACCGTATTCAAACTTCCATTCGCTTACGCCTGCGGTAATATAGCAAATACCGCCGAGACCGCCTAAAAGACCGGAGATAAGTACACCGGCCCAACGCATTTTGTAAACGTTAATGCCAACCGAATCGGCTGCCTGAGGATGTTCGCCGCAAGCCATTAAGCGTAAACCGAATTTGGTCTTATAAAGAATGATATATGCTGCTGCAAGAGCAATTACCGCAACAAGCATAAACCAGGAAAACTCAAATCCGTTGATGTTTACGATAAATGCTTTCTTCGCGGATACGTATTGTATTGTCGAAGAAACATCGTCGGGATTGGCTGCTGTGTTGATAGCTTTAACGATGACGGTAGCTGCTGCGGTACCCAACATGTTCATGGCGGTTCCGATAATAGTCTGATCGGCCTTAAGGTTGATACATGCGAAGGCCAAAAGTGTTGAATATATAACACCGAATATAATACTGATAAGAATGACCGAAAGAACAATTACCAAAGGATTTATGTTTTCCGGTAAAAATCTCATTGTCAGTGCTCCGCCGAGTGCACCGATAACCATGATACCTTCAAGACCGAGGTTGATTACACCCGAATGCTCCGAAAAGCATCCGCCCAATGCTACGAGTGTAAGTATGGAGGCGAAAAGAAGAGTATATTGGAATAAAAGTAACATTATTCATTACCTCCTTTCGACTTTACGGAAGTTTTTTCTTTGCCGGGTTTATCAAGCGATTTTTTCATAATCATTTTTATGAAGCCTACAAAACCGCACAGGTAAACAATCAATGAAGAAATCAATTCGGATATTTGCGAGCAATACATCGTACGGTCTACGTATGAACCGCCTGCGGTAATATGCTGAATGAAGAATGAAGCAAATATAGTTCCGATAGGATTTAATCCGCCGAGGAATGCTGCCGCGATACCGTTAAAGCCCATGCCCGGAACACTTGACTGTGTACATGACCATTCTTCGAAACCGGAGAGGAACAAAAATGCTGCTGCAAGTCCTGCAAGAGCACCGCCGATTGTGAGGGTGAGAATTATGTTTCTTTTTTCGGTCATACCGGCATACTTGGCTGCGTTTTTGTTGTAACCTGTAGCTTTAAGTTCATATCCGAACTTGGTCTTTTCAAGCAAAATCCATATCAGGATTGCAATCAAAATCGAAAGCGGAATGGCTATTCCGACGTATTGGTTATTGTTGAAAAGCTTTCCGAGACCCAAAGAGGGGAGCATTGCCTGCTGGCCCTGAGCCATCAATTTATAAGTGTAAGGGCTTGTTTCTTCCTTAACGCTTGTAAGAATCATGTTGGTAAGGTAGAGGCCTATCCAGTTGAGCATGATTCCCGAAATAACTTCGTTAACGTTACAGTAAGATTTCAATAAGCCTGAAATTGTTCCCCATAATGCGCCGGCTACTATCGAAAGAAGGACGCATACAAACCAGTTGAGGTGAAGCGCCAATGCACCGTAGAGGCAGGCACATGCACCGACAACGTATTGTCCGGCAGCTCCGATATTGAATAAACCAACCTTGTAGGAGAACAGCACGGATAAAGCACACATAAGTAACGGTGCGGTCTTTACCAGAGTGTTTCCAAGGTACTTAAGCTGCATGGGTGCGCTCGAGTATGTAAAGAAGTTCTGGGCAACCGCAACGATTGCACCGAATGCACCTTTCGGATTTATAAAAAGAAGAACAATGAATCCGATAAACATACCGAGTAAAATACATATTATTGAAGCTAAAAGAGACTGAAAGCCTTCGTTTTTAAGTATTTTTTTCATTATGCTTTCACCTCATCTTTCTTGGCACCGGCCATGTATAAGCCGAGCTCGTCTTCGGTAGTTGTCTTGGGATCGAACTCACCGACTATTTCACCTTCGTACATAACCAAGATTCTGTCGGGAACATCCATAACTTCATCGAGCTCCAAAGAAACGAGCAGAACGGCCTTGCCGGCATCACGCTGAGCAACGAGCTGCTTGTGAATGTATTCGATGGCGCCGACATCAAGACCTCGAGTGGGCTGAACCGCTACCAAAAGCTCGGGATTTTTGTCAATTTCTCTTGCTATGATAGCTTTCTGCTGATTTCCTCCCGACATGCTTCTTGCGATGGTAATGGGACCCTGTCCCGAACGAACATCGTACTGCTCGATAAGTCCGGTTGCGTATTCTCTTATGTTGTCACGTTTTAAGAAACCGGCTTTGTTGGTAAATTCCGGTTCAAAATATCTTTGAAGTACGAGATTGTCCTCAAGCGAATAATCAAGAACTAGTCCGTGCTTGTGACGATCTTCGGGAATATGACTCATACCGCCCAAGTTTCTCTCGCGGATGGAGGCATGGGTTATATCCTTGCCGCAAAGAGTAATCTTTCCGGAAACGGAAGAGTCAAGTCCTGTAAGCGCATGAACAAATTCGGTCTGGCCGTTTCCGTCGATTCCGGCGATACATACGATTTCACCGGCATGTACTTTAAGGGATACGTTCTTAACGGCGTTGTTCTTGTGAAGCTTGGAAGCAACGGTGAGATTTTCAACGGAGAGAATAACGTCACCGATGTTTGAAGGCTTCTTTTCAACGTGGAAATTGACATCACGTCCGACCATCATGGAAGAAAGTTCAGCCATGGTAGTGTCCTTGGTGTTAACGGTTCCGATGTATTTACCTTTTCTGAGAACGGTGCATCGGTCGGAAACATCCATTATTTCCTGAAGTTTGTGCGAAATAAAAAGAATCGATTTGCCTTCTTTGGCGAGATTCTTAAGAATCTGCATCAATTCCTTGATTTCCTGAGGAGTTAAAACTGCGGTAGGCTCATCGAAAATCAAAATATCGTTGTCGCGATAGAGCATTTTAAGAATTTCGGTACGTTGCTGCATTCCGACGGTAACGTCTTCGATTAATGCGTCAGGGTCTATTTTCAGTCCATAGTGTTCGGATAATTCCAAAACCTTTTTACGGGCTTCGGCTTTCATTAAAAAGCCGGCCTTGTTGGGCTCAACACCAAGGATAATATTGTCGAGAACAGAGAAGCATTCAACAAGCTTGAAATGCTGATGAACCATTCCGATGCCCAGGTCGTTGGCATCGTTGGGATTGTTGATGGTAACTTCCTTTCCATCTTTGTAAATAGCGCCTTCTTCGGGCTGATAGAGACCGAAAAGAACACTCATAAGTGTCGATTTGCCGGCACCGTTTTCGCCCAATAAAGCATGTATTTCGCCTTTTTTCAACTGAAGAGTGATGTTGTCATTGGCGATAATTCCGGGGAAGCGCTTGGTTATATTTCTCATTTCAATAGCATAATTTTCTGCCAAGTTAGTTCCCTCCTTTCATTAAATAACTATACCCAATAAGAAATACCTTCTATAAATTAATGTGGATAGATTAAGAGTATACAGATTATTCAAAAATACGGGCAGACAGCTAAACTGCCTGCCCGCTCAATTTAAATTACTTTAAGTTTCCTAACCATTCTACCGATACATTGGTAGTTGAAGGCTCAGCACTGATATCGTTGGATACCTTGATTGTTCCGTTGAACATATCCTTTACCATAGCCTTGTAATCATCCTGCTTGAATGTATCGCTCCACTGTGTAGAATCCATAGGGATCTGTACATAGTTGAGTGTAGGATCATCGCCTGAAACAAGTCCGAGGGTAACAATCTTGCCCTTGTAATCGTTCCACTTGTTGTTGAGGCAGATGTCTGATAATGCATCGTATGTTGCAGGGTAAAGACCCTTCATGGCTGATGTAACAGTCATGCCTTCGCCGTACTGTCCGTCGATAATGGCTGCCTGGTCAACGTCAACACCGATAACCTTACCGTTGGTCTTCTGAGCTGCTTCTGCAGCAGATGAGTAGATACCGCCACCGCAAGCGAAGATGATTTCTGTGCCTGCTGCGCACCATGTATCAACAGCTGCTGTAATATCAGCATCGCCGAAGAACTGATTGCCGTATGCGTACTTCATTTCGGTTGTGATTCCGAGTTCTGCTGATGCAGCATCAACACCCTGAACGAAACCGTATCCGTATCTCATAACGGCGGGAACTGCCATACCGCCCAAGAAACCAAGCTTTGTATATCCTAACTTAACAGCAGCATAACCTGCCATGTATCCGCAAAGCTCTTCCTGGTAGATTGCGCAGTAAACATTGTCTGCGTTGTAGTAGTCTGTAACTACCCAATTGTCAGGATTGTAATCGTATGTGCCACCCTTTGCAGGAACGCCTGCTTCAAGAATATCGCCTGCTGCAACGTCAAGAGCGATGAACTTAACATCGGGGTAATTTCCGGCTGCTTCTACGATTGTTCCGCCGAATGCATAACCGGGCATAACGAGTACGTTATATCCTTCGTCAACAGCCTTTTCTACCATGGCTACACGTTCAGCTGTTGAGTCACCTGCGGGCTTGAAATATGAAAAATCAAGACTGTTTGCTTCGCAGAATGCTTTACATGCTTCATATGTTGTCTGGTTGAATGACTGGTCTGTGATATCGCCGTAGTCGGTAATCATTGCTACGCGATAGTTACCGGTCTTAACTGCACCGGCATCGCCACATGCACACAATGATAAAACCATTGCGAGTGCAAGGACTAAAGAAAAGACTTTTTTCATCTCATTTCCTCCTAATAGTCTATATACTCTTTGTGGTCTTTCCACATCGCAAATTATAACATTTAAGAAAAACTTATTCAATATTTATGTGTAAATTATGTAGTGCAAATACACAAAATGTGGTAACCTATAAGAAGTTATAACACAACATTTTGGACTTGAAAGGATTGTATATGGCTAAGTTATACTTCAAATTCGGCGCCATGGGCTCCTCGAAATCGGCTCAGGCACTTATTACTAAATTTAACTATGAAGAGCTGGGAATGTCGGTCTGGCTTATTAAGCCAAGCGTTGACACAAGAGACGGCGAAGATATAATTAAGAGCAGAATCGGCTTAAGTGCAAAGGCTGATATTATTACTCCCGCAGATTCCGTTAAGGACATGTTTTCAAAACTTGAGAAAAAGGATGTAATTATCGCCGACGAGGCTCAGTTTTTCACTCCCGAGCAGATTGATGAACTGAGATATCTTGTTGACGAAGAAAATATTCCGGTTCTTTGCTTTGGCTTAAGAACAGACTTTCTGACTCACTTTTTCCCCGGTTCACGTCGTTTAATGGAGCTTGCTGATTCCATGACGGAGATTAAGACGGTTTGCGCCTGCGGTCGAAAAGCAACGGTAAATGCACGTATTGATTCCAACGGTAAAATTATTACCAAGGGTTCGCAGGTATTTTTGGGCGGAAATGACAGCTATGTTGCCATGTGCCACAAATGCTGGATGGACAAGCAGAAGAATAACGAAAGGGTATAAAGTTTTTCTTTGGCCCTTATGAATGGAGAATATATGGAACAGGAAGGAATAAGGCTTAATAAATTTATTGCATCTTCGGGGGTGTGCTCCAGGCGAGATGCTGATAAACTTATTGAGCAGGGGAAAGTTACGTTAAACGGAAGAACCGCTCTTGTGGGAGACAGGGTATTTCCCAAGGACAGCGTTAAAATCGGAAGTCGTCTTTTGAAGCTTCCCGAGAATTATACCGTTATCGCTTTTTACAAGCCCGTGAATGTTACGTGCACGGAACGTGACGAGCACGCGGAGTATACCATATACGATGTTTTTAAATATAAGGAAAGAATGACTTACGCGGGACGCCTCGACAAGGATTCCGAGGGCCTTCTTATTATGACCAACGACGGTGATTTGATAAATACGATGATGAAGGCGGGCAACAATCACGAGAAGGAATATATTGTCGAAGTCAACAAATATGTTTCCGATGAGGTGCTCGATAAAATCGCCGGCGGCGTTTATCTTAGCGAGCTTAAGCGTAAGACCAGGCCGTGCAAAACAAAAAGAATCTCCAAAAATTCTTTTTCGATTGTGCTTACGGAAGGCATGAACCGTGAAATCAGGCGTATGTGCGGCATGTTTGATTTAAAGGTCAACATGCTGAAGCGTGTGAGAGTAGTTACGGTTACTCTCGGCGGCTTGAAACCCGGAGAGTACAGAATTTTATCCAATGAAGAAGTATCTGTTTTAAAGGAAAGTTTGTATGGAAAACAAAAGCAGTGATAAGGCAAACCGCATAAAAGAACTGATAAACATTCTTAACGAGGCAAGCGAGAGTTATTATGCCAAGGATGAGGAAATCATGTCCAATTTCGAATATGATGCCCTCTACGACGAGCTTGTTGCCTTGGAAGAGGAGACGGGGATTCATTTTTCAAACAGCCCGACTTCAAATGTCGGTTACGAGGCCGTGGATTTTCTTCCCAAGGAAGCGCATGATAAGCCGATGCTTTCCCTTAATAAGACCAAAAGTGTTGACGAGCTTGTTTCTTTTGTCGGAGACAAAGAAGCACTTATCAGCTGGAAACTTGACGGTCTTACCATTGTATTGACTTATAATAACGGTGTTCTCGAAAAGGCCGTTACACGCGGAAACGGGGAAATCGGTGAGGTCATAACCCCCAATGCCAAGACGTTCGTAAACCTTCCGCTTTCAATTAAGTTTAGCGGCAAATTGGTGCTTAGAGGCGAGGCGGTTATATCTTATCCGGATTTTGAGAAGGTTAATTCATTGATCGAGAATCCCGAAGAGCAGTACAAAAACCCGAGAAATCTCTGCTCCGGTTCCGTAAGACAGTTAAACAGCGAAGTGACCGCTCAAAGACACGTTCGTTTTATCGCTTTTTCACTCGTAAGTGCCGAGAATATGGAGTTCGAGACGAGAAGCAGTCAGTTTGATTTTCTCGATGAACTCGGCTTTGAGACGGTGAAGCATTTCAAAGAAACCGGATCGAATGTAAGGGATAGAGTTTTTTATTTTGCCGAAGAAATTAAAACGTATGATATTCCGTCGGATGGCCTTGTTGTAGTATACGATGACATTGCTTACTCGAAGTCTTTGGGTACGACGGCGAAATTTCCGAGAGATTCCATCGCTTTTAAGTGGCAGGATGAAACCGCCGTTACGGTGCTTAGGGATGTTGAGTGGAGCCCTTCGAGAACCGGGCTTATTAATCCCGTGGCTGTGTTTGATACGGTTTTCCTTGAGGGAACAAGCGTAAGTCGCGCAAGTCTTCACAATATTTCAGTTTTGAAGAACCTGAAAATCGGTATCGGCGACAGCATTACCGTTTACAAGGCAAACATGATTATTCCGCAGATTGCCGAAAATCTTACGAAGTCCGACAATCTGATTATTCCCGATAAGTGCCCGTGCTGTGGCATGGAGACGGAAATTAAAGCTGTAAACGAGGCACAGTCTTTGTATTGCACCAATCCTTTGTGCCCTGCCAAGCAGATAAAGAAGTTTGAATTGTTTGTCAGCAGAGATGCCATGAATATGGATGGTCTTTCCGAGGCAACTTTGGAAAAGTTTATTTCCGAGGGATTCATAAGAGAATATGCCGATTTGTTTGAACTTCAAAAGCACAAGGCATCTATCGTTGCGCTTGAAGGCTTCGGAGAGAAATCTTACAACAAGCTTATTGATGGTATCGATAAGTCGCGCAATGTTTCAATGCCGAATTTCATTAATTCGCTCGGCATATTGAATGTTGGCCTTTCAAATGCTAAATTAATTTGCAAGGCTTTCGATTTTGATTTTGATTTAATAAGAAAAGTAAGTTATGATGATTTGAGTGCGGTCGAAAACATCGGCCCCGTGATAGCGGCTTCGTTTACGGAGTATTTCAAAGACGAACACAATGCTGCCGTTATTGACAGACTTTTGGAGCATGTTTCTTTTGCCAAAGAGGAGAAAACGGATACTTCTTCCGAACTTAACGGCAAAACCGTTGTTATTACCGGCGATTTGAACCTTTTTGACAATCGCAAAGCGCTGCAGGCGGAAATTGAGAAGCGCGGCGGAAAGGTTTCGGGAAGCGTATCCAAAAACACTTTTGTACTTGTAAACAACGATATTATGAGTTCATCTTCCAAGAACAAAACTGCCAAGGAATTAGGCATCGAGATCATGACGGAAGAGGATTTTGTAAACAAATATATTAACATTTGATTGGAGATTTTCAGTAATGCCCATTAAGATTCAAGATTCATTACCCGCACAGAATATTTTGGAGAACGAGAATATTTTTGTTATGACGGAAAATCGTGCAATGCACCAGGATATCCGTCCTTTAAATGTGCTTATTATGAACCTCATGCCCAACAAGGAAGTTACCGAGACGCAGCTTCTTCGTAAGCTTTCAAATTCGCCTCTTCAGGTAAATGTTGAGCTT
This sequence comes from Lachnospiraceae bacterium, assembly GCA_045642905.1. Lineage (GTDB taxonomy): Bacteria > Bacillota > Clostridia > Lachnospirales > Lachnospiraceae > UBA1258. The sequence continues at coordinate 2,058 of JAZUJT010000029.1, read as the reverse complement.
TTGCAGACTCAAAGTTATACACCCAAGCATGTCGATGCCGGTTATCTTGAAACTTTCTACACTACCTTCGACAAGATAAAGGACAGAAAATTCGACGGAATGATTATTACCGGAGCTCCGCTTGATTACGTGAAGTTTGAGGATGTCGCTTATTGGAAAGAAATGACCGAGATTTTTGACTGGTGCGAGACGCATGTTCACTGCACATTTTTCCTGTGCTGGGCGTGCTTTGCGGCTTTGTACTATTATTACGGCTTGGAGAGATTCGACAGAGAAGAGAAACTTTCCGGTGTTTACAAGCATCAGGTTTTGAAACCCACTTCACCGTTATTCAGAGGCTTCGACGATGAGTTCTGGGCTCCTCACTCTAGAGCAATGGGAATTGCCCGCGAGAAGATTGAGGCTACTCCCGAACTTGAACTTATGGCTTATTCGGATGAGGCAGGCGTTTCAATTGTAAAGACGACCGATTCGCGAAAGTTCTTTGTAGGCCTTCACGCTGAATACGATGCAGACACTCTTTCCGATGAATACTTCAGAGATTTGAACAAGGGCATGAATCCCAAGGTGCCCTGCAATTATTTCCCGGACGATGATCCGACCAAGAAACCGATTGTAAATTGGAGGTCAACAGGACAGCTGTTGTATACTAATTGGCTAAACTACTATGTGTACCAGAGCGTTCCGTACGATGTGGAGGCGATTGGCGGCAAGCCGTGAGCCGTGGGAGCCTTGGTCTCTTACGATGGCCGTGAATTCACAGCATTCGAATTATTCAAAAAATCTTAAGGCGGCTATGGCCGTCTTTTTTCATATTGTATCTATAAAAATCCTCATCATTTGGTAAAATGAGATGGAGCGAAATTCAGATTTTCGGAATTATAATGCTGAAGGAGTAAGTATGAATATAACAGTATATTTAGGAGCAAACCAAGGCAATCACAATAAATTTAAGAAGGCAGTGGAAGAGCTGGGGTCATTCATTGGCAATAGTGGTAACACACTGGTTTATGGCGGATCAAAAACTGGTCTCATGGGCACTCTTGCTGATAGCGTACTTGCTTCTAAGGGAGATGTCATAGGTGTTGAACCGCAGATGTTTATTGATCAACAGTGCCAGCATGAGTCGCTTACCAAATTGATTATTACTAAGGATATGCCTGAGCGTAAAGCGAAAATGATTGAATTAGGAGATGCGTTTATAGCATTTCCGGGAGGAACCGGAACACTGGAAGAAATCGCTGAGATAATGTCATTGGTTTCGTTAAATCAAATGGATTCACCTTGTATTCTGTATAATCTTGATGGATATTATGATGGCTTGAAAGAACTTCTTTTTACAATGATTTCTTATGGCCTTTCGTCAGAAAATCGCCAGAGAGGTATTTATTTTGCAAGCAATCTTTCGGAAATAGAAAAAATACTACTTACACTACAATAATGATTTTAGTTTATTCTTTCTATGTGATCAATCAATTTGAAAATTGAAACTTATTGAGGGGGTGCGGACATAATCCTGGACACTTAATCGCCTAAAATAAGGTTATGAGTTATTCGCAACAGGAAGTAATTGCCGCACTTGAACTGTATAATAAAACAAAATCTATTCATGCTGTTATTGATACTCTCGGTTATCCTAGTAAGACGCGAATGTATGACTGGATAAAACAAATGCCGGGATACGTAAAGGGCACTGGAACCAAGCAGTATAAAAATTATAGCCGCGCATCAAGTGAACTAAAATACCAAACAGTTATGCGTTGCTGCAATGGCAATGAAAGTGTAAAATCAGTATCAGAAGAGATTGGATTCTCAACCGTTATTATTTATGAATGGATCCGCTCTTATAAAGAGAAAGGTCTTGTTTCACTAATGAATAAGAAGGATACTGATTTAATTAAACCTGATAACAAACCTGAGGATATCGAATCATTAAAGGCTCAAATGCTTGATATGCAGATGGAAATAGATATCCTTAAAGAAACAATTAATGTCTTAAAAAAAGACCCCGGCGTCGACCAGAGTGCTCTGACGAACAGAGAGAAGGCAGTGATAATC
>JAZUJT010000028.1:0-9371 GCA_045642905.1 Lachnospiraceae bacterium | reverse complement strand
TATAACATCTTAAGAAAGTATTGCACCACATCCGGCAATGATATAACCATGCCCATATTTGGGCTGAGTAATCCTGAGATAATAAAAGTAGCTGTGTAACCCGAAAGGGTAGCAGTAAGGGTGTCATGGACGCACCCCGGGACCTACGCGGCGAAGCCGCGCGCACCTGATGCTCGGTAATTCAATTACCGATGTAGTTCACTGAGTGAAACGTTTTGTTCTTTACTGAAAAAACAAACGGTGGTACAATAAAACGCAGGATTAATGCCTTAAAACTGAAAATGCTTTTGTGTTGAAAGGAGATTTTTTACGATGAAAGGTAAGAGAAAATTGAGATTTTGGGCGATGCTCATGGCAGTGCTTATATTTGCAGTGTCTGTTTGCCCGCTGGATGTAATGGCAAAGGAGTATGCACTTGAGTATAACGATTCTACAGAAGAAATAATTAATCCGGAAGAATTGAAAGCCGGAGATATGCTTTATCCGGGTGATGTTGTTTCTTGCGTTTACAGCAATTGTAAAAGTGATTATTTGTATACGTTTATTAATATGAATTTTTTAAATATTTCGGATCGAATTAACAGCCGCTCCGACTATGTAAGCGAATACAGTGAGATTACTGTTCCTTCACTTGATGCTGTGTTACAAGAGTGGCTTGATGAAAATGATGAAGATGAACTTACTGCCGAAGAAAAAGGCAGAGTGGCGATGTTTAAAGGATGGGAGGTAGATACTGTAAGCGTCGTCTGTGGTTACGTATGTGACTTTTCGGTTAGTCCGGTATTCTATACCGAAGATGAAATAATGGATTTATCTTCCTCTGAGTGTAAAGTCATTTTCGATAAGGAGTCGTATCAATATACGGGAAGCGCTATTGTCCCTGAAGTTACAGTAAAGATAGGCGATAAAGTGGTTGACCCTTCAAATTACGATGTAGTAGCAGATAATAATGTGAATGTCGGCGACGGCAAGATTACAGTTACTGCAAAATCTATGCCTTGTAAGGGAAGCATAACAGTTTACTTTAAGATTGTAGATGAAACAATTGATTTATCTTCCTCGAAATGCGCGGTAATTTTGGACAAGGCGTTTTATACGTATACGGGAAGTCCTATTGTTCCTACTGTTACAGTAAAAAATGGCGACACAGTAATAGACCCTTCATACTACGATGTGGTTGTTGAAAATAATCTGAATGCCGGCGACGGAAGGGTTAAAGTTTCCGCCAAGTCATTTCCTTTAAAGGGAAGCATAACCGTTTCCTTTAAGATTACAAAGGCTGACAATGCCATTACGGGAACTCCCGCGTATGTAAAGACGACTTCTTCGAAGAGCCAGAGTTTTAAACTTGACACAAAGGCTTTGGCAGGAACAATAACTTATAAGTCTTCCGACAGCAAGAACGTATCGGTTTCCAAAGATGGTAAGGTTACCATTAAGAAGGGCTTTATCGGAAAGGCAACAATTACAGCAACAGTTGCCGAATCCATGAACTATAAGGGTACATCCTTTAAAACAACGGTAACCGTTAATCCCGGAAAGGCTTCCATCAGTAAGCTTAAGTCATCTTCCAAGAAGACAATGAACATTACATGGAAGAAGGTAAGTGGTATTACCGGATATGAAGTACAGTATTCAACCGACAAGAAGTTTAATAAGAGCGTAAAAATCAAGACAATCAGCAAGGCTTCCACAATATCCTTAAAGGTAACCAAGCTTAAGTCTTCAAAGAAATATTACGTACGCGTAAGAGAATACAAGAAGGTCGGAAAGACCAAATTCTACGGTGCATGGTCATCGGTTAAGAATGTAAAGATTAAATAGTTTTTTGAAGAGGGTTGTTTATACAACCCTCTTTTTCGTGTTATACTGTTTGTCGAAAAGAATATCATTTTTGCTGGGACAAAGTGACGGGATGAAAACTTTTGGAAAGATAGTTAAGTACATAATTTTATTTGTCGGGACGTATTTTCTTTTGCTCGGATTGCTTGTGCTGTCGGCAAAGATTCCGAGAGAGAAGATAATGGATAAACTTGAAGAGTCCGCCGATTACATGTGCGGGAAGAACTTATATTATAAAGTGGGAAATTCTGATACTTCCATCATTGATATATATTCGGACTCAATTTTATTAAATATAGCGTACCATTTTGACGATGAGGCACCTCTGACTTCGGTAATGAAGGCTGAGTTTTACAGAAATACCGTAATGGATTTCGCCAATAAAAATTTGAAGGAGGCGATTTGCGATAATCCGGCGGTTAATGCGGAATACCTAAGGTACTGGCATGGGTCACTGGTGATTATAAGGCCGCTTCTTACGATATTAAATGTCCGCGAAATGTATATATTAAATACGGTCGTGCTCATTTGCCTGTTTCTATTGCTGATGTTCATGCTTATAAGGCGAAAATATATAGTGCCTGCAGTCGGATTCGTGCTTGCATCGCTTTCGGTGTCTATATGGTTCGTATCCATGGATTTTGAGTATATATGGATGTTTCTCATTATGCTTGCGTGCTCGATAATATCCGTTAAGCTTTCGGACAAAGACAGGGCGAAAGGCTTTATCGTTCTCATGCTTATTATGGGAATGGTTACAAACTACATAGACTTTTTGACGGTAGAGACGCTGTCGCTTTCGACACCGCTTCTTTTGACCGTATGGATTATGTATCGAAGAAACAAACCTTCAGAAATACGGGGTCTCGTGCTTTACAGCGTAAAGGCCTGCATTGCCTGGCTTATCGGCTACGCCGGAATGTGGACGATGAAATGGATTACTGCGGCAATTGTACTTAAGAAGAACGTTCTTCCGTATGTTACGGGGCATATTGAGGAACGACTTGTCGGAAATTTTGAGGGGAGTATCTTCTCGGGAATTTTTACCGGCTTATGGAAGAACATTTCGAGCATGGCACCCTGGGACTACGGCGCTTTTGGAGTGGTAATCGGAATATTGATTGTGATTATCATCGCATACTATTGCTTCGTCTATAAAGTGAAGAAGCCCGATAAAAATGCGATTGTTTTGTTTGCACTTGTAGGGCTGATTCCTTATATTCGATATATCATTATGATTAATCACTCGAATATGCACTGGTTTTACACCTACAGAGCCCAGTTTGTCACCGTGCTCGCCATAGTGATGATCTGTGCGGAAATAATCGATTTTGTGACGGCTTTCGGAAAGACCGGCAAGAAGGTCGGCAAGACCAAGTTTTACGGTGCATGGTCATCCGGTAAGAACGTAAAGGTTAAATGATCGACTAAAGACTATATGATACAAAGAAGCCCTGACAGCAGTCAGGGCTTTAAATATGTAAGGCTAAAAATTGAAGTACGTCTTTGCATTGTTGTAGGAAACGCCACGTACAATTTCGCCGAGCAAGTTGTAATCCTCGGGAAATTCGCCGTTTTCCACCCATGTGCCCAAAAGATTGCAAAGGATGCGACGGAAGTATTCGTGTCTTGTGTATGACAGGAAACTTCTTGAATCTGTAAGCATTCCCACGAAACCTGCAAGGTTTCCGAGATTGGCAAGAGAAGTAAGCTGGTCGGTCATGCCTTTCTTGTTGTCATTGAACCACCATGCACTTCCGTGCTGAATCTTGCCAACAGCTTCGCTGTTCTGGAAGCAACCGATAATTGTACCGATGGCAGCGTTGTCGATAGGATTTAAGCTGTAAAGAATTGTCTTGGGAAGCTCTTCGGTAACAGCAAGTGAGTTTAAAAAGTCCGTAAGTTCGCCGGCGGGAGCGGAAGTTCCGATGCAGTCGTAACCGGTGTCGGGTCCGATCTTGTCGAACATAAACTTGTTGTTATCACGTTTTACACCGTAATGAAGCTGCATAACCCAGTTTCTTCGGTGACATTCTCTGCCCATTAATTGTAAAAATGCTGTCTTGTATTTAAGTTCATCGCCTGCTGAGGGAATAGTACCGTCTAAGCGAGCTTTAAAAATCGTGGCGATTTCGGATTCATCACAAGGGTTATACATAACGTAATCCATACCGTGGTCGGAAATGCAACAACCCTTCGATTCGAAGAAATCCATACGGTTTATAAGGGCTTTCTTTAAATCATCCCAAGATGAAATGTTCATGCCCGAAGCATTTGAAAGCTTTTTGATATAGTCGGTAAAATCCGCTTTGGAAATATTCATGGCCTTGTCCGGTCTCCAAGCGGGAAGCACCTTTACGTTGAAGGATGAATCCTTCTTTATGATGTCATGGTACTCGAGCGAATCAATCGGGTCGTCTGTAGTGCACACTACGGAAACGTTGGATTTTTTGATGAGATTCTTGGCACTCATATCAGAAGATTTGAGCTTTTCATTGCAAAGGCTCCAAACTTCCTCGGCATTCTGTTCGCTTAAGGCACCGTAAAAATCAAAATAGCGCTGAAGTTCAAGATGGCTCCAGTGATATAAGGGGTTTCCGATAGCGGTTCCCAAAACCTTGGCCCATGCTATGAACTTGTCGTGGTCGGAAGCGTCGCCGGTGATTAATCGCTCTTCAACACCGCATGAACGCATGAAACGCCATTTATAGTGGTCGCCGCCGAGCCAGACCTGTGTAATATTGTCAAATTTTCTGTCTTCTGCGATTTCCTTGGGGTTGATGTGACAATGATAGTCGATTATCGGCATTTTTTCAGCGTAATCGTGAAATAACTTCTTTGAAACATCATTTGACAAAAGAAAATCCGCATCCATAAATTTCTTCATTATATATAAACTCCTTGAAACTACTTCCTGGTAGTTAATCGCCTGACCATTAAACCGCTTAACGAGAATATTCCCGGCTTCTTGCTGCCCGCAAAAATGTCCATGAGCGTATCAACAATACTGTCACACAAATCATCAACTCTGTTATCTATGCTCGAAAGAGCAGGATCGGAAAGCTGAGCGAGGATAGAATTGTTGTATCCGATAATCTGTAACTTCTCGGGGACAATTCGCTTTAACGAACGCGCTTGCTTGACGGCTATCATGGCAAGCAAATCTTCGCTTGTAACGATGGCGTCGAATTTCGGATTATCCGAAAGAATTTTCGAAATCTCATCGGAACAACCGTCAATATCGCTTCGTGAAGAACGGATATAAAATGACTGACCGTTATCTATGGAAGAATTGTTTTCTTCAATGGCGCGTGTAAAGCCCTGAAGCTTTCTAACTGCTGAGAAGGATTCCGAATTGTACAAATAAGCGATGTTCTTACTTCCGCCCTTTATGAAATCAACGGTTGCTCTATAGATGGATTCGGAGTCGTTGCTGTGAAAACAATAAATGTTTTCGTGCTCGACAACCGCGTTCAGAATCATAACGGGAACGCTCTTGGAAGCATTAATTATATAGTTGATGGACTCGGGAGTGGAGCCTACGAAAGTAGAACCTACGAGAATAACCGCATCCACTTTCTTGGAAATCAGCAAGTCCATTGATGAAGCCATGTTGTTTATGTCGTATCCCGTACAACACAAAATGGTGTCATACTGGTTGGAACGAAGCTTTTCCTCAATGAGATAGACGGCTCTTGCAAGGAAAATATCCGATGAATCAACGCACATGATACCAACGGTCTTCATGGTGTTAAGACCGAGACCGCGGGCAAAAACATTGGGCTTGAATCCGGCTTCTTCAATTGCCTTGAGAACCTTTTCACGGGTGGCTTCGGTTACCTTGGGGCTGTTGTTTATTACACGTGATACCGTGGCAATCGAAAACCCTGTCTTCTCTGATATGTCATAAATTGTCGGCTGATTTCCGGCCATAAAAACTCCGTCCTGCTGCTATGAGCAAATTATTTATTGGAAAATATAAAAACCCATACTCAAATAGTATACATCACAAAACAAAAATGCACCAACAGATATTGATGTTAGCACTATACGTGCATAAGATAGCAATATTTGAAAAGCCTATTGACCGTGAGAAATGGCGGATGTATAGTCAGTTATGTGATTTGTAAGCGCTTACAATGATGCGCAAAAATGCAAATGGAAGTATAATGTTTTTCGGAGGGTAAAATTATGTATATTTTGAATAAAGACATAGCTTCGGGAAAAGACTTTCCGGTTAAAGTAATCCAGTTTGGAGAGGGTAATTTTCTTCGTGCTTTTGCGGATTATATGATAGATGTTTGTAACGAAAAAGACCTGTTCGACGGTAATGTTGTTATCGTTAAGCCCAGAAATCACGGTGATTTGAGCGCCTTTAAAGAGCAGGACTATAAATACACGGTTTCTTTACGCGGAATTATTGACAAAGAACCGAAGGTTGTAAACAGAGTTGTAACCTCGGTAAGCGATGTTATCTCGGCTTACGATGATTATGACGCTTATATGGAATATGCCAAGCTTGATACACTTCGTTTTGTTATTTCCAATACGACCGAGGCGGGAATTGTATATGATGAAAGCGATAGACTTGACATGAATCCGCCCGAATCTTTTCCGGGAAAGCTTACCAAGTTTTTGTACGAGCGATTCAAGGCTTTTTCGGGAGATATTTCAAAGGGACTTATCATCTTACCCGTTGAACTTATCGATGACAACGGAAAGGTTTTGAAATCTTGCGTAGACAAGTTTATTTCTTTATGGAAGCTTGAACCGGAATTTTCCAATTGGGTTGATAGTGCATGTGTTTTCTGTTCCACACTTGTTGACAGAATTGTTTCCGGTTATCCGAAGGATGAAGCCGAGTCGATTTTTGAAGAACTCGGATATGAAGATAAGCTTCTGGTTGCCGGAGAGCCTTTTGCTTTATGGGTTATCGAATCACCCAAGGATATTTCGAAGGAGTTTCCGTTAAGGGATGCCGGACTTAATGTTGTCTTTACTGACAACATTAAGCCTTATAAGCAGCGCAAAGTACGCATTCTAAACGGCGCGCACACTTCCTTTGTGCTTGCTTCGTATCTTGCGGGCAACAATATTGTTCTGGAATCAATGAATGATCCCGATATTTATAAGTTCATGCATGATACCGTATTTAATGAAGTTATTCCCACTCTTTCTTTAAATAAGGAAGACCTTGTTTCTTTTGCCAATGAAGTGATTGACAGATTCAAGAATCCTTATGTGAAGCATGCGCTTCTTTCCATTTCGCTCAATTCCGTGTCCAAGTGGAAAGCCCGCTGTATGCCCAGCTTTTTGGATTACTATAATAAATTCGGTGAAGTGCCGAAGCATCTTTGCTTTTCTTTGGCCGCATTAATGCAGTTCTATTCGTCAAATAAGCTTGATGGCAACGCGCTTTGCGGCTTGCGAAACGGCGAAGTATACAAGATTATGGACGATTTGGACGTTTTGAAGTTCTTTGCGGAGTACTCGGATAAGCCTGTTGATGTTTTCGCCAAGGCTTTCCTTTCCAAAGATGCTTTCTGGGGAACGGACCTTTCCCCGGTCGGAGATACGTATAAATTGGTATGCGAGTACTTAACGACCATCAGGGAAAGCTCCGTAAGAGAAGCAATTCGTAAGTTTTTCGACTAATCGCGGAGGAACGTGCTGTGAATAAAGTAATTCAGATAAATAAATCTGATAATGTTGTGGTTGCGGCTGCAGACATCAAGGCAGGCGAGAGAGTTTCGACAGCCGATATAAGCGTAGAGGCTTTATGCGATATTCCGGCGGGACATAAGCTTGCCGTTACGGATATCAAATCAGGTGAAGACGTAATAAAATACGGTTCGTTAATCGGCCATGCTACTGCTGACATAAGATGCGGCGAGCATGTGCACACTCACAATTTAAAAACTTCCCTTTCGGGTACGTTGGAGTATACGTATAATCCTTCTTTTGACAAAGAGGTTAACATAACAACAGGAAGAACATTCATGGGCTTCGAAAGAAGCGACGGCTCGGCAGGCGTTCGAAACGAAATCTGGATTATTCCGACGGTTGGCTGCGTAAACAACATTGCTTCGAAGATTGCTTCCATATGTCGCGACAGGCTTCCGGCAGGCGTTGACGATGTTGTGGCGTTAACTCATCCTTACGGCTGCTCACAGCTTGGAGACGACCAGGAGAACACCAGGCAGGTTCTTGCAAGGCTTGTTCATCATCCCAATGCGGCGGGCGTTCTTGTGCTGGGGCTCGGATGTGAGAACAGCAATATCGGTGTTTTGAAATCGTACATCGGTGACGTTGACGATAATCGTGTGAAGTTTTTGGTGGCACAGGACAGTGAAGATGAAATCAAAGAGGGCACAGAGATTGTCGATGGCCTTATGAAGTATGCTTCCGAATTTACAAGAAAGCCGATTCCTTTATCCAAACTTACCGTCGGTCTTAAGTGCGGTGGTTCGGACGGCTTTTCGGGCATTACCGCAAATCCTGTTGTCGGTGCTTTTTCGGATATTTTAAATTCCCTCGGCGGTTCGACGATTCTTACCGAGGTTCCCGAGATGTTCGGCGCCGAGACGATACTTATGAACAGATGCGTCGACAAGTCCGTTTTTGAAAAGACGGTTTCACTCATAAACGATTTTAAACAGTATTTCATAAGCCACGGTCAGAACGTTTACGAAAATCCTTCTCCCGGTAACAAGGCGGGCGGCATTTCTACACTGGAAGATAAATCGCTTGGCTGTGTTCAGAAGTCCGGCTCCTTCCCGGTATGCGGTGTTTTAAAATATGCGGAGCCGATCTGCGTATGCGGGCTTAATCTTTTAAGCGCACCCGGAAACGATTTGGTGGCAGCAACGGCGCTTGCGGTAAGCGGCGCTCAGATTATCCTCTTTACGACCGGTCGCGGAACTCCGTTTTCATGTGTTGTTCCGACTGTAAAAATCTCCAGCAATTCTTCCCTTTACAACCGCAAGAAGAACTGGATCGACTTCGACGCCGGCAAGGTAATCGAAAGCGGTGACATTGACGCTTTCGGTGCAAAACTTTTTGATTTTGTCATATCCGTTGCAGAGGGCAAAAAGGTAGTTTCCGAGGCGGAAGGCTATCACGATTTGGCAATCTTTAAACAGGGCGTAACACTGTAGCAAAGAGAGTAAATTTGCTATTGACTTTGAATAGGGCGTGTGTTAATATATCATTCGTGCCAACAAGAAGGCATGATGTGCGTGTAGCTCAGCTGGATAGAGCGTCTGGCTACGGACCAGAAGGTCGAGGGTTCGAATCCTTTCACGCACGCGAGTTAAAAAAAGTGAGTAGAGCGTAAAGCTCTACTCACTTTTTTTAGTTCGAGTCCGGCTCGGACTCGAACAGGGTTCGGTCTCGCAGCGTTGGCGCGCTGCTCGGTCGGCGCTGAACGGATGTCCGCCGGGACATCCAGCGCCCTTTCACGCACGCAAGCTTAATAATAAAGAAATCGAGCGTAAAGCTCTACTCACTTTTTTTAGTTCGAGTCCGGC
>JAZUJT010000027.1:0-77115 GCA_045642905.1 Lachnospiraceae bacterium | reverse complement strand
CACTACACGTAATGTCATACGAAATGGTGACTCATAATACCATGTAACGTCTTTTTTATATTTACCGAATTTAGATTCTCCGCATATCCACTTCGCTTTACCTTGTTTAAAAAGTTCTTTATCCGCATTGGTTTGAGTTGTACGAATTTCAAAGGATACTTCGGTATCTAACTCTTTTAATGGCAATGCCTTTATTTCGGAGATCCAATCATTTTTTACTCGGAAAAGGTATTCGAGATTATCGGTTCTGTTGATGGTTTCAATAAGATTAAGGGAACCGTACCCTCTGTCTGCCATAAGAATTGACTTTTTAAAAGAATTTCGTTTAACCATATCGCAACAAGCCAAGGTTTCGTTGGTTTTATGGCGTGGTTGTATAAGGCAGTCTAAATAAGTACGATTTTCGAGGTCGTACAGAGCATTGATGTGTATTTGGTTGAAGCCTTGTTTAAGATATGTTTCCTTATCGTTCGGGTTCTTGGGGATATTTAAGTCAGTTCCGTCCACAGCATATAAGTGATAACCTTTATAGGTTTTGGAATCCATACATAGCGAATTAAACCTTTTAAACAAATATTCAAAGGCGTAGGGATTAATCTTTGCACGTTGTTGTACAAAGGCTGATGCAGTTGCAGATTTAGGCTTGTTTTTAAAGAAATCGTAAAGCTCCTTGTTAAGAGAATTGCCTGCCATACCGAAGATAAAACTAATTGTCTCTGAAAAAGAAAAAATACGAGCACGAGAAAAATCCTTTTTGAAAGATTTTACAAAAGGAAAAAGATTACTTGACATTATTAAAACAATATGTTTAAGTAGAAAACTGTAGTTATTCATTATTTACCCTTGTGCGATTAAATAAACATTTGTATAAAAAAAATAATGAATAACAAATTTATTATATCCGTAGTTTATAAGCGAAAAATTAAATTCTTAAGATTATGCAAAATCGCTTGCAAAAGGCTTTTTTTTTTGATAAGATACAGCCACAAACGAGATAAACTATCGGGTTTGATTAAATTGAATGTTTTGTCGAGAACGTACATCGACACAATATAAAAGGTACGTATCCAAATGTTTCCCGCTACCCGAGATGCGGTATAGAAAAGCTCGGGGCACAAATGTGAATGCCCCGCTATATGCGGGGCATAATTTTGTTTTCGGGGGAAAGAAAATGATTAATGGACATTTCTATTTTATCAAGAATTCTTTTTACGACAGTCTTTCTGATTGTAATTTAATGACAAACAAGGGGAATGACTTCGATTGCTGTGGGGGACGTCCGTGTCACTATTGCTTTAAATATGAAAATTATTTTTGGATGATTCCAATTTCTTCGCAAGTTGATAAGTTTAAATCTATATATCAACACAAAATCGAAAAAAGAGGTTTTTGTGATACAATAAGATTTGGATATATTAATGGAAAAGAACGTGCATTTTTAATTCAGAATTGTTTTCCCGTTACAAAAGAATATATAGACGAAGAATATAAAATAAACAAAAATACTGTATCCGTTACTATTTCAGAGGATTTATCAAAAGAATTAAATGGGTTATTAAGAAAAGTGATAAGATGTTATGCAAATGGTCAAATCATTCCACTCACAAAAATAGATAAGATTATGAAGTTTTTAAATAAATAAAAAAAAGCAGGCTCAACAAAAATTGAACCTGCTTTTTTTAACTTAATGACATTGACCATTCGGTTGAGCTCTTTTTTCGTGCGGAAGATGGGACTTGAACCCACACGATCGCAATGATCACAAGATCCTTAGTCTTGCTCGTCTGCCAGTTCCGACACTTCCGCGTCCGCGTTGCTTTCGCAAGCAAGGATGATAATAGCATTTGTTGAATGAATTGTCAACACAAAAAGAAAAATTTATTCAGATATTTTTTCTGCGGTTAACTTCTCATTAATCATTTGGCTTTACTATCTCTAAAAATACATATATTATGTCCATATAGTCTTTTCAGACGCGAAAGGAGTCGTGTATGAAAATTTCAAACGATAATTTATCGAAGCTGTTTTCTTCTTATGCAGCTGCCGATACAACAGGAACCACACAGCTTTTAACCAATTACGCAAGTATCAAAAACGGTTCCTATAATAAGCTTTTAAAAGCATACTACAATGAAGCCAAGAAGACCGATGTAAAGTCAACCGGCGAGAAAACAACCGAAGACAAGACCAAGGTTTCAAATAATGCTACGGAATCAATTCTTGCCGATGCAGAAGCTTCGGAGCTTTCAGCCGTAAAGAGTTCTTCCGATGACTTAAAGGCTGCGGCAGATTCGATTGATAAGCTTCTTACATCAGGTGCCGACACCGATGCACTTGCTTCCGCAATTAAAGATTTTGCAGACAAGTACAATGAAGTAGTCAAGAATACTTCCAAGGTTGACCACCCTGCGGTAGCAAAACAGGCAGCTTCCCTTAAGGATGCCACAAAGATTAATTCAAACCTGCTCTCTTCTATCGGTGTCGATATCAATAAAGACAATACATTAAGCGTTGATACCGATAAAGTTAAGAAAGCATCGGATTCAACATTGAAGACATTATTCAGTAATAAAGGTTCTTATGCCGATAATGTTTCGGCCAAGGCTTCAATGCTTTCCAATTCCGCAAGCGGAGCACTTACCGCACATTCATCCTACAGTGCGAAAGCCGTAAAGAATTCAAATCCTTCTTATGTAGGATCATTGTTCGATTCATTTCTGTAAATAGCGATACATGGGCTGACATTTTCGTCAGCCCCTTTTTTTTGTTCTTTTCTTATAGTATAATTGAAATCTGTATAGGGTCTCGGCCCGATTATCAAACAGTGAGGTTTCAATATAATGAATCTTGAATATAAAATAAAGATTTTCAAAAAAGAATATTCATTGCTCGACATTCTTGCGGTGCTTGCAATGGTATCCGTCGGAGTTGTAATCCGCTCTTTTCTTTTTTCATTCGTTTCGGGTGACTATACCGAATTCCTTCAGAAATGGACAAACATACTTTCCAATGAAGGCTTTTTGTCATTGGGAGATTCCTGGTACAACTACACTCCCCTTTATATGTATGTTCTCCTGATAATCAGCAAGATTTTTGCTTACCCGCTTACGGGAATTAAAATATTTTCCTGCATATTCGATTTGCTTCTTGCAATTGCAGCGGCAAGAGTATCCAAAAATCTCCGTCCCGAAAGCAACCCGCTTATTTGCTTCGGAATCGTATGGTTCGCACCCACGGTTATTTCCAACTCTGCAATGTGGGGACAGTGTGATTCAATATACACCTTTTTCATCGTACTCACACTTTTGTATATGTTAAAAGAAAACTCATTCAAATCCATGCTGTTTTTCGCTTTGGCATTTTCAATCAAGTTCCAAAGCGTGTTCTTCGCACCGATTGTGATACTTTTGTTTTTCCTTAAGAAGATTCGTTTCAGAGATCTTTTCCTGATTCCGCTCGTGTATATTCTCCAGATAATTCCTATCTGGGCTGCCGGAAGACCCCTAAAGAGCTGTCTTCTGATTTACCTTGAGCAAAGTCGCGGCAAGAACGGATGCCTTTCGGTAAATTATCCCAATATTTATCACCTGATAATGAACGATGCGTACGTTGACCTTTTCTCCGGCACAGGTATCCTGTTTACGGTGTGCGTTCTTTTGGTACTCATGTACTACGTGCTCAAGAAATGCTACAAAATCGGCATCGACAAGACAATCCTTCTCGAGACAACACTTGCGGTCGGAAGCATTATCGTATTCCTGCTTCCCGCCATGAGAGAAAGATATTCGTATATGGTCGACATCATTGCAATACTTTACGGACTTACCGTTCCGAAGAAGCTGCACATCCCTGTATTGAGAATCCTGATTTCGTACATCGCCTACACGACCTATTACGTACACGGTCCGTACTTCTCCTACGAAGTACTTGCACTTGTAGGCATATATCTTATCTACGATTCGGTTTCAACACTTATAAAGACCATTTCCGAGCGTGAAAAAGCCATATCGCAGTAACCGTTACAAACGCAAGAAGGTACCCGGAGGTACCTTCTTTTTATTTACGTTATTTCGTGATTTTTATCTTGTGCGTTTTCGACCAGACACTGTAATACTTCTCTGAGCCCTTCTTATAATAGCCTCTCATCGAAATGTAATACGTCTTGTTCTTCTTCAGCTTCTTGATTGTAAATGAAACCTTGCCCTTCTTAACGGTTACATACTTTGTGAATGCAGCCGTGTATGTCTTCGACGTGGAATATCTTACCTGGTATCCGGTGCATTTGGTATTGCCGGCAAAAGAAACACTTACGCTTCGGGAATCTTTATTGCGAACCTTGGATATTTTCGGCTTTTCAAGTCGCATGATGGTTAACGGCTTTGCGGCCGTAACCTTTTCGCTTCCTTTGGAAAACTTAACGACATAAGTATATTTAACGCCGTTAACGGCAGTCGTGTCCACATAATGCGCTGTTTTGTTGCCCGTAAGCGTGCTGATTTTCTTGTATGAAGAAGAGCCTGCTTTTTTTCTGTAAATATAAATCTTTTCTGCAACATTCGGCTTTTCCCACTTAATTTCCACACCCTTTACAATGTTGGAAACCGATAACATACTGACCTTTCGTGCAAATCCGTAGACCTTAACCGTACCGGTACTCTTCGGGCCGATTTCGGTTATCCTGTTTATCTGCATGGGTTCTGAATAAAATGCATCAAACACATATCCAGGACGCGTTGCCGTCGCAGGCTTAAGCTTTGTAGTCTTTCCGATTTCGTAAACCGCAGGCTGATCCGGAGGATTTACACAATCTTCCATGTAATATGCTATTTTGCCGAACGGGCTCTTTTTGACGGTCACTTTGCAGGTGGCGAAAACATCCTTATCATAGTAACCGAAAACGGTAATAACTGCACTTCCGGCAACCCCGGCAGTAATCACACCGTCCGATGAAACCGAAGCAACCGAATTATTTGATGATTTCCACCTGAGAAGTTTTTCGCAATCGTCGGTAAGCACAGACGCTTTAAGCGCGTATCTGTCTCCTTCGAAAATTGAAATCTCTTTATCGCCAAGTACAATGGCTTCCGGCTTCTTGCCGCCTGTTGCCTTCTTCGTATACGCCTTAAGATGAATGTTTGAGTTGCATGCGCTCCAAAAAGTTCCGCTCTTTTCAAAGCTTACCGTCTTATTATGCGGTGTGGAGCAAAGAGTCTTGCTCATTGAAACTCCCGAAATATCACCATCCCAGTCGCTAAGAATTGTAGCATCCCCTTCATACTTGACAACTACGGAAAATCTTTCACCGGGATATAAAACAATCGGCGAATCCAATGTAATATATTTTCCTTCCTGTCCCTTGGTTTCGGTGTAGAAATCATTGCTGTATTCAAGGGTGCCGCTCTCGGGATTATCAGTGGAAACATCTTTGTAAACATATACTTTATACGGCACATTATCTGCGGAAATGTAATTTTCAACGAAAATCATATTAAGTTCCTCAACTCCCTGAGTTGACGCAACTTCGTAAATGTCCGCAAAATAATGTTTGTCGCGGTTGTACGTTGAGTACGGACCACCGTCATATTGATAAATATTGTCGTAATCCTTCTTATATGAAGCTTCGTAGCTTACGCAGTCTATAATGTGATTGTCGTAATACGACAAGTAAAAATAACCCTTGTCCCCGCTTGAAGTTCCGTATGAATTTCTTACTATCCATGCACCGTCACCGGAAGGTATTTGACTGAATTTGCTCTTCGAAAAAGTATCATCCCATCCTACAATTACCACGTCATGGTTGGTGGATGTGGAGTATTTCTCGGGATTATAGTAAGCTCCCGACTTATTTATGTATGAACTTTTGTAGTCCATTCCGATGGTAACCGCACCGTATTCATAAACAGCTGCCTTTATGGCGGCAATATTAACGGTCGGTTCCGTCTTACCTGCCGTAAAAATAAGCGGATTGAAGCAATGATATCCGGTCATCATTACGACCGAATCATCATACGCCGGGTCTCCTCTTTGAAGGCTCATATATACGTTTGAAGAAGTATCCGAAACGTTAACGTCTCTCGCATTGGTATACGGTACAAGCGATTCATTGCAAATACCGATACCGTCTCCCATTACGTTTGTAAAGAAGTCATAGTTTCCGCCGATATTCAAAACTCCCGAAGTTTTTTTGTAGGAGTATGAATCACCGTCAAATCCGCCCAATGGGTCCATTGCCGAGAAAAACGCATAGTAAGCAACTTCCAGTTCCGAAAGATCAATCGCATCAACCGAAAGCTCCGGGTTGTTCTTTAAAAGATTAATCTCAAGGCATGCCGTTGCCGCATGTGCCCAGCAGGTTCCGAAGCTGGACTGATTTTTAACTGCGGGGACTCGCAAATTGCGATAAGTGGCCGGAAGGCTTTCTTTCCTTAATCCCGAATAGCATATCGCATCATTTCCGTCCACGAACGTAGCCGGCATTGATAAAAGGCCATCGCTTATACGACCGTAATATTCACTTTTATCAACTGCACCGCTTCTTGACGAAATCATCGTTACTCCGAGAAGAAGCGCGCACAAAAAAACACCTGATCGTTTCATAAATATTTCCTTGTTATAGACAATTGCTCACTATATAATAGCATATATCATAAGCACTAACACGGAGTAAACTATTGAAAAACAACTTTTTTATTGAAGAAATTGAAAAAAACATTGATAAAGAGATAAAGCTTTTTTCTTTTGACACAATTGATTCCACAAACAGCGAGGCAAGACGAATTGTCGCCTCAAACAATGCCCCTTACCGTGGTCTTGTAATATCCAATCACCAAAGTGCCGGAAGGGGAAGAACCGGACATTCTTTCTATTCCCCCGAAGACACCGGAATTTACATGTCATACTTTTTCAAGCCCGAAAACGACCTTTCCCATGCGCACAGAAGCACCACAATGGCAGCGGTCGCAGTAAGGAATGTCCTCAGCCGTTATTGTGAAGATGAAGTTTACATCAAGTGGGTAAATGACCTTTATCTTAACGGGAGAAAAATCTGCGGAATACTCACAGAAGCCGTTCCGTTAAGCGTAAATCACGGATATGTTATTGTCGGAATCGGCATTAATCTTTCCACCGATAATTTCCCCGATGACATTAAAGAAGTTGCCGGTTCACTCACAAAGGGTGCTTCTTCGTCCCTTCCCTCAAGAGAAACCATTATTTCCGAAATAATATCGAATTTAAGTGTAATGACAGCTGATTTACAGGGTAATTCATATGTATCCGATTATCGAAAGTATTCAATGCTTGCGAATTGTGATATTACCTATCAGGAAAAGGGCGTTAAAAAATCAGCTACCGTCATCGGCATCGATGATGAATGCAGACTGATGGTCAGAAATGCCGACGGAACATGTGAAGCTCTCGACAGCGGTGAGGTTTCCCTTGTCCGTATCAATCAATAAAACAGCACATTTCATATGCATAACATTGAGCAAACAAAAACGCCCGCGGCAATAACGTCGCGGGCATAATAATTCTCACTCTTTTTAGAAAAGTTGTTCAACGGCATCCAGAATGGCTTTGTAATCTGCCATAAGTTTAGGATGATTCTCCTTAACATGATCAAGATTACCGGCCTTACCGGAAAGTTCGGAATCCTTGGCTTCCTCCGAAAGTGTATCGGCGCCGATTTGCTTGGCGGCATTTTTAAGGCCGTGGGCTTCGATAATGTATCTGTCCATATCCGAATTAATGATGTCTTCCATGAAAGGAATCTTCTCTCGACCTTCTTCAAGGAATGTCTCTAAAACGTCTTTGTAGATATCCTCATCATCAATGCATAACTCCATTGCCTCGGCAACATTTATGCCGTACTGTGATAAATCGCTAATCTGCATAATAACCTCCGTCTTCAATCATCATATAGTGACTGATACTGTATTTTATTTCTTTTCTTTCTTATCTTTCTTATCCTTCTTATTCCCCTCTGAATTACCCTCTGCTTCCTCTTGTGAATGGTCTCTTAAGCTGTCCACAATTTTCTCAATCAATAACTTCTTAACAAACACGTCGCAGCCTAACATGCATACGAATGAATACAGCTGCAAATATTCCCGATTCTCCTCCGGCACATTCATAAACTTTGTCTGGGAGCTTTTGAACTTCTGAAGAACATCCTTATGTATATAAGGAATTTCCGTTCCGACATTACTGAAAATATCTTCGTACAAATTTTCCAAGCCGTATTCCGCGTCCTTGTTGCCGAACATCTTCTCGGAAATCGGATCGAACAGTTCCTTAATATCGTTAATCTGTAAAAAGCTCTTGTAATAATAAAGCATAATCAGTACAAGAACATGTTCCTTCGAGTACTTCTTATTAATCGGAGGCGGTATAACTTCATTCTTGGCATAATTGTTAATCATGGTCTTGGTCATAAGCTTTTCATCGCTTACGGTTCTTGAACTTGATTTCAAACCTTCATCGAGAAATGTTGTAACCTGATCCATGTACAAATCAATCGACGGAATGTCCTCCAGCTTTATATATTTCATATCTTTAAAGCTTTGATTAATACTGTTTAACAAATCTTCCGTATCAATTTTCATAGCGTTTCCTGCTTTCAAATATAATGAGTAACTAACGCTCAAATGATAATTCATATTTTATAGTATTCGTTACTACTTCTCAAGTATTTTTCGCCCGCTTTCCGTATTATTACCGAATTATTAGCACCATACGTCTGCAACAGTGCTACAAAAATTCTTTACTTTAAAACTTTAGTATGTTAAAATGCTATTGATGTAAAGCAATTAATTGGAGGGTACTCTATATGAATATGAAGATTAAGACGGAAGCGGTGGATTATCTTTTTGACGCCATTCTATCCCTTAAAGATAAGGATGAATGTTATGCATTCTTCGAAGACTTATGTACGGTAAACGAGCTTTTAAGTCTTTCACAGCGTTTCGAAGTTGCTTCCATGTTAAAGGTTGGACACACCTACATGGAAATAGCCGAGAAGACAGGCGCATCCACAGCTACAATAAGTCGAGTAAACCGTTCTCTCAACTATGGTAATGACGGTTACGAATTAGCTTTTGAACGTATCGACAATAAAGAAAACTGATAAGAAACAAAAATGCCTCGGAAATTTTCCGGGGCATTTTCATGTCTGTAAATATGTATCCAATAAACTTTCCTGTCTTTCAGGTTATTTACTGTTCTTCTTCCTGTGTAACAATCACGGTTTCTTCCTCTTGAGGAGTTTCTGACGTTGCCTTCGAAGCCTTCGAGGATTTCGTAGCTTTTTTAACAGGCTTTTTAGGTTCCTCGTCTCGAATCATCTGACAACGACCTTCAAACGATGCCTTGTCATCCACGATAAGGCTTCTCGTATGTAAATCGCCGATAATAACTCCGGTAGGATTAGCTTCGATTCTGTTGGCAAAAATCTCGCCTCTGACGGTTCCGCCGACGCATACGACGTTTCCTTCGATACGTCCCTCAACATTACCGCCGTTTCCGATAATAAGCACGCCTTCCGATATGATTTTACCCTTCACAAGTCCCTCAATGCGAACAGTTTCATTCAAAGTATGTAAAGTACCGTCGAAAACAGTACCTTTTCCCACTATTGTATTTACCCTGTTTGAAACATAGCCTTCTGATCTCTTGCCCATGCTGTTCTCCTTTATAATGTGCATCAACCGTTAATAGTAATCATTTTCAAAGGATCTATATACTCGCCGTCCTTGGTAATCTGATAAACCATTTGGGTGCCGTCGCCCGAGCCTACGAACAAAATCGTTCCTCGGACTACCTCGTCTCCCTCCATAACCTTGGGATCACCGGCGTTTCTGTAAATCGAAACGTAGCCGTTGCCGTGATCTATGGAAATGTATGTTCCGTACTCCGTATCTTCACGAACCGCCAAAACCGTACCTTCAGCGGTAGCAATTACATCCGACATGTCTGACAAAACAAAAACCGTCATCGGAACATAACCTTCCGCTTCGGTGTCCTGCTCCTGAAGATTGGCCGAGCCCGTTAACGGAAACTCTGTGGGAAGATGCTTTTCTTCACTGATTTTCTGCTCTTCCTGATTTTCAACCTGCTGCATACCTACGGTAGCATTCAAAATTTCATTCTGAGACTTAAGTTCTGCTCTTTCGGCATTTAGCTCATCAATCATCTCTTCCTGTTCGGAAATAATCTTTCTGAACGAAACAAGCGATTTTTCAATTGATGACAGCTGCAGATATTCAAAAACGGTAAGGCCGATTGTTGCAAGTACCGCAAAAACCATTGTCCAGATACAAACCTTTAAAATATTGAATCTGGAACGATAATACTTGGTCTTATAACTTGAATAATCCGATGTGACCGAAATCGTATAGTGTTTTTTTATCTTTCTTCGCTTCATACCTTTTCTTACCGGCAAACTACTTTACCAGGTATCCCTTATCATTCAAGGCCTTCTGAATTCTGATAATGGCAATCTGATCATCAGCCTCTATTGTGTGATAGTGAACCCCTCTCGAAATTTCAAAAAGCGGAGTAGCGGCCTTATCCATGAACTTCTCGGCATAAACACCGGCATCCATTCTGTTGGAAATGGACAAATCAATTGAAACCTTACCATAGGCAGGATGTTCAATGAATATGTCTTTTATACGGCCTCCGACATCTATAATTGAGCATAACTCATCATAAATATCTTCACTTCTGTGAGATGCCTTCACAACAATAACCGGCTTTGTAACAAGAGCCGACTTGTCGTAAACGTATCCTTTGTTGGTAGAAATTATATTTTCACCGGCAACACGCAAAAGTGCGATATCACCGACAATAATCTGGCGACTGACATTCAATGTCTTTGAAAGGTCTCCTCCCGAAAGAGGCGTTGTTGAGTTCTTTAACAAATCAATTATTTCTTTTCTGCGTGATTCGCCTTCCATATTATGCTTCTCCTCATTCCTCTGTCTTGACACCTAAATACTCACACTAAGGCATTATAACGTATATTATTAAAAAATGATAGTATAAATTCTTTTTATGCTTAAAAACCCCCATATTTACGTATTATTTTTATGCATTATTCTTTACTTTTACACAGTGATGTGCTACTCTAAATGTGTTGTAATTGTGCAACGTAAATTTATCTGGAGGATTTTGCAATGAACAAAGGTACTGTAAAGTGGTTCAACAACCAAAAAGGTTACGGATTTATCTCTGATGAATCCGGCAAGGACGTTTTCGTTCACTACTCAGGACTTAACATGGAAGGCTTCAAGTCTCTTGAAGAAGGCGCTGCTGTTGAGTTTGACGTAGTTGAAGGCGAAAAAGGACCTCAGGCCGTTAACGTAACCAAGTTATAAGTCGAAGCTGAATCTGACTTATAGTTTTAATCTGCAACACGATGTGCCTTTTCTATATATATAACAGTATTTAGAATTAGCAATACGGTTTTATGATTAAAAGAGGGGATCTCAGTAAGAGGTAACGAAAATGCCCGGCATCACTGCCGGGCATTTTTTATTTCTGTCAGAATTTTTTAAGATCGTTATATTTAAGCTTGCCGCCGAATAAATCCAATGCACTTCCGACCGTAAAGTTCAGTCTTCCGTTAGACATTTCTATAATATTTCTTACATCATCATACGAAGAAATACCGCCGGCGTAAGTAACCGTAACATTGTACTGCTGAACCGCCGATGAAAGGATATACAAAAGGTCTTCATCAACTCCTGATGACTTTCCTTCCACATCAACACCATGAATCAAAAACTCGTCACAGAATTGTGAAAGGTGATTTAAAACAGCGGGTGTAACCTCTTCCTGTGTAAAAGTCTGCCAGCGGTTTGTAACAACATAATACTTGCCGTCTTTCTTACGAGCCGAAAGATCAAGTACAATATGTTCCTTTCCGACCGCATCTACAAGATTTAAGATATTCTCATACTTAATGCAACCGTCCGCAAAAGCATATCCGGTAACGATTACGTGAGAAGCTCCCGCGTCCAAAAACTTTTTCGCATTGTCCGCGGTAATGCCTCCGCCTATCTGAAGGCCGCCTTTATATGCATCAAGTGCCGCCAAAGCTGCTTTCTCCGTAACTTCTCTGTACTCGCTTTCTGCGGAATTTAACATAATCACGTGAGCGCCCTTAATCCCGTCTTCCTTATACATTTTTGCGTACGAAGCGGCATCCATGTTGGAGACGAAATTTTCTTTTGCAAAATCACCTTCATCTTTAAGGGAAGATCCTACTATCTGTTTAACAGAACCGTTGTGTATATCTATGCATGGTCTGAAATTCATTTATCATTCCTCAAACACTTCTTCTGTGGTTTAGCCGATTACCTGACTCATATCGTAAAGGCCGGGACCCTTTCCTGCCAAAAACTTGGCAGCTTCTACGGCTCCTGTTGCGAAAATTGCCTTTGAATAAGCGGTATGATTAACGGTAATAACTTCGTCCAAACCTGCGAAAATAATTTCATGCTCTCCTACGATAGAACCGCCTCTGACTGCGGAAATACCGATTTCCTTGGCGGAACGTTTCTTACGAACCGTAGAACGGTCATATACGTATTCGTACTGCTTGTTGAGTTC
The DNA here is from genome assembly GCA_045642905.1 of Lachnospiraceae bacterium. Lineage (GTDB taxonomy): Bacteria > Bacillota > Clostridia > Lachnospirales > Lachnospiraceae > UBA1258. Next base: position 64,503 of record JAZUJT010000027.1, on the reverse strand, counting down.
TTCGTTAATGGAATCAGCAAGCGCAAGCGCTGTTCCCGAAGGTGCGTCAAGCTTCTGATTGTGATGCTTCTCAACAATTTCAATATCGAATCCTGCCGGAGCAAGAATGGAGGCAACGGTTTTAAGCTCTTTAAGAAGCATATTGATTCCAAGTGACATATTGGCACTTCTTAAAATAGCCGTTCTCTCACTGTGAGCCTTTACATTTTCAATCTGCTCTTCGCTAAGACCGGTTGTACATAATACTAACGGAAGGTGCTTATCTTCGCACCAGTCCATAAGCTTGTCAGTAATCTTGGGGCTTGAAAAATCAATAACTACATCCGCTTCAACGTTGCAATCATCAACGCTTTTGAAAACAGGATATTTGTGGGGAGTAATACTGTCTGAAATATCGATACCGGCTACAATCTCGGCATCGGGGTCATTATCGCAAATTCCGGTAATAACCTGGCCCATCTTGCCGTTGCAGCCATTCATAATTATACGTGTCATATTTTTCACCTCATTAATCATTGGTCAAATCGTTAAATTTAATAACTGAATTTGAAGCTACCTTTAAGCCGTAGTTTTCCAATGATTTCTTAAGTCTTTCAACGTTGGAAGGCTCCATCTCGGTAAGTGGAAGTCTCAAAGGACCTGCCTGCATTCCCATAAGGTCAAGAGCTGTCTTGACGGGAATAGGATTTACCTCACAGAACAATGACTTGATTAAGTCAATAGCCTCAAGCTGTAACTTGCATGACTTCTTAACATCACCTGCAAGATATGAAGCTACGATATCATGTGTCTTTTGGGGTGCAACGTTGGAAAGAACGGAAATAACTCCGAGTCCGCCGAGTGAAAGAATCGGAACTATCTGATCGTCATTACCCGAATAGATGGCAAAATCATCATCCATAATCGATGCAAGCATTGCAACCTGTGAAATATCACCGCTGGCTTCCTTGATGGCAACAACGTTAGCGGCACGTCTGTTGATTTCCTTAACGGTTGCGGGCAAAATGTTGCAGCCTGTACGTGAAGGAACATTGTAAAGAATAACCGGGATATCAACTGCTTCCGCAGTCTTTACGAAGTGCTCAACAAGTCCCTTCTGTGTTGCCTTATTATAGTAAGGAGTAACCAAAAGCAAAGCATCTGCGCCGGCCTTCTGTGCCTCCTTTGAAAGGTAAATGGCAGTCTCTGTTGAGTTTGAGCCGGTACCTGCGATGACGGGTACTCTGTGATTTACAGTCTTAACCGTATGGCGGATAACATTTAAATGTTCTTCATGTGAAAGAGTTGAAGCCTCACCTGTTGTTCCGCAGGCTACGATGGCATCTGTACCGCCCTTAATCTGAAACTCCAAAAGTTCATCGAGTTTCTCGTAGTTTACAGATCCGTCCTCTTTCATGGGTGTTACAAGGGCTACTGCCGCTCCTGTAAAAATATGTTTTGTGTTAGTTGACATGTTGTCGTCCTCCTTCTGCTTATGCGTCGGTAGGCTATTTTCGTGAGGAAAAAGAAAAACCGTATATACAAAAATATACGGTCAGATTTTCTCTACATAAATGATAGCGCCCCATCTAATATATAGATGACAGTCATCCGGCTGTTAACCGTATGCCCAGGAATCGACTGCGGTCGTCTTATCCTTCGGCGTTAGTCCCTTTCCCGAATCATCATCTGTCTCCGCGACATCAGAATCGGTACTGATGAAAAACGCAACCTCTACCGTAACTTTATTAAGTTGTCCTCATAGTAGCACTTTCCAAATATTTGTGTCAACACATTAAAATGTCAAATAATAAAATAAATAACAGATTTATGATAGTAATTATCACCAAATAAAGTTATTTCTTACCGAAAAAAGAAAGTAAAGGATTCATGCTTTCCTGAAGCTGCGTAAGAATATTCGAAACATTTTCCAAATCTTCCATCGCTCCCGCCAAATCATCCTTCATATCGGTAAGTGAAGCAATCTGTCCCAGATAGCCTTCGATTTCCCCTATCTGATCTATAAATTCGGGCGAAATGGAATTTAATGTATCGGATAACTGTTTAGCATCAACATTTTCCGTAATATCCGTAATAGTCTTTTCAACCTTGACAAAATCGATATTCTTTACCTGCTGAATATAGGGCTGTGCATCCTTTACGACAGCGGCAATCTTGAAATAACCAAATACGGCAATTGCAAGAAAAGCAAGTAACGGAATGTATCCCAAAATGATAAGCGCTCTGTTTACGCGTATACCTTTTTTAATGTCATCAAGAGTAGTCTCTTTTTTAGAACCTTCTTCAATCATATTATTTTCCACGTCAATCTCTCCTCCGGTGAAATCTTACATTTCTCTTTTATTTTCCGCGAAAATTATCTTTTTTGCAATAATAAGTTTACATTATCTTACTTTTTTGTTTTTATGGACTAAAGGTATTTTTTATTAAACGGAGGTTAGTTCATATGGGAAATTACAGGAATTTTGAGCTTGCGACTTATTTCGTGGCTCATGCAACAAAACGCATTTCCAAAGATGAATTGCAACAGCAGATTGATTTTTTCAAGAAATACATGAAGCTTGACAAGGTTTATCTTGAGGCTTTTCGCGGAGGCGATTTTGCATCTTGTGAGCAGGTTGAAATGGTCAAGACAACATTGGAGGAAAACGGCATTAAGGTTGAAGGCGGTATTACAACCACGCTTCCCGACGCAGAGGGTGCACCCCGCAAGCAGCGTCTTTTCGATGTTGTATGCTATAACGATGAAGACATGCTTTCGAAGGTTGCAAAAGCTTCCGAGCAGAATGCCCGTTTCTTCGACCGCTTCATCATAGATGATTTTTATTTTACCAACTGTACATGCGATAAATGTCGCAAAGGCAGAGATGAATACAATAAAGCTCATAACATCACGGACGGTTCATGGCAGGCTTATCGTGTAAACCTTATGTACGAAGCTTCTTTAAAGTACATGATTGCTCCCGCCAAGGAAGTTAACCCCAATTGCAAGATTACCATTAAGTTCCCCAACTGGATGGAATCATATCAGGAAACCGGTTATGACCCCATGTCCGAAAAGGATATTTTCGATGATATATATACCGGAACCGAAACCCGCGACCCCGCACATCAGGACCAGCATCTTCCCAGATATCTTTCTTTTTCCCTCATGAGATATATGGAAAGTCTGGCTCCCCATAGAAACGGCGGCGGCTGGTTCGATCCTTTTGACTGTCAGGTTTTGGACTACTATTTGGAACAGGCATATCTTACGGCATTTTCAAAGCCCAAAGAGCTTATGATGTTCTGCTTCCAGGCTCTTTACAACCAGGTTATTACCCCTTCTTTGGGATTCATGCTTGAAAAGCTTGATGATGTTTTGGACAATCTCGGAAATGTCATCGGTGTTCCCTGCTACATTCCCAACGCATCACAGGGTGAAGACAATATTCAGGATTATCTCGGAATGTGCGGTTTCCCGATAGTAACGACTCCGTTTTTCGAAGAAGATGCTCCGATAATGATGCTTACGAAAAGCTCCGCTTACGATAAAGACATTGTCGATAAGCTTGAAGCCTACCTTGTCAAAGGCGGAAAAGCAATCGTCACAAACGGCTTTGTGGAAGCTACCATGGAGCGTGGCATTAAGCGCATCACTTCCATCCGTAACATGAGTCGTAAAATCAGCACCAATAAATTCATGGGCGAACAGATTATGCACCGCTACGGCTGGGAAAATTCATACTCTTCAAAGGAGCTTTCCTTCCCTGTTGTCGAGTTTCGTAACAACGCAACCTGGGCTGCTTTATGCAAAGCTTCCAAGGCCGAGGAAAGCTACACCTTGCTTGCGCGCGACACATACGGCAAGGGCGAAATGATTACCCTCGTTGTTCCCGACAGTTTCTCCGATTTCAAGTGGCTTCCCGCTCCCATTCTTACAAGGATGCGTGAAGAGTTCAAGATTAATGACATGTACCTTGAAGGCGGCCCCGATGTAAGTCTTTTTGCTTACGACAACGACACAATCGTTCTTTACTCTTACGTTTCAAGCGAAGCTTACGACAAAGATGTATTCCTTCACATTAATGGTGCCAAGAAGCTTAAGCACACCGGCTGGGGATTTGAAATGGATCCTTTATATGTCGAAAAGGATGAAGCAGTCTTCAAGATAAGAGCAAGAGTCGGCAAGTTCGACTGCATAAAGATAATAAGATAAATTCCATAAATAAAAAGTTCCGGGCATTTTTCTTTTGCCCGGAATTTTTATGTCCATATTCAGATTTCTTCAAGTACTTTCGTTAATAACGGTACTGTAAAGGGCTTGATTAAAAATGCCGCAAAGCCCATTTCCCTGTATTTGTCCTCAGCTCCGTTTTCAGTATCGGCCGTGAGCGCCACTACGGGAATATTGAAGCCTTCTGTTTTCTTAAGCTCACCAAACGTTTCTATTCCGTCCATCTCGGGCATTAGTATATCCATAAACACCGCATCGTACGCATTGCCCTCGGTTATCTTATTAATGCACTGTCGTCCATCGGCGACCGCATCTACCGTGCAACCGAATTTTTCCAACATTTTCTTGCATACCAGGCGATTCATATCGGTATCATCTACCAAAAGAATGCGCTTTGCTTCACTACTGTTTTCCATATTTTCTCCGCTACTTCGTAATCTTTTTAGCTGTTTTCTGATCGATATTGACCGTAAACTCCGTTCCTTCGCCGATTTTACTGGAGACTTCTATCGTACCGCCGAGTCTTTTAATAAGCTCGTAAGTTATTGCAAGGCCAAGTCCCATTCCCGAAATGTTACTGTTCTTGACTTCGTTTCCTCGTTCAAATCTTGTATAAACGTGTGAAAGTTCTTCTTCGGTTATTCCGCGTCCGGTATCTTTAACCTTTATTGTAAGGTGACAGGTATCGTCCGCAACATGCCCCGTAACACTTAATACGACAAATCCCATATACGTATATTTGAACGCATTTGAAATAAGGTTTCCGAGTATCTGGCCGATACAATCGGTGTCGCCGATAAGCTTCGAAGGAACATTGTCATCAATACTTTGATTATATACAACATTCTTATTAACGATTAGATATTTGTTGTCCGAAACCGTAGTTTCTATAATGTCTTTTAAGCTGTATACATCGTCAGAGAAGCCCTCGTCGCTTCCTTCAAGTTTACTGTAAGCCGTTATATTCTGCGCAATTCCCCACAGGTCACGGGAAGCCACGTTAACCTGTTCCATCTTCATTAACGTCTTTCCCGAAATATCTTCGCGATTTTTCAAAATGCTGTCAGAAAGTTCCCTGATGGTGTTAAGAGGTTCTTCAACCTCCACCGACATCTTTTTGATGAAATCATCTTTAACGTTGTTGGCCTTGATTACTTTGTTCTTCTCACTGTTTATCTCCTCCACAAGATAAACATCGGGGTTTTCCAATTTAAAATAGGCAACCAATACAACAAAGGTATGAAGTGAAACAATAATTACAACAAATGACGGGAACAGTAACTGCAGGCAAGTTTCCGAAAAGCATATAAGAAACATCAAGGGTGTAGTAACCTTTTTTACTCGTTCGTCCTTTAAAAAGTACTTAAGTGCGAAAAACACCCACATAACCACGTATATAACCGAATATATTCCCACAACCTTTAATGCCGGTCCGTGGGGATGAATTCTGCCAAATCCGTACACATCAAGTTCCAGAGGATGACCTACTATTAATACGGTAGTAGCAACAGTCAAAAGAAAATAGTGCTTTACAATCGTCTTCTCCGACCTTTTGGCGAAAATCATCGAATAAAACAACACAAACATTACGGACGCACATGCTACTACCGCTGCTCCGTGCAATTTGTAAGTAAAGCATCCTACCGACAGCGGAATTGATTTTATGTTGCATAAAATAAACGACATAATCAAAAGAATGTTTTCCGCAAGACAGATGCAAACCGTAATTCCGTATATGTGCATCTCGGTATTGTCGACCCGCTTTTTGCTAAAATATACAATTGTCATTACCAGTGAAATCATCAGGCAAAAGATGGCAAATATCATCTCACTCATAAAACTGTATCCCTCTGTTAATCAACAAATTGACGTTCAAGAACGTTAACCATGTCGTCCATGGTATATGGCTTTGCAAGATAATCGTAAAAGCCTTCCTGCGTATAACGGACAATAGCATCCATACTCATGTCTGCGGAAAGAGCCACGACCGGGGTGTGAAAATCGGGAATATCGCGTAACCTTCTGTAGGTTTCGATTCCGTCCATCTCAGGCATCATTATATCCATGAATATAAGGTCAAAATCATTGCTTTCTTTTACGTTTTTCAGGCACTCAAAGCCGGAGGTTGCTCCCACAAGCTTAAAGTCCGAATCCGAAAGAACCGTCTTGCAGACCGAAATATTTATGGCAACATCGTCTACTATAAGAATCTTTTTCCTGCCGAAATGTCTTAAATCGTTTTTCTTCGCGGCGGTTTCTTTTTCCTGCGCCACGATTTTCTGATCGACATTGACGATAATCTCCGTTCCCTTGCCGTATTCGCTTTCAAGCTCAATACTTCCGCCCAATGCAGCAACAATTTTTTTGGTAACCATAAGGCCGAATGATACGGATGAATATCCTTTGTCCGAATTCATGACATCAAATTTTTCGAACGCAGTTTTCCTTTTCTCCTCGGTCATTCCAAGGCCGGTATCTTTTACGCTTATAACAAGATGACAGTTATCATCCGCGTTTACGCATTCAACCTTAACAACTATAAATCCGATATGTGTATATTTGAATGCATTCGAAATAAGGTTATTTAAAACAACTCTTATGCATTTTATATCGCCCATAAGCTTCGTGGGCAAAGCCTCCGATATTTCCTCTATATAAGTTACCTGTCTGTCTTTAATAAGATGCTCATACGCGGACACGACGAAATTGATTTCTTTCTTTAAGTCATATTCCTGTTCGCTGATTTGGATGTTTTCATCTTCAAGCTGACAAATATCTATGATGTTCTGGGATATTCCGAAAAGATTGAGTGCGGCCCTGTTTATCTGCTCCGTTTTGAAATAAACCTCTGCGGAGAATTCCTTCTTTTCGGAGTTGTTAAGAATATCCTCGGTCATTCCGAGTATCGTATTTAAAGGTGTACCGATTTCGTGAGACATGCTCGCCAAAAAATCAGACTTGGATTTGTCGGCAAGAACCGCATTTTCTTTTTCCTTATTCACTATATCCACAAGATGCATGTCGGGATTTTCAATCGTAAAGTACAGAATAATCAATACAAGCGTATGCAAAGAAGTAGTTATTATCATCTGTTCACGGTGGAAAAACTGTATGGAAACTCCCAGAACGCAAAATCCGATTACCAGAAACAGCGGCAACATTTTAATCTTTGTTCTTTTGCGCTTAACAATACATATAAATGTTGCGCCGATGAATGAAAGTGCCGCATAAGCATAAGCAATTTCGACACCTGTACCGTACGCCTCATAGCTGCCTATATCGTAAATTCTGAGTTCGCTCGTAAACACACATGAAACAATTCCTACCAATAACGCCGGTGCGAAGCACAAAAACTTTGGTCTGAAGCTGGGAGCTTTCTTACTGAATATTGCTACAACAATCAAAAAATAGGAAGCAAGACACATCAGAAGACTGATCATATAAAGCTTGCCTACAATGAGTGAAACTTTCATTGCCTTATCGCCCAACGAGGTAACTGCCATAAGTGCCACAAGAAGCACATTTTCAACAAGGCATGAAATAACAAGGTACTCATAGGATTTGGTTTCCCTGTTAACGGCATGCCTTTTGCTGAAATATATATTTGTCATTGCAGCTGAAATAATCAGACAATACACTGCGAACAAAACATTACTCATATAATCTCAAACTCTCCGTGTATACAGATGCTTCAAAAACCGACAAGCGGTTCTTACTCAAAAACTCTTGTCAAAAGTTCTCTCATTTCCTTAACCGTATAAGGCTTTCCCAAGAAATCCGTAAAGCCCTTTTCCTTGTAATGCTGTGCGGAATTTCTTGCCACATCCGCCGTCAGCGCCACAACCGGCGTATTAAAGCCCTCAATTTTCTTTAAGTGCCCAAGTGTCTCGATTCCGTTCATTTGGGGCATCATGATATCCATAAATATAAGATCAAACGCTTCGCCGCCGTTAATCATCTCCAGACATTCTTCTCCGCTGTAAGCTCCCGTGAGAACAAAGTCGGAATTCGACAGCACCGTCTTGCACACCGATACATTTATCGCAGAATCATCGACAATCAAAATGTTTCTTGGGCCGAATTCTTTTAACGAAGTACCTTCGGCAAAAGAAACATTCCCGCTTTCGGCAATCTTCTGATCAAGATTTACGGTAAACGTACTTCCCTTGTTTTCCTCGCTTTGAACCTCAATTGTTCCGTTCAAAGCGTTTACAATCTTTTTCGTTATCGCAAGACCAAGACCTGTTCCGGAAATACTGCTGTTTTTAACCGACTCGCCTCTTGAAAAGCTGATAAACATATTGGAAAGTTCCGCTTCATCCATTCCCTTACCGGTATCCGAAACCTTAAACATAAGATGGCAAACATCGTCTTTTGTATCGGCCGATACCGTAAGTTCTACAAATCCTATATGCGTATACTTAAATGCATTGGATAATATATTATTCAAAATAAGCTGAATACATTTTGAATCGCCGATAAGCTTTGAAGGGATGTCGGGCGAAATGTTTTTTAAGAAAGTAACGTTTTTTCCGATAATACGATATTCATTGGTTGAAATAACATCATCTATTATCTCGAAAACATCATAATCATGTTCATCGATTTCAACATTCTCGTCTTCCAGACGGCACATATCAATCATATTCTGCGCTATCTCGGAAAGGTCTCTTGCGGATTTTCTTATTTCCAAAGTATCCTTGTGAAGCTTTTCGTTACCGGCATCCGTTTTGTTAAGAATCGACTGGGAAAGACCTGTAATGACATTTAAAGGGGTGCCGATTTCGTGCGACATGCTTGAGAGAAACTGCATTTTGGACTTATTGACTTCCTCTACCTTTTTCTTCTCCGCTTCAATCTGCGCAACAAGTCGCATGTCCGGATTTTCCATGGTAAAGTACATCATGTAAGTAATAAACATCTGTCCTGCGGTAACCAATAATATGCCTCTGAACAGGAATTGCATTACACCTACAATTCCTACGATTGCGATAAATGAAAAAATGGGTATATATTTCCGAATAATTTTTTTATCGAAATGAGTAGCAACAATCACCACAATTGCAAAAAAGTAAACCGTAAACAATGCTGCCGTCATATAGTCTATTTTTCCGTATAAGCATGAATCTCCGAAATTGGTTCCTCTATGAAGTTCAATCGGGAAATTTAACATAAAAAACACATACACAAGGCAGGAAACCACCGTATGGGGCACAATCAGTTTATTAATCTTGGGAACACTTATGACAAAAGCATAGTTTGCCAAGGTAATAACCCAGAAATAGATAGAAAAGTAATAAAGATATCCAATAATATCAACCATCCATCCCGTCGTATCATAAAAACCGATTGGTAGAAAAACCGTTTCCAAAACGGATGATGCAAGGGAACCGATACAAAAGAATTTATATACTTTTGTTTCCTCGTTCAGCGCCCTGCTCTTTCCGAAATACAGAATTGTAATCATCAAGGACATAAGCGTGCACGTTAACGCCAAAATAAACGAATTCATAATATTCTCCGCCCTAATCGACAATTTATTAAGACTTGTTTCACACCCTACTCACCTCAAAAATAATACCACAAGTATAAACTTGTGGCATTAACAAAAAACTTACTTATATAAATATCAGAAAAAATTACTGCATCTGTTTTCTTCTGAAAGAATCTCTCTTTCTTAAAGTAGGATCTAAGATTTTCTTTCTGATACGAAGTTTGGTGGGAGTTACTTCCAAAAGTTCATCCGTATCGATGAAATCCAATGCCTGTTCAAGGCTCAAAATCTTGGGCGGAACAAGCTTTAACGCATCATCGGCCGATGAAGAACGTGTATTTGTAAGATGCTTTGTCTTGCAAATATTAACTTCGATATCTTCGCTCTTACCGGTCTGACCGATTACCATACCGCCGTATACCTTTTCGCCGGCTCCGATAAACAAGGTACCTCTCTCCTGTGCATTGAAAAGACCGTAAGTAACCGATTCACCGCCTTCAAATGCAATCAAAGAACCCTGCGCACGGTATGCGATATCTCCCTTGTAAGGACCGTATCCGTCAAAAATGGTGTTCATAATACCGTTACCCTTTGTATCGGTCATGAAATCACCTCTGTATCCGATAAGTCCTCTTGAGGGAATCGAGAAAATAAGTCTGGTGTATCCACCGCTTGTATGACCCATTTCCTTAAGTTCTCCCTTTCTGATGGAAAGCTTTTCGATAACGACACCCGAAAATTCCTCGGGGACATCTATGTAAGCAAGTTCCATAGGCTCAAGCTTATGACCCTTTTCGTCTTCCTTGTATAAAACTTCCGCTTTACTTACCGCAAACTCATAGCCTTCACGTCTCATGTTCTCAATAAGTACGGAAAGGTGAAGCTCGCCACGGCCCGAAACCTTGAATGCATCGGTCGATTCGGTTTCTTCGACACGTAAAGAAACGTCTGTATTAAGCTCTTTAAAAAGTCTGTCACGAATGTGACGGCTTGTAACAAACTTACCTTCCTGACCCGCCAAAGGAGAATCATTTACTATAAAATGCATTGCGATGGTAGGCTCTGAAATCTTCTGAAAAGGAATCGCAACCGGATTATCAACTGCCGCAAGCGTATCACCGATACGAATATCCGAAATACCCGAAATTGCAACGATAGAACCGATTCCCGCTTCTTTAACTTCAACCTTGCTAAGTCCGTCAAACTCGTAAAGTTTGGAAACCTTAACCTTCTTCATCTTGTCGGGTTCATGATGGTTAACAATCATAACTTCCTGATTTACGGAAAGTGAACCGTTATCAATCTTACCTACACCGATACGTCCGACATACTCATTGTAATCGATTGTACTGATTAACATCTGCGTACCTGCCTCGGGATCACCCTCGGGAGCGGGAATATAATTTACGATTGTATCGAACAAAGGCTCCATGTTGGTGCCTGCAACATCGGGATCGAGTGTAGCGAAGCCTGCTTTTGCCGAGGCAAAAACAAAAGGACAGTCAAGCTGTTCATCTGTCGCATCAAGGTCCATTAAAAGTTCAAGAACTTCATCAACGACTTCATTCGGTCTTGCTTCCGGACGGTCAATCTTGTTTACGCATACGATAACGGGATGTTTAAGTTCCATTGCCTTACGCAAAACAAACTTGGTCTGAGGCATTGGGCCTTCAAAAGCATCTACAACAAGAATAACGCCGTTAACCATTTTTAATACTCGCTCAACTTCACCGCCGAAATCGGCATGGCCGGGAGTATCAATAATATTTATCTTGGTGCCCTTGTACATTACAGCCGTGTTCTTGGAAAGAATTGTTATACCTCTTTCCTTCTCAATATCGTTAGAGTCCATAACACGTTCGGCAACATCCTGATTCTCACGGAATACACCGCTTTGCTTTAATAAGCCGTCAACAAGTGTGGTCTTGCCGTGATCAACATGGGCGATAATAGCAACGTTTCTGATATCTTCTCTCTTTGTAATCATACATTAATCTCCATTTTTTAACACAATCAACCTTGCCGATTATAGCACCGCCATTTATGGGGGTGCAATGTAAAAAACACCGAAAAAGCGCGTGTTTTCGCCCCTAAAAGGCAAAAAAATACCGATACGCATAAATTAAGGCGTATCGGTAAGTAATCCGTATTAAGTGAAAATACTGTTTGCAATATCCGCAGACTGCTTGGCATCCTTTGAATAGAAATCCGCGCCGATTTTTACTGCAAAGTCAGGTGTCAAGACAGCTCCACCGACCATTATTTTGCAATCACATCCCGCTTCTTTGAGCGCTTTTATCGTTTCTTCCATCGAAGCTACCGTTGTTGTCATAAGTGCCGAAAGACCGACAAGCTTAATGCTATCCTTCTTTACCGCTTCAACTACCTTCTCGGGATCAACATCCTTGCCAAGGTCGATAACCGTATAACCGTAATTTTCAAGAATAGTCTTTACGATATTCTTTCCGATATCATGCACATCGCCTTTTACCGTGGCAAGAACAATCTTTCCCTTGGAAACCGACTCTTTGTTTTCGGCCGCAAGCTTTTTCTTGATAACATCGAAGCCGGCTGATGCTGCGGTAGCCGCACTTAATAACTGCGGAAGAAATAACTTTCCGGACTCAAAATCTTTTCCCACTTCATCAAGAGCCGGAATAAGTTTATTGTTCACGATATCCAGGGCATCGTTTACTTCCAAAAGAGCTTCCACTGCTTTGGCGACAGACTCACTGAGGCCTTTCTTTATTGAAGAAGTTATCTCATCTGCTTCCGTGTTATGTAAACCATCGTTGTTTCCCTGTTCTTTCCCCGAAACATCCGTCATAAGCTTTGCTTTCAAGGCTTTTTCACGCTCTTTCTGTTCTTTCTCGAGCGCCTGAATCCTGGCATATTTTTCGACATACTCCGTCGCGTTTTCATCCATGGAAGAAAGCACTGTAAATGCATCTACGGCACCCATCATTGCATCACTGTTCGGATTTATGATCGGAAGGTCCAAGCCCGCATTTAAAGCAAGAGTTAAAAATGTCGTATTAATATATTCACGTTTCGGTAATCCGAATGAAATGTTTGAAACACCCAGCACGGTATGAACGCCATACTTTTCTTTTACCGCACGGATTGCCTTTAATGTTTCGAAGGCCTCCTTCTGCTGAACGCTTACCGTAAGCGTCAGACAGTCGATATAAATATCCTTCGGTTCAATACCATACTGTGCGCACTTCTCTACTATGTGTCCTGCGATTTCGACTCTCTTTTCGCATTCGGAAGGAATACCGTTTTTATCCATTGTAAGTCCGATGACTGCTGCCCCGTATTTATGCGCTATCGGAAGAATTTTATCCAAAACCTCGTCTTCTCCGTTAACGCTGTTAATAAGCGCCTTGCCGTTATAGTGGCGAAGCGCGGCTTCAATGGCCTTGGGATCCGATGAATCTATCTGAAGCGGAACATCAACTATCGTCTGAAGTTTTTTAACAACTTCTTCCATAAGAGCCGGTTCATCAATCGTAGGAATTCCCACATTGACGTCAAGAATCTGAGCTCCCGCTTCTACCTGCTCAATCGCCTGTTTCATGACATAATCAAGGTCGTGATTAAGTAATGCTTCCTTAAAAAGCTTCTTGCCTGTAGGATTAATTCTCTCGCCTACAGGATGAACCTTTGTTATGTCAACCACCATTCTTCCGCTCGAAAGATAGGAATGATTATTCTTCATAGGATTAATGGGCTTATACTGTTTTGCCCTGGCCTTCAAGGCTTTGATGAATTCCGGAGTTGTTCCGCAGCATCCGCCCACCATTGATACACCCATTTCCAAAAACGGAATCATTTCTTCCGAAAATTCTTCGGGTGTCATCGAATATTTGCCTGTAACGGAATCCGGCAAGCCTGCATTGGGCTTTACCGCAATCGGAAGGTCTGTATACTCACGCATCTTCTTAACCAACGGTAGTAAATCCTTCGGTCCGAGTGAACAGTTAATTCCGATGGCATCTACTCCAAGTGCGGATAAAGTAACGGCCATGGCTTCTATTCCGGTTCCCGTAAAGGTTCTTCCGTTCTTTTCAAAGGTCATGGTAACCATAATCGGAAGCGTGCTGTTTTCTTTGGCCGCAAGAACACCGGCCTTAACCTCCAGTAAGTCGGTCTGTGTTTCAAAAACAATCAGCTCGGCTCCGGCTTTTTCTCCCGCAATTATCATTTCCTTGTACATGTCATAAGCCTGTTCGAATTTTAAGTTTCCGAACGGCTCCAAAATATCGCCGATTGTGCCCATTGACATGGCAACCTTTGCCCCGTAGGGCTTGGCAACTTCAATAGCATTCTTTACTGCTGCCGTAACGAGCTCCCGGGGCGTGTATTTGCTGTCTTTACACTTATATGCGTTGGCGCTGAACGTATTTGAGTAAATAATGTCCGAGCCTGCCTCGCAATAAGCTTTGTGCACATCCATTACATACTTCGGATTATCTATATTAAGTTCTTCGGGAACTTTTCCCATGGGCGCCTTTGCTTTTAAAAGCTCTGTTCCCATTGCTCCGTCCAAAAGAAGGATATCGTCAAAAAAATTCATTATTCTCTACTCCCTTAAGATGAATATGTATATTGATTATTTCGGTATAACGGCACACACGGCACTTACGCTCTTTAACGGATTCATAAGCATGTTTTCGTTAAGCCTTATGCCTGCTTTTCTCTCTGCATCAAGCAATCTGATGAAATCCTTTTGGGTTTCTATCGGTAAATCACCGTAACCCGGGCTGAAACGCACACCCGTTTTTATATCCGACAGCCTGCCTTCAATTTCTTTCTGAAGTTCATCTGCCGCTTTTTCCGTTAAAGTAATTCCGCAGGAATTAAGTATAACTCCCTTGGAAGGATTTGTAATCATAAGCCTGTTTACCGCAGCATCAAAATCATTGCCGATCGTTACCGCCAGTAAAACGCCCTTATCGGCACCGTTTAAATGCTTTTTAAGGCTCTCTCCCTTAAATACCGTATCGTTAAGCAAAGTGCCTTCTTCCGTGTATGAAATGTCAAAAAGACGCCACACCGAACGAACATCCTTAAGATCATTGGTCATAAGGATGCAATCGGCAATGTCGTCTTCCGTCTGTTGAGATAATTCGCTGTTACGATATCCCAAATATCTTAATATTTCTAAACGATCTTCACTGGTTAACTGAATGTTCATTAATATTTATTTGCACTCTTTATCATGTTTTCGGTAGCAGCGGTAATCTTCTGCGCGGTTTCAACGTTGTTCATGGTATATAAATGAATACCTCTGACATCATTCGCGACAAGATCCGAAATCTGGTCTACCGCATAAGATATTCCGGCGTCATTTAATGCCTCGGGTGAATCCGCATATTTGGAAATAAGTCTTGCGAACTTGGGCGGTATGGAAGCACCGCACATTGCAACAGTTCTCTCGACCTGAGTACGCTTAACGATAGGCATTATTCCCGCTGTAATCGGAACCGTAATACCTGCCTTTTCAACCTTCTCCCTGAACGAATAGAAAAGCTCGTTATCGAAGAAAAGCTGAGTCGTAAGATGCGTTACTCCCGCGTCAACCTTCTTCTTGAGGTTTTCGATATCCTCATCAAGATTTTTGGCATCCACATGGCATTCCGGATAGCAGGCTCCGGCAACATTAAAGTAAGGATCGAAATCCCTTATAAATGCAGCAAGTTCGCTTGCGTGAGAAAATGCCATAACGGGCTCTCCCTCAGCGGGCATATCTCCTCTTAATGCAAGTATATTCTGTACACCGATTTCCTTAAGTTTAACAAGAGTCGCCTCAATGTCTTCCCTTGTGGAGCCTACGCATGTAAGGTGGCTTAAAGGCTCAATTCCGTACTCCTGCTTAATTAAGGACGCAATTTCCGCCGTCTTGTTCTTCTGAATTTCGGAACCGCCGGCACCGTACGTAACACTTATAAAGTCAACGTTAAGGCCTCTTAAACCGTAAAGTGTATTGTAAACCGTTTCAACACTTCCGGCCTTCTTGGGCGGAAATACTTCAAGGGAATATACTGTTTTCTTGTTGGCAAACAAATTTGCTATATTCATATCGCTCTCTCAATTATGGCAAAATAAAAATAATCTATTGCGTTAAATTACAGATGAAGAAATGTAGTTGCAATTCTGAAATAAATCAACAAAGACAATGCGTCTACTATGGTGGTAATAAAGGGACTTGCCATAACCGCCGGGTCGAAACCGATTTTCTTGGCTATCATGGGAAGTACACAGCCTATAAACTTGGCAATGATTACTACCGCTACAAGAGTAAGGCATACAACAAGTGCAACCTCAAGTTCTACTCTGTCCAATAAAAGAAGCTTTGCGAAGTTACATGCGGCAAGAGTTGCACCGCATACCAAAGAAACGCGAAGTTCTTTCCATATTACTTTAAAAATATCTTTAAACTGGATTTCCTCAAGGGAAAGTCCACGGATAATCGTAACGCTGGCCTGTCCGCCGGCATTACCGCCTGTATCCATAAGCATCGGAATAAATGTTGTAAGCACACCGCATATGGCAAGTGCATCTTCGAACTTACCGATAATTCTGCCTGTAAACGTTGCCGATACCATCAACAGTAAAAGCCACGGAATACGCTTTTTCCAAGTTTCAAAAACACCGGTTCTCATGTACGGTCTGTCACCGGGGAGAATAGCGGCCATCTTTTCAATATCCTCGGTGGTCTCTTCTTCCAAAATATCCATGATATCGTCGACAGTGATAATACCGACAAGGCGGTTTTCATTGTCTACTACCGGCATCGAAGTAAAGTCGTATTTCTTAAACTGTCTGGCAACCTCTTCCTGGTCCATAAGCGTATTAACGGAAATGACATTCTCATGCATGATGTCTCCGATAAGCGCATCCGGGTCGCTTAACAGTAAATATCTTAATGCTACAGTACCCAAAAGGTGTCTGCTCGTATCAAGAACGTAGCAAATATTAATTGTTTCCGAATCAACACCAACATTTCTTACGCGGTCGAAAGCCTGCTTTACGGTAATGTTTTCCTTAAGGTCAACATACTCCACTGTCATGATACTTCCGGCGGAATCTTCGGGATATCTCAAAAGATGATTAATATCCCTTCTGGCCTCTGGATCGACATTGGCCAATAATTTCTTTACGATATTGGCAGGCATTTCCTCGAAAAGGTCTGTTGCATCATCGGCCATCATATTATTAATAATGTTTGCAGCATCCTTTTCAGAAAGGGAAGTAATAATGAATTGCTGATGTTCCACTTCAAGATAAGCAAATACATCCGCAGCGGTATCCTTGGGAAGAATACGGAATACTTTAAGCATATCCCCTTCTTCAAGGTTCTCCATTACGGCTGCGATATCCGCGTCATTTAATTCGGTAAGTTTTTGACGCAAAGATGTGTATTGCCTGGTTTCAAGTAACTCTTTGATATCTTCCATAGCAATTTCCTTCTTTCGGTTATGATTTTATGGCTCCACGTTCGTGGAACAGGATTGTCGCTTGATATATGACTTGGACTACTCATAAAACCACCACCTTTCGAAATTACTATAAGGTCACAAAAAACCTTCACTTTAATATACTAAACCAGCACTTTCGTGTCAATGAAATATATTGGTTCATTTACCGATAAATCCGTTGTTATTTATCCTTTCCCGAAGACCATTTTTTTGAAAATTCCGAAAGCAACAACGATTACAATTACCATGCATAAGGGAGGGAGCGCTTTCTTTAATGCATTACTCCATGATGAATCCGAAGTTTCTTCCAAAGCAGCGGGAGTTTCTTCGCTTTCGCTTTCATTATCCGAAACATTTACCTTTTCTTCGCTCTCATCCTTCGAAGGCTCTTCTAAGGATTTCTCTTCCTCGGAAGCGGGCTCTTTTAAAGCTTCTTCTAAAGCTGTTTCTTTCTTTAAAGTTTCTGCCGCTTTCTTCATATCGGTCATGTGCTCTTTATCTGCAAACGCCCAATAAGCAGGCTTTGCATTACACTCGTCATCGAAAAGAAGCGGGCACTGCAAGCCGCCCTTCGATGCTCCGCCTACGTTATTAGAAGACTGAAGCCATGAATACTTGTCAATCGTTCCCCAGAATGTAAAGCCGGCAACATTGATTCCGTTACTTTGCATCTGCATAAGCTTTTCATACATAAGTCGGTATCTCAAAGCGTGCTTGGTATATTCTTCAACCTTCGCTTCGTCGCTTCCGTCATAAGTATCGGCGGCTTTTAAATCCCACTCGGTAATCATTATCTTATCAACATATTTGATATAGCTCTTGGCAGCCGATTCAATCTTATCCTGCATCATTTCGGTTGAACTGTAATGTCCCTGAAGTCCCATGCCGTCAATACGGGTTCCCTCGGCATTCTTTACTGTTTCAAGAAGAGTGCTGATGCTCTTTATTTTTGAAAATACGGTTTCGTTATAGTCATTGTAATAAAGGTCAACGTCCGCGGGCGCATACTTGTTGGCATATCGGAATGCTTCAATAATATACTCTTCGCTTTGATAAACATGCCACCAGCTTGAATTGGAGCCGTGCGTTGACTTTCCCAAGGATTCGCCGGGGTTTTCATTGTCTTTTCTGTATCCCGCACCGTCGCTGCAGGCTTCGTTTACAACGTCCCATGCATAGAACATGCCGTTATACTTGCTTTCGGGACCCGTAAAATGCTCAAGCATCGTCTTAATATACCATTCAAGACGCTTACTCATTTCTTCCTTGGAAACATAATCCTTCTTGGGATCGTATTCTTCGTGGAAAAACCATTCCGGCGTCTGTGAGTGCCATACAAGAACATGGCCTCTTACCTTAATAAAACGATCGGGATGCTCCTGATTCCAATCGTAAATAATGTTCAAAATTTTCTCCGCTCTTGAATAGTCAAGCTTGGGAGCTGTAAATGTCTCGCCGTTAAATTCAACCTCAACCGTTCCGGGGCATTTATCATTGCTGTACCCGAACATTGCATCGGGCTTAAGCTCATTACCTATGGTAATCGCGTTAAAATGATGTTCAACCAAATCCTGAATATCATTAAGCGATATTTCCGAAAGAGTAACGGCACATCCGACAATGGTATCTTCACCCATCTTCTCGCATACGGCGTCGCGAAGCGGCGTAAGTGACGTATCTACCTTGCCTTCCGCAAATACCACACCCTTATACTCGTTCATAAAAATCGTCAAAATCAACAATACTGCAACACAAAATTTCTTTCCCATTCTTTTCATAAATAACCTCTTATAATAATGTATTCCAAATGCAATATTACATTCGAAAACGCGCTTATTTCAACACAAATGTTGTGTTGTGCTTCTCAAATAATGCGATTACTCTCCGGTTTTGAAATATTGTTCTCCGGTTTTCTCGACAAGAGCTTTTCCTGCCGACAGAGAGATAATCTTTTCTACCGTCGCCTCATACTTTTCAAAGTCCGTGGCAAAAGAAAAAATAACCTTATCCGAATAATCCGTCGAAAGAATCGAAACATCTTCGTTTTCAAACAATCTTCTTATTTTCTCCGCTTCGGAATAGTCGGCTTTTACATCGGCCGTCACACCGTATTTCATAACGGCGGTTTCGCTTGCCTTCAATCCCAAAGCCGTCGCCTCGGTGTACATTCCCGACAAGGGTCCTGCTCCCAAAAGCGTTCCGCCGAAATATCTTGTCACCACCACAACAACATTTCTTATCCCCGATTTTGAAATGACCGAATACATCGGAAGCCCCGCGGTCTGAGAAGGCTCTCCGTCATCGGAAAATTTAACTTCGCTTCCGTCCTTGCCGCATACATAAGCATAGCAGTTATGCCGTGCATCATAATATTTCTTTCTGATGCTTTCGATAAATGCTTCGGCTTCCTCCCTTGTACTGGCAACCGACACATTCGCTATGAATCTGGATTTTTTAAGTTCCGTCTCTGCCGTTCCGCCTTTTGTGAGAACAATATAAGGTTCGTTCATTCGTTTCTCCAAACTTTTTATCCGTAAAATATCCTCTGATATTTTACAACATATTACATTCCCCGGGCAACACGCGGGCGTCATTTTCTATTGTGCCGTAACTTCACACAATTTGTTTGACAAACCCATACCGCTATGCTAATATATCCTTCGCAGGCTGATGTGGCACAGTCGGTAGCGCACCTCATTGGTAGTGAGGAGGTCACGGGTCCGATTCCCGTCATCAGCTCGAAAGACCTGAATTTTGAAATATCAAAATTCAGGTCTTTTTTCTTTTGCCAATAATCGAAAACGGGCCACACAAATGTGTGACCCGCAAAAATCATTTCTTCTTATAAGTATTCTTTACTACAAGCTTAGCCTTTGACATGAATGAAGGGAATGCTTTATATGTCTTGTCATTCTTGTAAAGTTTGTTCTTGGTTGCGGAAGGAACGTAATTGGTATAGTTATTTGAAGCATCTTCTAATTTTACTTCTTCAAGCTTAAATGTTCCCGAAGCGCAATTCTTGGGGATTTCGAGTGTAAGCTTAATCTTGCCTTTCTTGACGGGAGTGGTCAGGGACACCGACTTATAGAAATATCTGCCTGTCTTGGTATCGCATATTCTTACATAAACATGTTTTACACCCGAATTTGCATCGGCAACGGTAACATTGAGGTCTACGAGTACCGAATCCTTCTTCTTGGACATTGTAAGCTTATTCTTGACAAAAGAAAAAGCAGTAGCCTTAGGCTGCGTCAAATCGGCACCGGCCTGAGCCTTTACCGTTATTTTTTTCTTCTTGTACGAAGTAGGAAGCTTCTTGTTATCATAATTTATTTCTACGAATCCACCTGAAGCGTTATAAAAATCTACGGCATATACATACCAGGTTCCTATCGAATAATCACTGGCAGCTACATATTCACCTTCATAATAGACTTCCCCGGTCTTTTTATCGACCGTCTTAAATAAAGTCGCACCTGCAGTCGCAAATGAATCACTTGAAAAATCTTTGCGGAAATAAACAATAATGGTTTCTATGTTTTCGCCTGTTGATGTTGCCTTGGCGGTAACAACAGTTCTTTGCTTTTCATCCCAATCGGACTTGAAAACGTAAGTAAGTACGGGCGTCTTTATATCAATGCTCTTCAATGTAGGATTGATTTTGCACGGTTTTTGCACAAGAGTAAACTTGGACTTCTTTAAGAAAGAGGGAGTCTTCTTGTCTGTGGATAAATAGATTTTCTCATTTCCTGCGTTATCTTTTACGGTAGCATAATCGAACTTATATGTTCCGCCGCTTGCGGTAGGAGAAATATATGCATCATCGACATACACTTTCTTATTCTTGTCGTAATCTGTCTCGCTGAAATGAACGGAAATGGTATCCTTGGTCTTTGAATTGGTATAGTAAATATAACCATGACCGATGCCCGAAAGATTATCCGTTGCCTTAATGGTAACCTTCATATAATTATCGGTTCCGATTACATACTTCGACTTGTCAAGCTTAACGCTCTTTATGGTCGGCGCCGTTGAATCAGGCTTGTTGGGGTTGGTAATCGTAATAGATGAGCCCTTATCTGAACCCTGATCAATTGCTACTATTTCATGAAAGTCATAATCTCCCATGGGGGTAACAAATTCGTAACTGTTAGTGTTCTTGATTTCCGACGCATTGGCAGGCACAGCCAAAGCCACTGCAAATGCTGCCACGGCAAGAACAAATGCAAATTTCCTCATTATCTCTTCTCTCCTTTCAAACAATGTGTTTGACACACATTTGTATAATATAAAAAAATTTTAAAAAAAACAATAGCGGGCCACACTTTTGTGTGACCCGCCGGAAAAATTATTTCTTCTTGTAGGTATTCTTTAATGTAAGCTTAACCTTGGCAATTGCCGAAGGGAATGCCTTGTAATTCTTAACCTTCTTGTAATTTTTATTTTTGACAGAAGAAGTTACATAATAAACAGTATTATTGGCTGCATCCTGAACATCCAGGTACGAAATCTTAAAGGTTCCTGAAGCTGCATTCTTCGGAACATTAACAGTAACTCTGACCTTGCCCTTCTTTATCGGTGTACTCAAGCTTGCTGATCCGGAATAAGCTCTACCGTTCTTTGTATCGTTTAACTGTATGAATACATATTTTACACCCGAACCTGCATCCGAAACTGTAACATCAATATCTATGGGTGTTGTAGCTGTTTTCTTGGACATGGTAACCTTTTTCTTTACGAAAGAAACTGCGGTAGCCTTGGGAAGAGTCTTGTCGGAATCGGCCTTTCCCTTTACGGTAACTGTTTTTTTCTTGTAAGAAGTAGGAAGTTTCTTGTTATCGTAGTTAAATTCCACAAAACCGCCTGTGCTGTTGTAGAAGGTAACATAATCTACAGTCCATGTTCCTATGTAAGAATCACTGTATGCGGAAAAATCACCCGCCCAATATGATTTGCCTGTTTTATAATCATAGTGCTTATATACATACACACTCGTACCACGCCATGAGGTTTCAGAAGCTTTCATCTTGAGGCCTACATAAATATAATCAATATCTTCTACTTTGGAAGTTGCGTCAACAGTAATTGTTGCTTTCTCCCTGTCTTCGTATGAAGCACCTGCAACATAATTGATAACGTCAGGCTCTATGGTAATATTCTTTAACGTAGGAACCATTTTGCATGCGGGTACTACAAGTTTAACGCTTGATTTCTTTAAAAACGAAGGGACCGACTTGTCGGTGGAAGAATAGTATTTTTCATTATCGGCATTGTCATACACATAAGCATAGGCAAAATTATATGTTCCGGTCTTAAGCGAGGAGCTGATATATGCTTCGGCATCATAAACCTTCTTCTTCTTGTTATAATCTGACTCATAAAAATAAACAGTAAATCCCAATCCGCTCTTCGCATTCACGTAATGAATCTGTCCGTATTTTATTCCCGATAAATCATCCGTTGCCTTAATGGTAGCTTTAACATAGTTGTCTTTTCCTACCGTATATGAAGACTTATCGAACTTAATGCTCTTCAAAACCGGTGCCTTAGAATCAGGCTTGTTGGGGTTTGTAACCGTAATGGACGAACCCTTGTCTGCTGTGGCATCAAGATTTACCAATTCATGTAAATCATAGGTACCCATGTCTTTTACAATTTCGACAGTGTTGTTGTTCTTGATTTCCGCTGCATTTGTGGGAACAGCCATGGCAATTGCCAATGCTGCTGCGGCAAGAACAAATGAAAATTTCCTCATTTCTCTTTTCTCCTTTCAATTTGTGTGCTTTAGCACACTACCATGATACCCCAAAAAACAGCAAAAAGCAATAACGGGCAAAACAATAAAGTTCTGCCCGTCAGTTCATTGTGCTTTTATATATTTTTTTATTTTGCTTCTGGCTCTTGAAAGAGCATTATCCGTAGACTTTTCGTCTTTACAAAGGACCTTTGCAATCTGCACATATCCCATTCCCGTAAGATAAAGTTCAATGACACTCTTTTCAAAATCCGAAAGCTCCGACTCAATAATTTTCTCGATTTCATCGACGTTTTCCTTGTCGATAAGCATGTTCTCGGGATTGTTTTCCCGTTCGTCGCTTAATGTTTCCATCAATGAAGTATTAAAATCGTCCTCTTCGTCGGCGTATAGAGAAATATATGAATTAAGTGGCATATGCTTCTTGCGTCCCGATGCGGTAACCGCAGTGTACATTTGTCTTGAAATACACAAATCGGCAAAAGTAAAAAAGCCGGCATCACGTCCGAAGTCGTAATCCCTTATTGCCTTAAACAGTCCTATCATTCCTTCCTGAATGCAATCATCCGTATCACCGCCGATGATGTACATGGACTTGGCCTTGCTTAAGACAAGATTTTTATACTTGTTAAGTATATAATCTTCGATGTCCTTCTCGCCGTCTCTGTATTTTAAGATAAGCTCTTCATCCGAGAAATCACTGTATTTATTTTGAAAGACGCTGTCTGACGATTTCATAGGCTAAAACTCCGGTAGCAACCGATGCATTTAAGGAATCAATGTCACCCTTCATGGGTATCGAAGCAACAAAGTCGCACTTCTGTTTAACAAGTCTTCCGACTCCTTCACCTTCGTTGCCTATAACAAGACCGATAGGGCCTTTAAGGTTTAAGTTGTACATAACCTCACCATCCATGTCGGCACATACGAACCAAAGACCTTTTTCCTTTAATTCTTCTATTGTCTGAGCAATATTTGTAACCTTAACCACGGGAGTGTAGTTGAGCGCACCGGCCGAAGTTCTGGCAACGGTAGCTGTAAGTCCCACCGCTCTGTTCTTGGGAATAATAACCCCGTGAGCGCCTGCCTGATTGGCAGTTCGAATAATGGCTCCGAGATTATGAGGGTCTTCTATATTATCAAGAATAATAACGAAAGGATCCTCGCCTTTCGACTTGGCAAGATTAAAAATATCTTCCATCTCCGAATAATTGTAAGCGGCGCTTATCGCTATAACGCCCTGGTGCTTACCTGTTTCGGACATCTGATCGAGTCTTTCCTTGGTAACATACTTTATAATGGTGTCCTGCTTCTTGGCTTCTCTTTTAACGGTACTTATGGGGCCGTCCTGACAACCGTCCAAAACGTAGAGTCTGTCGATTGTCTTGCCGCTTCTGAAAGCCTCAATGACCGCGTTTCTGCCTTCTATTTTCGATTCATTAACTATATTGTTTTCTTCCATAATGTTTATTTCCCATATTAAAAATCCAAAAGATTTAAAAGTTCGAAAGCCTTTTTAATAAGCTCCGATATACGGTTCATTTCATTTTTCAAATAAAGATATCCTATCAGCGCCTCAAATCCGGTAGCCTTGTGATAATCCTTAAGGCTTGCATTCTTCGAGCTCGTACCCGATTTGGCGTTCTTACCCCGCTTATATATGCTTTCCTCTTCGGGAGTAAGTAAAGGAATCAATGCTTCTATCATATCCGCCTGAGTCCCTGCATTAACAAGCGTTATCGCCTTTTTATGGAGTTTTTCAACGGCACGGTTTCCTTTTGAAACAACCATCTGGCGAATAATTATTTCATAAACCGCATCTCCGATATACGCAAGTACTAAAGGAGCAGCCTCCCCCGGCACAATATCCTTTAATGCAAAATCATCATTTATTATTTGAAACAAATCGTCTCTTCTGTTATCCGCCAACTATTTGGTAAGCTCCTTTACTCTTGTTTCAAGTTCCAGCACACGATTGACAAGCTCCGTATTGGCTGCCTGAAGTGCCATAATATCCTCGCGAACAGGGTCCGGTAAATCTACCTGGTTCATTTCGCTTTGCGGTAAGGCAAGATCGTTTCTTTTGACTACACGACCGGGAACACCCACTACCGTGGAGTTCGCAGGGACCTCGTTTAATACAACACTGCCCGCACCGATTTTGGAATTATCTCCGATTTTGAACGAGCCCAAAACCTTGGCACCCGCACTTACCATGACGTTGTTTCCGAGGGTAGGATGACGCTTTCCCTGTTCCTTACCGGTACCGCCGAGTGTAACACCCTGATAAAGAGTACAGTTATCGCCGATGATTGTAGTCTCGCCGATAATAACACCGTTACCGTGGTCGATAAACAGGCCTTCGCCTATCTGCGCACCGGGATGAATTTCGATACCCGTCTTGCGTACCGCTCTTTGAGACACGAAACGTGCCCAGAAATAGTGGCCTTTCAAATATAGCTTATGCGCCATTCTGTAATGAAGCATAACCTTAAAACTCGGATAAAGAAAAACTTCCATATTCGAATGAATTGCAGGGTCACGTTCTCGTATGATTTTGATTTCTTCTCTAACCTGCTTAATAAAGTTCATTATTCTTCTCCGCCGTTATCCTGTTCCTCTTGGGCAGCAGGTTCTCCGGCTCCTCTGTTTTCCATCTCGATACGTTCCTGTTCAAGGATAGCTTCCCAGTTCTCCTGAGCGAAGAAAGCCTCCGTATGATGGCAAAATCCCGTATGGTTGGGCTGTACTGTCGTTCCGACACTCAAAGGATCCAAATCATCGATAATTGTCGAACCGGCAAGAAGCTTTTCATCCTCGGGCGGCAGGAATTCTGCCACACCTTCGTATGCAAACGGACACAAATCCGTAGCGGGAAGATGGTCGTAAGGGCAAACTCTTCCGACATAGTGAACATTACATTGAGTCGTGGGAACAGTTTCCTCTGTAAAGTATTCCGAAACAAGGCATGCATCGCACAATCCCGGATTGGGTAAAAGACCTGACTTGCTGCAAACCGTTGCACGCACAATACCGGAAGGCATTGTAAATCCGATATCCGGAAGGTCTTCGTGTACACGGGACATAACGGCTCTGAACATTGTCTGGGGAATCTTGGATTCTCTGTCGTTCATTTCGATGTTGTTGTCGTATCCCGACCAGCATGAAGCGGTATAGTAAGGAGTAAATCCTGCGAACCACAAGTCCTTGGAATCGGACGTTGTTCCGGTCTTTCCGGCAATCGACATTCCCGGGAATTTGGCTCTTGTACCCGTACCGATATTTACACAGTCTTTCATCGCATCCGTAAGCAAGAATGCGGTTGTATCCTTGATAACCTGTCTTCCGACCGGCTTGGTGTTGTCGATAATAATATTTCCGTCGGCATCTTCGATGGTAGTGTAAAGCTTAGGCTCAATATAAATACCGCCGTTGGCTATAGCCGCATATGCCGAATTAAGTTCTACGTTAAGTACACCGTTTGTGATACCGCCGAGTGCAAGCGGCTGAGTCATGTCGGTATAAATCTTGTCACCGATTACCTTCGCTCTTTCAAGAGTCGTAAAGCCGAAGTTTTCAAGATAATCCATGCCAAGCTCGGGTGTAATCTGAGTAATTGTCTTTACGGCTACAACGTTTAGTGACCAGTAAATACCGTAACGCAAATTACACAAGCCGTAGTAAGTATCTTTACCGTACCAGTTTGAAACCGGCGTTCCGTCATAATAGTTAAACGGTGCGTCATTGTAAACTGTGGCAAGTGTCATGCCGCAAGCATCAATTGCGGGTGCAAACGCAGCCAGAACCTTAAAGCATGATCCGGGCTGTCTTGTCGACTGGGTTGCACGGTTAAAACTTCGGCTCACGGTCTTGTTTCCTCGTCCGCCGATCATGGCAACTATCTTACCTGTACTCTGCTCTTCAACCGTAAACGAAACCTGCGGCTGAGGAGTAATATTTATATTTTCGGCTTCAATTTCATCACCGGGCTCCAATACAGCTTCCTGATATTCCAAAATAGCTGCCTGAGCCTCTTCCTCCGAGTCAAAAAGAAGGTTAAACGAAGCCTTTTGCTGCTTAAAGTAGCTTTGAACCATTTCTTTACTGTGGTTTACCAAAGTACCGTCGGCTTTTCTTACGGATAATCTGTAATCCAAAAACCACTTAATTCTTTCGGGATAATTCTCGGGATTCGAAAACTCTTCATCGCAAATCTTCTGAATCCTGGGATCCATGGTTGACTTAATTTTTATACCGCCCGAATACATAAGCGAATAAACCTGCGTTTCGCCGTAACCTGCGGCAAGTAAATCTTCCGTAACCTGATCTACCAAAGCATCCACGAAATACGAAGATGTCTGTGCCTCGCCCTGCACCTGATTTACGGAAGTGATGCGAGCGTAAACATCATCCTTAACAGCAGCGTCATGCTCTTCCTTGGTAATAAAATCAAGTTCAAGCATTTTGTCCAGAACATGAAGACGTCTCGTATTATTGTTTTCGGGATAAATAATTGGATTATACTTGGAAGGGTTCTGGGTAATAGCTGCTATACATGCACACTCCGAAAGCTTAAGCTCGTCACAGTTTTTACCGAAGTATCGCAAAGATGCCGACTGAATACCCAAAGTATTCTGACCAAGGTTAATTGTATTTAAGTAGTTCGTGATAATGTCTTGCTTGGACATCGTCTTTTCAAGCTGAACCGCGCAATACTGTTCCTGAACCTTACGCTTGATCTTCTCCATCATGCTTTCTTCGTTAATCCAGTCCGTAAAGACATTGTTCTTCAAAAGCTGCTGCGTAATGGTACTGGCGCCCTGTCCCAAACCGCCTGCCTTAACGGCGCTGAAGCCGGCACGGATAATACCCTTAATATCAATACCGTTATGGTCGTAAAATCTTTCATCCTCAATTGCCACAAAGGCATGTTCCATATTGGTGGAAACCTTGTCGTATCCTACAGGAATACGGTTTGCGTTTGCGGATACAAGCTTATATATCTGATTTCCTTCGCAGTCATAGACAAAAGAAGATCTTCCGGTAGGCGTTACCGAAATCAACGAAATGTCCGGTGCGCTGGCAAGTATGCCCTTAAATACGCCGATTCCCAAAGAACAGCATAAAATTCCTCCGCCTATCAGTAGCACGAAGAATGCTTCCAACAATAACAATATGAATTTACGTGACCACTTGGGTCCTCTCGCATTTAACGTAAGCTGACGCTTATGAATTCCCGACTTGGAATAGTTCATATATTTATACTTCCTTCACCCGGACACATACTCCCCCACTGTCCATAGGCTACAATATTATAGCAAAACAGCAGAAGGAATTCAATATTACCGATTTTCTTATATCAACTGCTCTTTTCGTAAGTTCTACTCATCCGCTTCTATAAAATACATTCTGGAAGCAAAGTCCTGAAATACCCGTGTACCTTCATCATCAATACCGGTTCCGCCGAAAGCCTGGCTTAAAACTATACCTGCATTGTTAAGCAAAGAACCCGAAACCAGGTAATTTTCCACTTCACCGTTTATCTTGACAAATCTGGCAATCGTGTTATGAAGCAGTGAATCCTTCTTTACATGAATGGGCGAAACCTGATTTACCAAGTCGCCGAATTCCTTAATGTTATGTTTTTCAAGCACATTGTAAATGTGATAATTCATTTCGTCGTCAAGTCCTACGGTTCTTAACCTTTCGTTGAACATATTGGGCTTCACAAGAATATTCCACTTCATGACAACAGCCTTTTTCCTGTCTTTGGAAACCGTAATCCATTCCTTATCGTTTACACGGTAGAAATCACCTGTCTGAAGTACTTCGCGCCACTTTTTGTAAGTTTCCACCTGTTCCTTAATCTGTTTCTTCTGGTCGGAAGGAAGCTCGCAAAGATTAAGTTCATATCCCAAAAGGCCGAACGCCGCCACATTAAATCTGGTTCTTAACGGAGTGTTTCTTAAAGTCTGATGATTCGGGCATGTCGAAACATGTGATGTAACAACCGACATTGGATATCCGTAGCTGTATCCGGTCTGAATAATGGTTCTTTCGATTGCGTCCGTATCGTCACTTGCCCAAATCTGAGGCATAAAGCTTAAAATACCGAGGTCGAAACGATTTCCGCCCGAAGCGCATCCTTCAAAAAGAATATCCGGGAAGCTTTCCGTAAGATATTTCATGATATCGTAAAGGCCGAGCATATATCTGTGCGCGGTTTCCTTCTTACGCTCCTTTGGAAGAGTCTTTCCGAAAGCATCGGAAAACATTCTGTTCATATCCCACTTGACGTAGTCGATATCGCCCGATGAAAAGACATCGTACATGGACTTTTTAATATAATCGACAACCTCCGGATTGGTAAGATCGAGTACCATCTGATTACGACCGGTCGAATGATTTCTTCCGGGTATCGTAAGCGCATATTCGGGATGTTCTCTGTACAAATCACTGTTTTCGTTAATCATTTCAGGCTCAACCCATAAGCCGAACGAAAGTCCGATTTCATGGATTTTATCGGCAATTCTTTTAATTCCTCCCGGAAGCTTGTCCTTTTCGCATATCCAGTCTCCCAGAGAAGACGTATCGTCATTTCTGCCCTTAAACCATCCGTCGTCCATTACGAACAACTCGATTCCGAGATTTTTAGCCTCCTTGGCAAGTGCGCAAAGCTTGGATTCGCTGATATTGAAATACATTGCTTCCCATGAGTTGATAAGAATCGGACGTAAAGCGTCCTTGAATTTACCTCTTACAATATGATTTCTTACAAAAGCATGCATGGCCTTGCTGATGCCTCTGTATCCTGTGTCGGAAAATGTCATGACAGCTTCGGGAGCTTCAAGCTCTTCTCCCTTTTCAAGGTGCCATCCAAACTCTGTGGTATCTATACCGCTTATAAATCTTGTGTTGCCAAAAGAAGCTGTTTCGACACCTTCCATATGATTTCCCGAATAAATCAGGTTAAATCCGTATCCTTCACCGTGATCTTCTCCCGCATCTTCTTTGGTTAACATAATAAAGGGATTGTTTCTGTTTGAAGACGCTCCGCATAAAGATCTGTTAATGTAAAGGCCATGTGAAAGAAGCGTTTCACATTTATGCATTTCGCGAGCCCAGTTGCCCTTAAAGGTAATCATCTTAAAGCCCACGTCATCAATATCTATCTGTGAAGACATAAGTCTCTCGACATCTACTGCCTCTTCACCTTCGTTAATAAGCTTTGCTCTTCTTGTAATAACATCACAGTCCTCAAAAACCGTATAAGTAAGTACAAGTTTAACCGGATAAAACCTCTCCTTAAGTACTATTTCAAGCTGAGATGATTTCTCGTCATATGTCGGTGACGGCATTGAAGTCAAAGGCTCACATTTTTCGGGAATGCGATATGACTCAAAAATAAAATCCGATGTTCTGCTTCCGTCCGCATATTCAATAACCACGAACGGTTCCTTGAAATCGCCCTTTCCGAGCGCCGAAACCTCGGTCATCGTGTCTTCAAGCACCATAAACGAATCGTTTTCGTAAGTAATTGTAGTTCCCTTTGAGTGTCCTGCCTTCATGGATAATGCTCTTAAGGTGTCCTCAAAATATTTATCCGAGTTAAGGAGTCTTGCACCGTAATGTAAATGATACAATAGTCCGTTTTCCCCTACGCAGAATGCGTAAGTCGTATTCTCGGTTGAAAGTTCAAAATAGTTATCGTTAATGCTAATCACTTGTATACCCTCCGATAGATGTTTCGATTATTCAAAACCATTTTCATTATATTATTTTTTCTCGAAAAATACATCAAAAAAGAACCGAAATAAGGGTTAATTAAATCCTTAATAATCGGTTCTTAATAATCATTATATTATTACTCATTGCTTCTGAGTAACAGTTCCTTTTCTATTACCTTTCCGTCCTTTATATAGATACGGGGAACTCGTCTGCTGACGGCGCAGGTAAGTTCATAAGGAATTGTACCGGCGATTTCCGATAACGTTTCAATGGGATTGTTGTTACCGAAGATTTCAACTTCGTCTCCTACGTCAATATCAGGAAGCTTCGTAAGGTCAATCATACACATATCCATACAAATCTTTCCTCTTACGGGAGCAAGACCTTTCTCCGTATAAAGTGAGCATTTATTTGAAAGACTTCTGAAGAAACCGTCCGCATAACCGTAAGGAATTACTCCTATACGTGTAACCGAATCTGTCGTAAAAATTCTTCCGTAACTTATGGACGTATTGGGATTATATATTTTTACGGTACTGATATTACTCTTTAATGACATTACGGGCTTTAACCCGAGTTTCTTTGCATACTCACCGTATCCGTACAGTAAAAGTCCGGGGCGAACCATGTCAAGATAAGTCTGAGGATATCCGTAAACAGCACCGGTATTGGCACAATGTCTTATTGAAAACCTGCGTCCCATCTTCTTCTCGACCGCTTCAATAACGTCCGTAAAAAGTTTGAATTGTTTTAATGTATATTCACGGCAATCGTCCCCATCCTCATCGGACACCGCAAAATGTGTGAAAATGCCTTCCGCTTCAAGCCCCGGAAGATTACATGATTCATATATACCCGAAACTGCGGTATCAAACATATCGTCCGAGCATAAAAATCCGAGTCTGGACATACCCGTGTCAACCTTTATATGAATCTTTAAAGATTTCCCGAGTTTGACGGCTTCTTCACTGTATTCCAGTGCCTTGGCCTTGCATGTAACCGCCTGGGTAATATTGTATTTGATAAGATTTGCAACCTGTTCTTTGGGCGTATGTCCCAATATAAGAACAGGCATTTTAACAGAACCCTTACGAAGTTCAACAGCTTCATCTATACTGCTTACCGCAAGATAATCGGCACCGTTGGTTTCAAGTGTCTTGGCAACATTTACCGAACCGTGACCATAAGCATCCGCTTTTACCACTCCGAGAAACTTTACGTCTTTTCCGACTCTCTTTCGAAGCGTCTTATAGTTAAAAATCAAAGCATCCAGGTCTATTTCTGCCCATGTTCGTCTAAGCGTGGATTCCATTAAAAAATCACTCCCTGTTATTCATCGATATCTAAATCTTTGAACATTTTATTCTTGTTGAGCATGCTTCTGTATTCGGTAGGAGTGCAGTTTCTGAATCTTCTGAATGTCCTGTTAAATGATGACGGACTTGAAAATCCGCACCTTAGCGCAATTTCCGTTACGGAAAGGCTTTGATTCATAAGAAGCATTTCCGTTTCCTTTATACGCTTAAAGCACAGATAATCGTAAAAATTCTGTCCCGAACATTCCTTGAAAATTCTTGAGAAATGAAACTTTGAAAAACCTGCCACCAAAGCCGCTCTCTCTAAAGTTATATCCTCTGTAAAATGATTGTCAATATATTCAAATGCTTTATTAAGTCTGTCTACGAGTTCCTTCTGTTTTCCGGAAGCATTCTCGCCGATTTCATCATTGGAAAGAAGCTTATATCTTCCGTAAGTAGTAAGAAACTCAAGAAGCTTCGAATAAAGGTCAAGCTCCCACAATGTGGAATTGTTGGCATATTCGGCAAACATTGCTTCAAGAATATCACGTTCTTTCCTGTATATCTGTGGATCGTTATCCTTGTTTATCAATACAGGTCTTGAAAGCAATGGAACAATATACGACAATCCTCCGATTTTCGATATGGAATCGAAATCAAACAGATAAATTACTCTGCTGCCTCCATCCCTGGCCAAAAGATGATGTAATTCACCGGCCGGGATGATAAGAATATCATACGGTTTCAAAACCATGGTTTCACCCGGAAACTCAATCGTATAATCTTCTTCAAGTACCAGAATAATCTCCAACGCTGGATGCCAATGCATTGAATAATCGAGCGATTCGATGTTGTACCAGATTTGAATGGATGTTTCTTCAAAATATCTGATAGTCTCGCGCTGATTATCAACGATGCGATGGTAATTTTCCATTACCATTCGCTCATATCCCTTTTTACTGTTGTAATTCGCATAATTGTTCGCAATAAAAGCTTCCATAACAATCATCCTCTAAAATATCTTAACACTAAGTATACTCATTGTCATTAACGGAAAAAGGACGTGCATGTATGCACGCCCTTTCCCGGTTTATAGTTTTCTCATTAAGGGAGCATATCTACGTCGCCGTATGTAGCAATCCACTTTTCAAGACGCTCATCGATAATAGCCTGTCCGCCTGCTGCGAGGTATTCAGCCATACCGCCATCCCATACTGCATCGAAGTCAGCTACTGCTGCAACGATTGCTTTACAGAATACTTCGTCTCTCTTTTCTGTAAGAGCTGAACCTTCAGCTTCAGCTTCGATTGTTCCTACAGAAACGTTCTTGGGAGAAATAACATCAACGTCTGCCAACTGCATAGCCAATACTACGTCAGCAGGATCAACTTCTGCATAACCGTAAGCAAGTGACTTAGAAGTAAGCTCTTCTGACTGAAGTCTTAAACCGTTGCATGTCATTGTAAGGTCAATGTTGTTACCTGAGTTCATTGTGTAAGCAGCGTTCTCTTCTGATACAGCTGCAACAGCGATTGAACCGTCAGCGTTAACTGTGTGGTTGATACCTTCTTCACCGATCTGTAAGTATTCAACTACTTCAGGAGAAGAGATGAAGTTAAGGTAAAGTAATGATGCAAGAGGTTCGTCGTTTGTAGCAGGGAAGAATGACTTACGATCGCCTGCTGCTGAGTATTCATAGTGTGAATACTTGCCGTTCTTGTCTTCGAAGCAGTTAACTGAGATGAACTTAGCATCTTCGCTTACGTTAGCCTTGAGCATAGCGTTGAATGAATCAACACCGTTTCTGAAAGGATAGTCGTAGCTCTGGCAGAATGCGCCAACGAATCCGGCCTTAGCAAGGTCATCACCTACTGAAGTCTCTTCGATAGCGAAGTCTTTCCACAAAAGTCCGTCATTGTACCACTTGTTAAGAATCTTAAGAGCTTCCTTGGTTCCGTTTTCTGTGAACTTTCTGTCATCGAAACCGTTAACATATAATTCACGATCTGAAATAGCGGGATCCATCTTTGACTCGATAAGGGGAGCTGCTGTCCAGCCTACATCCTTGGTAACCTCGAAAGGAACCATCTTAGATGCGTCAGCGCCGAGAAGTGTTTCAGCGTTGTCTCTGAAAGCAACAAGCATAGCTTCGAATTCAGCTGTTGTTGTAGGAGCTGCAAGACCTAACTTGTCTAACCAGTCCTTACGAACGAATGTGTTAATTCTGTATGTGTTGTTTCTTCTACCTTCGATTGCGATAACCTTTCCTGTAGCGGGATCCTGGTCATAGTAGATGTTCTCATCACCAAGCCAAGCCCAAAGTTCAGGAAGTAAATCCTTGTACTGAGCAAGTAAAGGAGCGAGGTCTGTTACACCACCCATGTTATCGTATGTCTGAATTGTAGCATAGTCATAGGTGTAGCAAAGGTCAGGAGCATCTCCTGCTGCAAGTAAGTTGTTAATCTGGTCAACTTCTGTCCAACGGGGAACAGCTACGAACTCAACTTCAACGTTGTAACGCTCAAGCATCTGAGCCTTGATCCAGTCTGTCCATACGTTATCGTTAGCGGGTGTTGCGCCGTCACGATCGTATACTTCTACGGAAATGTGTCTTGTCTCTGTGAACTTTCCGTTTTCCATGCCTTCAACACTAGCTTCTGTAGCTTCTTCTACTGCAGGTGTCTCTTCTGATACGCTGGCTTCAACTTCTTTAGACTCTGAAGCAGCGGGAGCAACTGATGCAGGTGCTTCCTTGGCACCGCAAGCTACTAATGAAAGTGTTGTAGCGGTTGCAAGTAAAACTGCTAAAACTTTTTTCATTTTTCTACCTCCGTGGTAATAATATATGAATTAGCGCCTTTCTTATGATTGGCGTTTATTCCTTAACGGCACCCATGGTTACACCGGCAATGAAATACTTCTGTAACCAGGGATAAATAAGAAGGATCGGTACGGTTGAGAACATAACTACCGCTGCCTTCATTGACTCCGAAAGACCGGGAGTAACGCCGCCTTCCTGAGTAGCAATTTCAAATCCGTCAATTGCCTTCAAAATGTTATAAAGCAAATGCTGTAAAGTGAACTTCTTGTTGGTGGTCATATACATAAGTGAATCCGAATAACCGTTCCAACGACCTACCGCATAGAACAAAGCAAGTGAAGCGAACACGGGCTTTGAAAGCGGAAGATAAATTTTAAGAAGTATCGTAAAGAAGCTGGCTCCGTCGATTTCGGCAGATTCTCTTAAGGAATCGGGGATTCCGTAGAAGAAGCTTCTCATAATAATCATGTTGTAAACGCTTAAGCAGCTCGGAATAATAAGTACCAAAGGATTATCTATAAGTCCCAACTGTTTCATCAAAAGGTAGTTGGGAATTGTTCCTGCGTTAAAGAACATTGTTATTGTAATGAAAATATTGATAAATCCTTTACCCTTTAATCCGTCGAAAATCAAAGGATATGCACACAATGCCGTCATTGTAAGTGAAAGGAGCGTACATACAAATGTAAGGAACGCTGTCCATACAAACGCTCTTATATACTTACCCGAAGGCTCCGTGAAAACATATTTATAAGCATCAAGGTTAAAGCCCTTCGGAAGAAGGTATATTTCACGTCTTACCAAAAATTCTGAAGCGGAAAGGGATTTGGCTGCAAGGTTAATCATAGGGATTACACAAATAAGCGCTACGATTACACAAATCAGAACGAAAACCCAATCGCCGATAATTGCTTTAGCTGATTTAACTTTCATCTTCTCTACCTTCCTTCCTACCAGATACCACGTTCGCCGAGCTTACGTGAAATCCAGTTTGCAGTCAGCAGGAAGAAAAGTCCTACTACAGACTGGAACAAACCAACCGCAGTCGTAAGTGAAAACTTAAGTCCCTTAATACCGACCTTATAAACGAATGTTGCTATAACTTCGGCTCCGTCTACAACGAGGTTGTTCTGCATGGCGAAAGGTCGATCGAATCCGCGGCCGAGAATACGGCCGAGGTTCATGATAAGTAAGACTACGATTGTAGGTTTAATTCCGGGAAGAGTAATGTGCCACATCTTTCTGAATCGGCCCGCACCGTCTACCGATGCAGCTTCATAAAGTTCCGTATTAATACCTGCAATAGCTGCAAGGTAAATGATTGAACCCCATCCGAAGCTCTGCCATACACCTACGCCGATGTAAGTAGCAATCCAATGCTTTGTCTCATTTAAGAAAGGAATTGCCTCGCCGCCCATCTTTACGATCCACATATTGATAAGACCGCCCGAAGGAGCAAAAAGTTCAACGGCAATACCGTAAATGATTACCCATGACAAGAAGTGAGGCATGTAAGTAATTGTCTGTACCACTTTCTTGAAATGTTTAAAGCACAACTCATTAAGAATAAGTGCGAAAATAATGGGTGCCGGGAATCCGATAATCAAGTCAAGAAGATTCAAAACCAAAGTATTCTTCAATGACTTGAAGAAGTCCGCATTTGAAAAAGCCTTAATAAAGTACTTCATTCCGTGATTGGAAGCCCAGGGCATTTCGCTGAGTTTAACATTAAGCTTGTATTCCTTGAAGGCTATCAGAATATTCTTCATGGGAAGGTATTTGAAAATAATAAGATAAATAATCGGCAATGCAACGAGTGCGTAAAGCTGCCAATATCTTTTAAAATATACTTTCCAGTTCGTCTTCTTTTTGGGAATTACAACAGCATTATTCTTTTCTTTCATAATGTTTCCTCTTTAATAATCTGTTAACTACAGTTCGGATTATAAACAAATATTGCTTTAGTCGCTTTACCAAAATTGCTATCCATGGCACTATAATTGCTCTGTTTAACTTTTCAAACTATTCAGATTTTACAATTATGTAAACAGTTACATTTTAAAATGCGTATTTATCCGCATTTGCGCCTTTTGAGCAATATTAGAGCAATATTCGTATAGTTGTTTTTCATGTAAAAAAAGACCTGTGCAATATTTGCACAGGTCTTCTCACCTATTTTTATAGTTTTTATTTTGAAATCAGTTCAACAATAAAGTTCCATATACGTTCTGCACTCTTAAGTGAGATTTTTTCACGCGTTGTATGGATATCATATATCCAGGGGCCAAAAGAAACACAGTCAAGGTCCTTTATCTTTTGAGAAAGGACACCGCATTCAAGTCCCGCATGAAGCGCCTTTACTTCAGGCTCTTCATTAAACATACGCTTGTAGGTTTCAATCATTTTGTTTCTTAACGGCGAATCGGCTCTGTACTCCCAGCCGCAGTAATCACCGTATACGTCAAAATGTGCTCCGTATGAATAGCCCTTATCGGTAATTGCGTAAACAACGTCGTCTTTCTTATCATTAATCATGCTTCGAATGCTGAGACCGATTTTTATTTCGCCGTTTTCAAGTGAAATAAGTCCCTGGTTTAACGATGTCTCCACAAGTCCGTCGATATCCCTGCTCATCGCAAGAACACCGTTTGAAAGAGTCGACGCAAATCCCGTATACCCGGTATCCATGAGAAGATACCATGCGTCGGGATTCATTGAATATCCCTCAAGCTCTTTAAGTGTAATTCGGGCATCTTTTTCGATACCCAGATAATTTTCCAGCGCTTCGAACTTTATGATATCAAAAAGCTCCGGTTCTATCGCTTTACTGAAAATTCTGGCACTGCAGCAGGCTGCAATCGCATTGTCCGCCGTTCCGCCTTTAATTCCGTTTATGCCTATAAGAAGATGAGCTTCGTGAAGCTTGGCAAGAATGACATTCATAAGAACGATTGCATTGGCACGTCCTTTATCGATTTCAGTGCCCGAATGTCCTCCGATAAGCCCGTCTATGGAAATATCATAAACAACGCCATCCTTAAGATAATCGGAAGAAAGATTTTTAAGCGGATAGAAAACATCCATTCTGGTACCGCCCGCACAGCTTACCCAGAATATTCCTTCCTCCTCGGAATCAATATTGAGCATGGTGTGTCCCTTAAGCATGGAAAGATCGATTTTTTCTGCCCCGAGCATGCCGATTTCTTCATCTACGGTTACTACCATTTCAAGTCTCGGATGAGAAATCTCCTCCGAGTCAAGTAAAGCAAGTCCGTAAGCCACAGCTATACCGTCATCCGCGCCCAGGCTCGTCTTATCGGCCCACAAATACTCTTCGTCCTCACAAAGAGAAAGACCGGTGACTTTCATGTCAATAGCCGGATCGTCCGAAACGGCCACCATGTCCATATGTCCCTGGATAATCAAAGGTTCATCGTCTTCGCGTCCCTTTGAAGCTTCTTTAATGATAACTACATTATTATAATCGTCCCGATAGTATTCAAGTTTGCGGTTTTGGGCAAAAGAAACAAGGTAATCACTGATTGCCCTTGTATTTCCCGAACCACGTGGAATTTCCGAAATTTCCCTGAAAAAATCCAAATAATTCATTCATTGTCCCCCGACGGCAATCATGTAAGCAAACGCTTTCATGAATATCGCCTTAAAAGTTTTCCCGCAGGGGATACCTGCGGGAAGTGGAAATTCGTTATAAAATACAAGAACCGATTACTTTAAGTTCTTCTTTGCAAGTTCTGCAAGTGTTGCAAATCCGGCTGCGTCGTTAACTGCCATTTCTGCTAACATCTTACGGTTCATGTCAACACCGGCATTCTTTAAGCCGAACATGAACTTGCTGTATGAAAGACCGTTTAATCTTGCAGCAGCATTGATACGTGCAATCCATAACTGTCTGAACTGACGCTTCTTCTCCTTACGACCTGCGTATGAAGAAGTAAGAGCTCTCATAACAGCCTGTTTAGCTGTTCTGTACTGATTTGAGCGGGCTCCTCTGTAGCCTTTAGCAAGCTTTAATACTCTGTTGTGTTTCTTTTTGGCATTTAAGCCACCTTTAATTCTAGCCATTTTATATCTCCTCCATTCGACTTACAGATAAGGTAAAATCTTCTTCATGTTCTTAACGTTTGTCTGGTCCGTCATAGCGGGCTTTCTTAAGTTACGTTTTCTCTTTGTTGTCTTCTTTGTTAAGATATGACTCTTGTAAGCCTTGGATCTTTTTAACTTACCGGTTCCTGTAGCTTTAAAGCGCTTTGCAGCAGCTCTGCTTGTTTTCATTTTGGGCATCGTATTTTCCTCCTAAATCTGATTTATCTATTTTATCCGGACTTTTATCACTTTTTACCGGTTAAAAACATTGACATGCTACGTCCTTCAACCTTGGCAGCCTTATCAATCTGTGCAACATCTGCAAGACCTTCGGCAAAATCATCAAGGATGTGCTTGCTTAACTGCATATGTGCCATCTCACGTCCTCTGAAACGAAGTGTAACCTTAACACGGTTTCCTTCCTCCAAGAACTTCTTGGCAGCCTTCATTTTGGTATTGATATCATTGGTATCAATATTGGGTGTAAGGCGAATTTCCTTTACTTCAACAACTTTCTGCTTCTTCTTGGCTTCCTTCTCACGACGCATCTGTTCATACTTGAACTTACCGTAATCAACGATACGGCATACGGGAGGCTGTGCATTCGGAGCAATCTTTACAAGATCAAGTTCTGCTTCTTCGGCAAGCTTTAATGCTTCCTTGGAAGACATGATTCCCAACTGCTCTCCGTTTTCTCCGATGAGGCGAACCTCTTTGTCTCGGATCTGTTCATTAATCATTAACTCGCTAATAGTTTTACCCTCCAAAAAAAGTGGACAGGCAACTCAAGCCTGTCCACATAAATTCAGAAAATTATTTACTGAAAATATTAACGCTCGTTAAGCCTTATTGCCACGAGGTGAGAGTGAACTCTGCTTGGTTGTCGATTTACGTACTGTAATAAACTATCACAACGCACTTGGGTTGTCAATAGATATTATTTATTCTTGCCACAGCACTTCTTATATTTCTTGCCCGAACCGCAAGGGCAGGGATCGTTGGGATATACCTTGGCTTCCTTACGGATAGTCTGTGAATCCTTCTGTTCCTTATATAATGCCTTACGCTTGTCTTCGTCAAAAATCTTCTCCCATTCGGGAAGGTTATATAACCAATCTGCGCCGGCTGCTACCATGTTCTTGTAAAGAAGTTCCTTGTCGAATCCAAGATTTACTTCGGTATCCTCATCCATTGTTTCGATAGGGTTGGGATTGATAAGTGAATCGTTGATTCCGTCCAAAAATCCTGCCATGATAACCATGCTGACTTTATATTTTTTAGCAAGGTCTCTGATTGTTCCCGTAACAACCTCGTCAGGCTTCTTTAAAAGCTTGGCATAGATTCCTTTTTCTTTTTCAAAATAGTCATTCCAAAGCTTGGTAAGCTGATCCTTGGGTGCATTTTCGTTGTAAGCGGCACCGCGCCATTTTTCAAGTAATGTCATACATTCCTCCGAATGATTTTAATAATCATTAATACCTTGCGTAGTTTAGCATAAAGAGAAAAACTTTGCAACAATCTTTATTTTTCGCCTGTTTCATCGGTTTCCGCGGGTTTGCAAAAATCGATGTCGGCGATTGTGTGTCTGTTTGTAAGCTTGCCTATCATCCAGATATATCCCCACGCGAGAATGGGAAGACCTATCGTAAGTCCGAGCGCGGTTTTAAACATTGTCTGCGCCCAGGGAGTTTTCATAAGTGAAAATACCAGGGTTGCCACATACATAAGCACCAAAAGGATGATGCATACCATCGCACCTATACGCTGTGCGGTATTATATTTGCTTTTCATAAACTTTCCTCCAGTTTCTTAAGGCTTTCCATTGCCGCCTCTTTACCGGTAAATACTATTCCGTGCATGCCTGCTTTCTTTCCGGCTTCGATGTTTCGGGGAAGATCATCCATAAACACGCATTCCTCGGGTACAAGATTATACTTATCCAAGAGTGTTTTGTATATTTCAGGCTCCGGCTTAATAATCTTTACCTCGCACGAAAGAACGTATCCGTTAAGCATCGGCAGAAAATCCAATGCATCCTTGCATTCTCTGCAGGCCTTGTACGACATGTTTGAAAGGCAATACACCTTATAGCCCTTTTCCTGTAACTCTTTAATCCACGGCTTTGCATAGTCAAACTGTACAAGCATCCCGTGTATGGAAGCGAACATTTTTCTTATCCACTCTTCCACGCTCGGGTCGTTATCTATAAAGCATTGCAAAACCTTTTCATCGGAGAAAACGCCTCTGTCGATTTCGTTCCATGTATCATGTCCGACCGTTGCTTTCACAACCTTCTTATAGACATCTTCGGGCATGTTAAACTTTTTAAAGAAATCCTCCCAGCCAAACTTGACCAGTACATTTCCGATGTCAAAAACAATATTCTTAATCATATTTCTCTGTATCCTTTGAAGTTAAAAGTTCCAAAAACTTATCCGTCGCCTTGGATCTTTGCCTTGTCCTGTCGGTTATAAGGCACATCTGTCTTTTGGGAATCATGCCCACAAATCTGAATTCGAACAAGGTTCCGTCATCAATAAAAGGCTTCGCGAAGTCTCTCATTACGCATCCGACACCGAGATTTTTAAGTGCAAACTGTACAATCATATCACTTGTCGCCAGTAAAAACTCCGGATTTATCGTAACATTTTTGTTTTTCAAAAATTCATCCATATAGCGTCCCGAAGCCGTTTCACCCTCAAGAGCGATAATCGGAAGCGTCTCCAATTCCTTAAAATCCAGCGTCCTGTTCTTGTATCTTATGTATCTTCGGCCGCCCACGAACGTATCGGAAATCTCCCGCACATTCATAATATTTATCCGCTCATCCGCCTTAAACGGAGTCGTTACCACGCCGAAATCAATTTTCTTGGACGTAAGATTGTTTATTGTCTCGGGCGTAGTCGCATTGGTTACACGAATTTTTATGCCCGGATACATTTCATGAAAGGTTTCAAGGTAGGGCAAAAGAAAAAACCGTAGCGTCATGTCCGACGCTCCGATTACGATTTCGCCCGTATTGAGATTCTGCATGTTCTCAATGGCGGTTTCGCCGTTTTCGAAAGCCTGGTAGCCTTCCATTACATATTCATATAATGTTCTGCCTTCCTTGGTAAGTTCGACACCGCGTTGCACTCTTGAAAAAAGTTTAACGCCCAAAGAAGCTTCAAGGGCTCTGATTGCCTGGCTTACCGCGGGTTGGGAAACATTAAGAGCCTTCGCTGCCAGCGTAAGGCTCTGTGTTCTGGCCACATTATAAAATACTTTGTAATATTCCAGGTTGGTAAGCATATTTATCCTTCCGCTTCGGTTTTCAAATCATCGGGCTCGGTTTTTTTTGAGGCAAATTCTCCCTTTTCGTAAGCATCGATCATCATAAGAATCGTATTCTTGCTCTCGGGATATCTTGCCATAACTTCCTTAATCTCATCCGAGCTTTCCGAAGCAATCGTCTGATTGTACTCCATCTGTTTTCTTAACTTCTGCCTGCGACTTATGAGTTTATGTCTTATTTCGACCATTTCTCTTGAGTCTACCAAAGCCTCGGACTGATTAAGCCATATATCGGGATCGGTAATTCTGTATCTTCGAAGCGAACGAACAAGTTTGGCTGTTTCGTCAAGATATACCGACTCGTTGGACTCGTATTTTCTGCGGTCCTCACGTTCCAGAAGGTATCGTTCGTAAAGGCTTTTAAGCTCTTCTCCCGAAGAAATATCGTACTTAAGATAGTAATAATCCAGAAGATTCCTGTTGTTTACGTATCTGATTTTAACCTTGTTCTCCAGTAAAATCAGTTCGTTAATCGTGCGGTCCACCTTGCGTTTTTCCGAAGTGGAATCCACATACTTCAAATAAATGAACGTTAACGCAACGGCAATCAACGCAACCGTAATGTAGTATCCGATTTTAACATCCATATCAAGAAGTGCCTGCAAAAGAAAAAGCAAAATTACCAAAACTGCTGCCGCAGCTATTGCAATAATCGCTATTCCCCTGAAGTTGACGATATCGGCCGAAAGCTCGCTTTGTCTTATATCGTAAGCACGCTTCTCCCGGTCAACCTTCTTTAAATCCTTCTTGACCTTATCGCGATAATCCTCTTCGGCAAGAATTTTCTTTACCGCTTCGTTTACATCTTCATCCAGAGCATCCATCTTGTTGTACTCTTTGGTAGTCATTCTGCTTTCCTTGAGTACGTAGCTGTCATGATTCTTGCGAAGCTCCGAAAGATGAGTTGCGATACGTT
This sequence comes from Lachnospiraceae bacterium, assembly GCA_045642905.1. Taxonomy (GTDB): domain Bacteria; phylum Bacillota; class Clostridia; order Lachnospirales; family Lachnospiraceae; genus UBA1258. Next base: position 21,354 of record JAZUJT010000027.1, on the reverse strand, counting down.
CAATCTCTTTCTTTTCATCCTTCGGAATGGCTTCGATTTCTTCCATATCGGTAAGATAGGAAGTAACCACGGCATACTCGTTGGTAAGCTTGTCCATTTCCTCGGAGGCAACCTGCATCTGGTCCAAACATGTTCTTACATATTCTTCTCTTACTGCGGGGTCTTTAAGATTCAGATCTTCCTTCTCGCTCTGAACTCTGTCCCAGTCGGTTTCTATATCGTCAAAGGAATATTCTTTTTTTCGCCCGAATAATGATGAGAAAAATCCCATATATCTTCCTTTCGACCTTGCTACATAATAGTTTCGGTATTGATATCGGCTCTTTCACTGTCAAGCACGATATCTCTGTAATCCTCTTTGAGCCTGTCGGTAATTCTGCCGATTTCTTCATAATAAATAGCCGAAGCCGCATCGTTCTTAAGTGCAAAGAGCTCCGTAAGTCTGGTCTTCTCTTCGGTCTCTTCGTAAGCACGGCGGGCGTTTTCAAGATCGCTTTCGATAAGTAATGAAAGCTTGTAAGCCTCCTCGCTTTCCGAAGCCACCCTTATATACTCTTCATCGCTTAAGGAAAGACGCTTAACCGTAAGATAATGTCTTAATGCAAGCTCATTGTTATCAAGCTCATACGCCTTCATAAAGCTTTCCGCAGCGGAATCGTAAAGATACAAAGCCATATATGCTACGCCTATGTCATTGTAGACATGGCTCTTAAGCGTAATCTCCGCCTCCGGAATCTCAAGAAGAAGCTTCTCATACTCCGCAATTGCGAGAAGAAAATGTCTGTTTTCGTATAAGAAATCAGCCTTGGCCTTCCACTTTTCGTAAGCGTTCATCGAAACGTTCATGCGAAGGATGCTTTCGATTTTATCGATTTCCGCCTTCGAATAATAACCCACGTACTCAAGAATACAGCCCACAAAAGAGCTTACCTCCACACTGTGAGTTACCATCTTGTAAAGCTCCGATGCAAGGTCCGAAAGCTTGCACTCGGTATCTATCCATTCCACAAGCTTCTTATCGAGAATATCCTTGTCCAAAAGAAAAGCATTCTCGGCCATTACATAGCATAATTCTTCTATTGAATATACATTTACATATACTTTGTCAAAATAGTACGGTGATGTAGCATACTCACCGGTACATACCAATACACGGTTCATACGTCAATCACCTCATTCCATTGAATATCCGAAGCCGGGAACAGTTCTCCGAAGCCCATGTCTGCTACGTTTACCGCAAGACGGCTTTCCGACTCCATCTTAAGTGTCATGTGAATACGGGTAGTCTTCGGCGGTCTCTTGGGAAGATCGTCCAAAGTAACATCTATAATCTGAGGATTTCTGCCTGTCAAAGGCGTAATCACAAAGCTTAACCTGTTTCCCTGATTCAAAATCAGATCGCATTCCATAAATGCTTCGTACCAATTGATTCCGGCATCCAATAAAGCATAGTATGCATTCTCTCCGCGACGCTCGACATTCATTCCGACATTCGACTTAAGCTTATCGCTTCCCAAAAATACATGACCTTCACTCAACGCGGATACCACAAGTTTATTTCTTGCGCTGTATGCTGCTCCCTTTGAAAACAGATTGTTTCCCTGGAAAACCCTGGCCTTTCTGCACAGGTTGGCCGAAGTCTGTTCGTACCACTTGCCTTTAAACACATCGCCGATAAGGTATGCCGATGAAAACAGTCTGTTATCGCATACAGTCTGTATATATGAAGCAATGCTTTCGTCGATTTCCTTAAGTCTTTCCGGCGGAAGATTCGAAGGTGCCATTGAAATATCGGAAATCGGGAGTTCCTTTTCTTTAATGAAAGCCACAACCGGAGTCGTATTTCTGTTGCATTCCATTCTGTACGCTCTGATGCGGTCCGCTGCCGAAGAAAGTACCAAAACATCTCTGTTCCAAAGCTCATGATCCTGGAAAATCATGTAGTAATAAATACTTTCCGTATAGCTTTGAAAAGCAATATTTCCGGCCTTTATTCCGAGGTTTGAAACGGTCTTTACCAAAGCGGCAATCATCTGCTCGTCAAGATTGGGTACTGTAATCATATACGAAGCAATCTTTCCGGGCATTGCGATAGGGTTAATAATTGAAAGAGCTCGCTTAATAAACAGCGAAAGAAGCGCCGTCGGTGCAAAAGTCTCCTCTCCGACCGTTACGGGGTTTCCCTCCTTGGCAAGCGTTACAAGATTATCGATATACCAGCCTTCCATATCCTTGTTCTTTACGGCATCGTTACCCGCAAACCATTGATTTACCTCGCTTCTTTTAAACAAAGCGGTAGGAATCATGTAACTTTGCGTAATAGGATTGGCAATGATGGTTTCGACTTCCTGCTCGTCCATATAGCCGTAGCTTATCTGGGCATACTCGTCGGTAAGGTCAATACCCACTGCAATTTCGGAATTATTATGTTGTCTCTTTTCAAGCATTTCTGACATTGCGTTTTCCTGTTTCCTATTGCAATTTAAAGAGATTCTTTACAATAAAATTTTTCTTGTAGTACTCGTCTATCAGGTTCTGAGCCGTATCATAATCCTGAAGAGTACGTGAAATTACTATATCGTTTATCTCCGAGAACCTGCTGTTTGAAAGCTCCCGTCCGATATCACTTTTTGAAATACTGCCCGACTGGGTAAGCATTTCCTCGCCGTCCTGTTCTTCCGTAATGTAGTAAAGAAGATTCTCACCGAAGAACAATACAAACGACTTGGCATGAACACCGGCGTACATTTCGCGCATTTCACGGGTGATATACTCGCCCTTGGATTCCTCGTCACGCTCGATAATGTAATGAAGCATAACCTTTCTTCCCGGCGCGGTCTTGTACTCAATAATAGTCTTGTCCGAAAGATTATTGATGCGTTCAACGCCCTGTTCCATAAATTCCTTGAAGAAGGACATATAAATATTCAAACCGATAAATTCATCAAGATATCCGTGAATAATGGAAAGAATATTTTCATCCACATCGTTTTTGTGCTCGCTGAAATATTTAACATATGCAAGCTTGCATACCAATAAAAGGTCTCTTCCCGAAGAAGCAAGTCTGGTGATTTCCTCAAATACAATGCTTTCCATAAGCTGTTCCTTAACGAAGAACTCATAAGCGCATTGTGAAATGAATGCCAGCCTTACGTCTATATCTCCGCCGCCTTCAACGTACTTACGGTAAATGTTCATACGCTCCGAAACAAAATATCCCGTATAAAGCATTTGAATAATCGCGTGCTCGCACATGCCGAAAATATCGAGGTTGAAATCTCTCGCGGCCGTGAAAATCTTTCTGTTGTCCTTGGTCATGCCCTTGAAGTTCTCAACAAGGTACGACAAGGTGTTTTCGTCGTATTTTCCTTTGCCAAAAGAAAAATAGCAAAGGTTCAAAACATCCTGCGGCTTCTCGGGCTCGCCTCGTGCAATTATCTTGGAGCAAAGCTTCAAAACATCCTTGGCGTCAACGCCTTCTGTACCGTACGTGGTAAGCCACTCCAAAGCAGTATCATAAAATCCGCGAAGGACAAGATAATTTATGCAGGATACTCTTTCCTTGGAGTTCATCTCGTCGGGATTAAGTGTATAAAGCAAATCATCCAAATCTCTTATGCGGTCGTTGTCGTAGTAGAAACGCATAAGCTTGGAACGAATCAACGTCTTGTATTCCTCATCAATATATTCCGAGTCAAAAATACGACGATATCTTTCTTTATTGGCATCGGTAATCTCAACCATTTCGCTTGATATTTCGCAGCAGTAAACATCAAACTCAAGATTGTTGTCTACGTATCCGAAAAGCATAGTCGCAAGTTTACCGGGAACCATGAGTTTTTCCAAATCGTACGAAACACTCTTCATATATCTGTTGGAGAATGAATCCTCAAACATAACGGAATAATCGTTCGTATATATCGGTACAAATGCCTCGCCGTTTTCAATGGGATATGAATACTCGGCATTTTCATGGCATTGATAAATGATTACCTTTACAAGGTTGGGATTGCTTACCGTAATCCTGTGGGTAAAGATAAGCGGTGCAAGCCTGCACGCAAGGTCTTTGGAAATGACCGATTCATTTATTGCATACTTGTAAATAATTGAGAGGTCTCTGTTTATCTTGCCCTTCATAATCATTTCAAGCGCAAATCTGTCTATCTCATCCTTGTAAGCAACAAAAAGCTCCGGCTCTTCATTCTTGGAAAGAATTACTCTCGAAAGAAGGTACGCATTGTGTTGCCAGTCAAGATCGGAATGGAATGAAAAATATAAAAGCACGGTCTTGGGAATCTTTATATCGTGTGACAAATCTATCGAAGACATGTAATATTCATAAAGACCTGTTACATGACTTGAAGAATCGACTCCCGCTTTATACCATTTATAAAATGCCGTTCCCTTCTTGTCCGCACCGATAAGCAGACCGCAGATAACATCAATCACTTCCGGGGTGGGATTTTCATCGTAAATTCTTGTAAGAATTTCCATAACGATATCCGAATATACATTGCGGCTTTGAACAAGATACAAAAATTGCCTTATAATCTCCTCGTTCATCAAGTCATGACGGGAAGCGTATCTTAATACTCTTTGCTCGAAATTATCAAGCTTCGTAAGAAGTGCGGGATTCTGGATAAGCATGTTGACCGCCTCGACATAAAATACGGGGCTTACACACTTCGAGCTAAGCTGTGACTCGATAAATACCCATTTTCTCGTGGGACTTATTGCAAACTCTTCGGAAAGATAAAGTATAAACCAGGCAATTCTCCATTCCGAAGGATTCATGTTGTAAATGTTCTGGATTTCATCGGCAATTTCATCAACGTAACTGTCTTCACGATTATGCAAAGACGTAAGATACAAGTAGTATGTCCACTCGGCCGAAGTATAATCGCCCTTCTGATGAAGTGCGCCCTCTGCCTGGTCAAGGAGCCATTTGGCTTCGTTGTATCTTTCCTCGGTAATAAGAATCTGCGCCTTATAAAGCATTGCCGTAAGATTATGCTCATCCATAAGCTGCAGACGATCAACAATTTTGGTGCTCTGCGCAAGCCACGTATCCGAGGAAATCTTTCGTGTACGGAATGCAAGATAATAGTTCATAAGTTCCTGCATACAACGCTCATTTTCAACCATACGGTTTACTTCCGTTCTTTCAACAATACCGCGCTGAACGCAAACCTTTATTTCAAGTGAAGTAAAGGAATTGTAGAACCTGATGGTGGCATAATTGTTTCCTTCATGCAGAAGTTCTCTTATAATAACAATCTGATATTTTAAGTAATTTCCGAGAAAATCATTATCCGTTACAACGGTTTTGGAAAGTGCAATAAACGAATTGTCCGTTTCAACGTTAAGTACGGTATATCCCCAACCGTTTCTTGAAATGGCAATGGTTTCCATTACGTCATCATTGGGGTCGCTAATGTTGATTTCTTTTCTCTCGGGAATATATTCGATCGGATGCTTCTTATTGATTTCCAGCAAAAATTCTTCCACATTCTGCTCGTTACCGTAGTAATGTGAAAGTCCTTTATATGTCTTTAAATACTGTCTGTCGTTACCGGTAAACAAAGACGAAAAACCTTCCGAATAAAAAAGCTTTACTGCTTCGTCCCAGTCCGACTTTGCAAGATTTGTAAAATGAAAAAGATTCTTGATGCTGCCCATGCTTGTCTGCATGGCATTATGCGAAATATTAACGACATAAGGAAGATAATATTCACCCTGATTGGAAATAATATAAACTTCCCCTTTAACCACATCGCCTTCGGAAAGACCTTTTGCGGAAAATACATATCCTATCTCTTCACCGGTTCCCGAAAACGATTCCGAAAGAATCTTCATGCGGGTATCGTAAGAATATACATACCCTTCGGTCATAATGCCGGGTTCCGAAAGCACAGAAAAACTTCCGGTATACTCGGTATCCGGATCGATGGTAAGCTCAATACGGGCAACCGAAAAATCGAGATTGCCCTTCTCGTAATCAAACTTTCCTTCTAAAATTCTGTCAATAATCTGTCGCATTTGGAAACTCCGATAAACAGTTTTTATAAGATTGCATACGCCTTTTATGGGCACATGCCGCCCTTATACAGCATTATAACATTTTACGATAAAATAAGACAGAGTTATTTGAGATTTTTATACCACAAACGGCCACCCGAAAAATCGGGTGGCCGCAGCATATTTTTACTTATTCGATTCCTGCGAGTTTAACCATAATATCGTTGCTTCTTGAAACGAATTTGCTCATTTCGTCAGCGGAAAGCGGAGCCTGCGCAAGCTTGGCAAGATCGTAAAGCTGCTCACAGAAAATTGATACGTCTTCCTTGTCCTTGTTATCGAAGATATACTGAACAAGCGGATGGTTTGCGTTAAGTACAAGAGTTGAATCGTCTGCGCCGAACATATCGGCATTCATACCGGGCATGGAGTACATCTTCATCATGTCTGCCATTCTTCTTGATTCTTCGGAAAGAGTAATCATGGAAGCAATCTTCTTGTTCTTAAGCTTTTCAACGGAAAGCTTCATATCCTTCTTCTTTAACGCCTTTTCGAAAAGTTCCTTGAGTTCTTTGCCCTGATTTTCGAGTTCTTCGGCAACCTTTTTGCTGGTCTTGGTCTTGAACGAATCGGTTACATCCGCATCAATACGCTTGAACTTAATTCCTTCATTCTTGGCTTCGAGCTGGGAAATGAAGGGCTGGTCAATGTTATGCTTTAAAATAACCGCATCCATCTTGGCCTGTTTGAACATGTTAATGTACTGACCCTGCTGCTGTTCGTCGGTTACATAGTAGATTGTCTTTTCTTTTTTCTCATCGGCATCCGAAACGGTATTGTCTTCATCAACCACTTCCGTTTCAACCTTCTCGCCGTTTTCGTCAACCGCGTTCTCTTCCACATCGATAGGCTTAACTTCGAGGCACTCGGGAAGTGTCATGTACTTGCCGTCAAGATTCTTGAAAAGAATGTAATCGGTCATCTTCTCGCAGAACTTGTCGTCCTTTAAGCAACCGAACTTGATGAAAGGACTGATGTCTTCCCAATATTTCTCGTATTCTTCCTTCTCGGTCTTGCACATACCGGAAAGCTTATCGGCAACCTTCTTGGTAATGTACTCGGAAATCTTTGTAACAAAGCCGTCATTCTGAAGAGCACTTCTCGAAACATTCAAGGGAAGGTCGGGGCAATCGATGACGCCCTTTAACAGTAATAAGAATTCGGGGATAACTTCCTTGATATTATCCGCAATGAATACCTGATTGTTGTAAAGCTTGATTGTTCCCTCAATAGATTCATACTCGGTATTAATCTTGGGGAAGTAAAGGATACCCTTAAGGTTGAAAGGATAATCCATGTTAAGGTGAATCCAGAAAAGCGGCTCCTTATAATCGTTAAATACTTCGCGATAGAACTTCTTGTAATCCTCGGGCTTACACTCCGAAGCACTTCTTGTCCATAAAGGATTGGTATCATTCAAAAGCTCGGGACGCTTTTCAATCTTAAGCTTGTCTTCCTCGCCTTCCTTGTCTGCCTTAACCGTTTCGATAACAACGTCCGTGTCAAGCTTTTCGGAAGCCTTTATTGTCTGTGTTCCCTTATCGGGAGCCTTCTCGAGGAAAATCATTGTAGGCATGAACGAACAATATTTTTTAATTACTTCGCGAGCCTTATATTCGTTGCAGAATTCCAGGCAATCGTCATTTACAAAAAGAGTAATTGTTGTACCTACCGTATCTTTGGTGCCCTCTTCCATCGTAAATTCCGTGCCGCCGTCGCATTCCCAATGAACGCTCTTTGCGCCGTCTTTGTATGAAAGAGTATCTATATGCACTTCGCTTGCAACCATAAATGCCGAATAAAAGCCAAGTCCGAAATGACCGATAATCTGATCGTCATTGGCCTTATCCTTATATTTGCTGATGAAATCCGTTGCTCCGGAAAAAGCAATCTGGTTGATATATTCCTCAACCTCATCTTCGGTCATTCCAAGACCGTTATCGCTGAATGTAAGTGTCTTGTCAGTTGCATTGACAGTCACGATAATCTTTCCCTTATAGTCTGCGGGCATCTCATACTCGCCCATCATAGCCAGTTTCTTAAGCTTGGTGATTGCATCGCAGCCGTTTGAAATAAGCTCTCTGTAGAAAATGTCGTGGTCCGAATAAAGCCACTTTTTGATAATCGGGAAGATATTCTCACTGTTAATTGATAAACTTCCTTGTCTTGCCATAAAACAACACCTCCGAAATATAATAAATGTGATTGCTCACACATTAAGACTTTTATTTGTCCTACAAAAAGGAGTTTAGCCTTACGAAACAAGAAAGTCAACGAAAAATTAGCACTCACATGTCGTGAGTGCTAATTATCATCGTGCAACCCTTATAAATACTGGCTTTTTGTAATTCTAAAACTTTTGTAAACTCTTAAAATGTCACATCAAAAAAGTCTTTTGTGGTAACCTCGGGATCGTCTATAAGTTCAATCGTATCCAAAAGTTCCCTGTTCAGGTTTTTGGTAAGTCCCGGCAAAAAATCTTCATACGTCCTGTCGAACACTTCCTTTTTCCTCTGTTCAAGTATTTTAACCTTATTGGCCTGCGTTTCGTTTACATCAAATACGCTTACGCATTTAATAATGTGATATCCGTACTCGGTTTCCACCACATTGCTGATTGCCCCCTCGTCAAGCGAAAAAGCCGCTTCCTCGAAGCTTTCCGCCATCTGACTTCTGGCAAAAGAATAAGTAATCGCATCACCTTCGTTGTATTTGGCGGCAAGCGACTCGAAATCGGTCTCATTTTCTTCATCCGTTGCCATAGCGTAAATTTCCTGCGCTTTTTTGCAGGCTTCACGTTTCTCGGCCTCTGTATACTCGGTACGCGTACCGTCATTGTTCTCATAATATGTTTTTATAAGAATCTGCATAACGGTAATGGTTCGTGCCTCGTCATCGCTGATTTCGGGATTTACGTCACGGATAACGTACTCATAAACTTTATTGGCAAGAGCATACTCCGTATAAATCATAAGAACATCCTCATAAGTAATCCTGATAAGCTCTTTTTCCCTCTCATTTAAGGAGCTGTAAAAAGAAGTTGCCGCGCCTACGACTCTCTGATTCTCGTTCTCATCCAATGTAAGTCCGTAAGTTTCCGCAAGAAGATTCATCACCTTTACCTTGGCAATTCTTGCAATAACCGTTTCTTTTATACGTTCTTCCAAGGTTTCTCCGTCCATGTCCTGGTTCCAGATTTCCTCGGTGTAAATCGACTCATACTCATTTTGAATGGTAGTAAGATAAAGCATCATCTCCGGCAAAAAGCAGGACTTGTCGTTTATTCGCATTACTTCGTCACGTTCAAAAGCGGTAGTAAGCACATACGTCTTTCTACCGTTTTTACCGTTTCCGCAGCCTGCAAAAAGTGCGCCGATAATAAGCACCAAACAGGCCGCTGTCGCTATTCTTTTAAGAAAGCAAAAACCTTTAGTCATAAATAATACCGTATATCAGGCAAGTAAATCGCCCTTATTGTTGTAATAATGTTCCCCGTTGGTAAGAACATAATCCTCGCGTGACAGGATTCTTCTGATAAAATCATGAATTGACTCCAATTTGGTCTTAAACATGATTCCGCCGCCGAAAAGATTTACATCGTGCATATCGGAACCTGCCGTCGTAGGAAGGTTATATTCTTTGGCCATCTCAATGGCTCTTGTATCAAACACGGGATCGTTATGAGCCGTGCTGTGTGAATTGGAATGAGTGGCGTTAACTATTTCAAAGCCGTCTACGTCCAAAGGATAAGTCAAAACTTCCTTTATATACCACTCTTCTCTGAAGGGATGCGCCTGAATAACCATTCCGCCGCCTTCATGGATAAGCTTAAGCTGTTCCTTAACGGACGCGGTTCTTATCTTTTCATGATTGGAAACCCACTCGGGAGTTACTCCGTAAATCAAAAATTCGGGGCCGCCGTAGCCTGCTTCATATCCGCAGAAAACATCCAGTCCAATCTTCTTTCCTTCTTCATAGGCATGTTCATAACCTTTAAAGAAAGTCTCAACCCATTCCTTCCAGGGAAGGTCTCTTGATACGCAAGTATTTCCGCCCCAATTGTGGTCGGTAATAATCACTCCCGTATATCCGTATTCCTTATATGCCCTGACCATTTCCTCGCCGGTTCTTCTGGCACAGGCGCTGGCCTCTTTGGTATGCATATGTGTCTCGTACAAATACGGATACAGGCTCTTTATTTCTTCGGCTGTCACTTTATTTCCTCTCGTACTTCAAATAGTTATATACAATATCAAAGCAGTACTGTTCATCACTGTCTGCCGTTATTTCAAAATCCTTGTTCAAATCAAGGTTTTCAATATGTTCGTCGGTCTCGTATACGTAATCGACCTTGGTCACATGAAAAGTATCTATCAGGTTCAAAAACTCATTGTAAAGCTCAGCTCCGTGTATTATGTAAACCTCGCTGTCTTTAATCGAAAGTGCCTTAAGCTTGGCCTGAGCGATACTCTTTACGCAATCGGCACCTTTTATATTAATATCTTTTCCCGCCGTATAAATAATGTTGTTGCAACCCGTTATCGGCTTGGCGCCGGGAAGATTTTTAACATAATCGACATCGTAAATGACCGTCTGTCCCGCAATCTGCTGCATTCTCGACTTGGCTTCCCCGGGGATGGAAACTATATCCCTTCCCTTAAAGGAAATGCCCCAGTTATTATCACAAGTTACTATTGCCTGCATACCGGCTCCTTAAATCGCTATCGGAATATCTTTTATCTGTTCGTGTGTCTCGTATCCTTCAAGGAAAACATCATCTCTTGTAAATTCATAAAAATCATGAATATCGGGATTTAAACTGAACTTGGGTGCCGGCAAAGGCTCTCTTGAAATCAGTTCCTTAATAAGCGGAACATGTCTGTCGTATATATGCGCATCCGCAATAACATGAACAAGCTCACCGACATACATATCACATACCTGTGCAAGCATATGAACAAGAACGCTGTATTGAACCACATTCCAGTTATTGGCCCCAAGAACATCCTGCGAACGCTGATTTAATACGGCATTAAGTGTAAGCTTGTCTTCACCCGGTTTCTGAGTAACATTAAATGTCATTGAATATGCACAGGGATAAAGATTCATCTCGTATAGGTCCGCATGATTGTAAATATTTGTCATGATACGGCGGCTGAAAGGATTGTTCTTAAGATCGTAAATTACTCTGTCGACCTGGTCCATCATTCCTTCCTTATATCTGTGCTTAATGCCGAGCTGATACCCGTATGCCTTTCCGATTGAGCCGTCTTCATCGGCCCACTCGTCCCAAATATGTGAATGAAGATCGTTGATATTGTTTGACTTCTTCTGCCAAATCCACAGCATCTCATCCGTTGCGCTCTTTAATGCTGTTTTACGTAAAGTCATGATAGGAAATTCCTTGCGAAGGTCATATCTGTTGACTACGCCGAATTTCTTAATTGTGTATGCGCTCGTGCCGTCGGGCCAGTGAGGTCTGACCTTCTCGCCTTCGGTACTCGTGCCGTTGGTCAGTATGTCATTGCACATATCAATGAATATATTGTCTGCTAAGCTCATGCCAATCTCCGTTTCGCTTATTTATCTTCTTTTCTTTTTCTTGTCTTTTCCGGACTTTTTGGATGTGGACGGCTTCTCGTAAGAAGGCTCGAAATCCGGATCCCACTTGTCTGCCAATGAGTTTATCTGGTTTGTAAACTTGGCAATATCCTTGTTGGCGTGGCCTTGATTCTTCTGAATAACCTGCATAAGTCTCTGGCCTGCGGCAACAAGTCTCGCAAAAGCATCGGTAACAATGCTGATTTTCTTCTTGCGTTTCTCGGCAGATGCCTCGTACTCAACCTCGCCGGTAGCAAGATTAACGATTGTACCGCTGAAAGGTGCCATGGCATTAAGCTTCATTTCCTTGTTAATGTACTGTGTCAATGCCTCGCAAGCCATATCATCTCCGTGAACAACAAAAACGTTGTCCGGCTTTTTCTTGAAAGCGTCAAGCCACTCGATAAGGCCATCTCTGTCGGCATGTCCCGAAAGACCGGGAAGCTGCATAATGGCAGCCTTAACGGCAATAGGTTCACCGAAAAGCTTAACCTCGTCCGCACCTTCTACAAGTACACGGCCCAAAGTTCCGACCGACTGATATCCTACAAAAAGTATTGTACACTCAGGTCTCCAAAGGTTGTGCTTAAGATGATGTCTGATACGACCCGCTTCACACATACCCGAAGCGGAAATGATAACCTTCGGCTCCTCGTCAAAGTTTATCGCTTTCGATTCTTCACTGGTAATTGCCAGATTCAAATCATTGAATACCAAAGGATTAATACCTCTGTTAACATACTCCATCGCTTCCTCATCGAAGCAGGTGTAAATGTTCTTCTTGAATATTTCCGTAGCATCAACCGCAAGAGGCGAGTCCATATAAACCGGGAATCCGTCGTGATTCTTGACAAGACCTCTTTCCTTTATCTGTCTTATAAAGAACAGAATTTCCTGAGTACGTCCTACGGCAAAAGAAGGAATAACGACATTTCCTCCCGCATCCAGCGTCTCCTCGATAATCTTGGCAAGATCGGTTACCGGATCGTTCTCTGCCTTGGGATGAAGTCTGTCGCCGTAAGTGGATTCCATAACAACGTAATCCGCCTTTTCGGTGTATTGAGGCTCCTTAATAAGCGGCTGATCGTGATTTCCGATATCTCCGGAGAACACGATTGTCTTTCTTACACCGTCCTCTTCAAGGAAAACTTCTATACTTGATGAGCCCAGCAAATGTCCGATATCGGTAAATCGAACTTTGATTCCGGGTGCAATTTCCACCATTTGATTATATTGACAGGGAACCAGCCTTTTAATGGTTCCTTCTGCATCTTCCATATTGTAAACAGGAGCTATGTCCGAAGAAGCGGTGGCGCTTCGCTTGCCCTTTCTCGCCTTCCATTCGGCTTCCTGCATTTGAATGTGTGCACAGTCTCGTAACATTATGTTGCACAAATCCGCAGTAGCCTCGGTCGTATAAATGTTTCCGCGAAATCCCATCTTGTAAAGATAAGGCAGCATACCCGAATGGTCTACATGGGCATGAGTAAGAAGTACGAAGTCAATCATCGCCTCATCGCAAGGCAATCCTTTGCTTTCGTAATCAAGAGATCCCTGTTCCATACCGTAATCAACAAGGAAACGCTTTCCGGCTGCTTCAACGTAATGACAGCTTCCGGTAACCTGATGATCGGCTCCGACAAATTGTAATTTCATACACACGTCCTCCGTATTATGAGCATATTGTTAACTTATTGTACCACCTTACAATAAATTAACTATAAACATTGCAGCCACGGATGCGGCCGCAACTATTACAAGACTCTGTTCCAGGTATGCCAAAACCAGTGCAACAATCGTACCGATAATTGCCGCAATCCTGTTATCCGTGCAATAGAAAATTGCCGGAAAAGTAAGGCTTGCAAGCACTGCATAAGGAACATAATATAGAAAACTTCTGATATATTTGGATTTTATTTTGCCCGTAAAAAGTGTAAGCGGTAAAGCTCTGGGAATATAAGTAACCAGCGCCATTATGATTACCGCTAGAAAATATCGCATAACAGTACTCATAACGTCTCCTCCTCTTCGCTTACGGTTTCGTCCTCTTCCTTAATCGGTGCGACAAATGCCATTACACCCGCGCCCACAAAGGTTGCGATAATCATTGCAAATCCGTCCGTGATTGAAGAAAAAATCGGAACATATTTAAGTATAACCGTTACGATAACCGCGATAATAATTGTCAAAAGCACCGGGCGCGACTTCTTGGCGGGCGGGATGATGATTGCGATGAACATTGCATAAAGTGCGATGCCCATTGCTGCCGCAAGCCTTTTGGGAAGAATGCTTCCCGTTACGGAACCCAAAAATGTGCCGAGCGTCCAGCCGATAATCGGGGTGGAAATCAGTCCGTACATATAATGCGCGGTAACTTCCTTCTCGCGGGTGGATGCCACAGCGAACACTTCATCGGTAACGCCGAAACCGAAAATAAGCTTCTGCAAAAGTGTCGTTCCCTTTTTGAGCTTTTGAGTAAGTGCAAGGCTCATAAGCATGTATCTTATGTTTATGACGAAAACCGAAAGACCTATTTCGAAAAACGATGCCATAGAAAGCATCAGTCCGGTTCCCGCAAATTGTCCCGCACTCGTTAAATTCGAAAGTGAAATAAAGGTCGCCATCCATATGGGAATGCCGCCCTCGACGGCCCAGATACCAAATGTAAAGGATACCGCCAGATATCCTATTCCGATCGGTATCCCTTTCTTTACACCGTCTTTAAATTCTGATTTATTAAATCCGTTAACCATCTACAACTAAACTTCCATCAATTCTACTATTGAGTTGTACAAATCATCCTTGCTGTAAGGCTTGATAAGATACTTACTCATTTCAGCCGACGTTCCTCCCAACAAATCAGGATCGAATGCGTTGGCTGTAAGCGCGATAATCGGAATCTTTGAGTCGTTACGCTCAAGACTTCTAATCTTTCCGGCCGCTTCATGTCCGTCCATAACAGGCATCATTATGTCCATTATGATAACACTGTACTTTCCCTCTTCAGACTTTTCAAACATGTTGAAAGCCTCTTCACCGTTGGAAGCTCTCTCTACCGAAAATCCCATGTCTTCCATCTGAAACTTGATAATCTCGGCATTGATTTCATTGTCTTCCGCAACAAGCACAGTCTTTCCTGCTGCCCCTTCCCAGGGGATAAAAACCGATAACTCTTCCATTTCCCTTTTCCCTCACAGATACATTTTCCGATACAATACCATCATTTACCCTTTAAAAGCGGGCAAAAATATACCGGAGGCAATATATAGGCCTCCGGTAACTATTTTACCCTTTATTTTGTGCTTCTACAAGACTTACGCCGCAATAAATTTGACGAAGTTTCGGTTTTTCTATTTTTCCTGTAGGATTTCTGGGAATATCCGCGAAAATTATCTTCTTCGGACGCTTATATCTGGGAAGCGCCTTACAGAATTCCTCAATTTCTTCCTCGGTAACTACCATTCGTGGCTTAAGTTCGATAATTGCTGCTGCGATTTCGCCCAAACGCTTGTCGGGAAGACCGATAACCGCTACATCATGAACAGCATCGTTCGTACGAATGAAATCTTCTATCTGTACAGGATACAGGTTTTCGCCACCGCTTATGATAACGTCTTTCTTTCTGTCAACAAGCATGATGAATCCGTCTTCGTCTTCGACAGCCATGTCTCCCGTAAACAGCCATCCGTCCGCAAGTACTTCATCGGTAGCTTTTTTATCGTGATAGTAGCATTTCATAACGCCGGGGCCCTTTAAAGCAAGTTCTCCGACTTCGCCTCTTGCTACCGGCTTACGGTTTTCGTCAACAATCATTGTTTCCCAGCCAAAGCCTGCCTTACCGATAGCACCGACCTTGTGAATGTTTTCAACGCCAAGGTGAACAGCGCCGGGGCCGATTGATTCCGAAAGGCCGTAGTTGGTATCGTACTGATGATTGGGGAATATTTCTTTCCACTTCTTGATAAGGCTCGGGGGAACGGGCTGTGCACCGATGTGCATAAGTCTCCACTGATCGAGCTTGTAATTCTTTAAGTCAATATCGCCTCTTTCGATGGCTTCGAGAATGTCCTGTGCCCACGGAACAAGCAGCCATACAATAGTACAGCCTTCCGAGGAAACCGCATCAAAAATTGTCTGGGGCTTGGTACCCTTAAGCAAAACAGCCTTACCGCCCACAAGGAAGCTTCCGAACCAATGCATCTTTGCGCCGGTATGATAAAGCGGAGGGATGCACAAAAATACGTCATCTTTGGTCTGGCCGTGATGAGCCTGTTCTACTCTTGCCGCATGCATAAGTGCACGGTGCGCATGTAATATTGCCTTCGGGAAACCTGTCGTACCCGAAGAGAAATAAATGGCCGCATCATCGTCGTCCGTAAGTTCTATTCCGGGAGCCTTGCTTGAGCAGTTAGCCGAAAGAGAATTGTAATCTTCCGCAAAGCTGGGGCAATTTTCTCCAACATAGAAAAGAAGTCTCTTCTTTGAAATCTTGTCTGCGATTTCTTCAATTCGTCCGATAAACTCGGGACCGAAAACAAGAACATCCACATCCGCAAGCTTTAAGCAATATTCGATTTCATCGGATGCGTATCTGAAATTAAGAGGCACCGCAAGAGCACCTGTCTTCAAAATACCGAAATAAATGGGAAGCCACTCAAGGCAGTTCATAAGAAGAATTGCAACCTTGTCGCCCTTTTCAACTCCCTTTGACAAAAGAAGGTTTGCGAAACGATTTGCTTTCTCGTCGAAAACGCTCCATGTAATCTCACGTCTGTAATGTGTCGTGGGATTGGGCTCCATAAGTTCATATTCTTTCCATGTAACTCTTCTTGTCTCGGTTACTTCGGGATTTATTTCCACGAGGCATACGTCATTTCCGTATTTTCTGACGTTATCCTCCAGAATTTGTGTAATAGGCATAATTGATTCCTTTCTCTCTTTGTCGCTTTAACGCTTTTACTCAATAAAGTATATTATATCCCGACATAGGCTTTGTCAAGCAATAATATTTTTCTTTTGCCACAAGAAAAGAGGCAAAAGAAAATATCTTTCGCCTCTTTAAATATCAGCTTATCCTTGCAAACAGAAGTTCTTCATCATCAAGATACTCTTCGAAGACTTTCGCTTCGACAGGTTCCGAATATAGGTGTCCCTGCAAAATGTTGCAGCCGGAAGCCTTCAAAAACTCGCGCTGGTCGCTTGTTTCCACGCCTTCGCAGACAACCTGCATGCAAAGCTTTGAAGCAAGCTCGATAATGAATTTGATTATTGCCTTGTTGTTCTCACTAAGTCCCGTATCCTTCATGAATATCTTGTCAATCTTCAAAAGGTCGGTTTTCAAATCTTTAAGTGCGCTGAGTGATGAGTATTGCGAACCGAAATCATCAAGTGAGAACCTGATTCCGAGATTTTTAAGCTTTTCAATCACTTTATTGGCATCTTCCATGTTATCAAGATACATGCTTTCGTTTATCTCAAGCTCGATAAACTGAGTCGGTATTTCGTACTTGTCCACAAGGCTTCTGAACTTGGTGACAAAGTCGGGATTAAGCATTGTTGCCGCCGATACATTTACCGAAATCGGAACGACCTTCTTGCCCGAATCCAGTCGTTTCTTGAGGAAAGCAAACGTCTTATCGTATACATAGAAATCGAGTTTATCGATGCTTCCGTCCTTTTCAAATGCCGGTACGAATTCCTCGGCCATAATAACCGAATTGTCCGGTCGTAGCCATCTGACCAATGCCTCCGCACCGACAATTCTGTTCTCGAGCGAAGTAACCTTGGGTTGCAGGCATATGAAGAATTCATTGTTTTTGATA
This sequence comes from Lachnospiraceae bacterium, assembly GCA_045642905.1. GTDB lineage: Bacteria > Bacillota > Clostridia > Lachnospirales > Lachnospiraceae > UBA1258. Next base: position 3,853 of record JAZUJT010000027.1, on the reverse strand, counting down.
GCATCGTCGAGATCTTTAATATATTGAAGCTGTCTTTTGCGCTCTTCGTACATTGCGTTATCGAATACTATGCACTTGCCGCCGTGACTCTTTGAAAGCTTTCTTGCTATATTGGCGTTCGTAATGGAAACGAGCGGGTCGCTTTCCGCTTCATTTACTATAAACACACCGCAGCGAAGGGAAATGTTGCTGATAAGACATTTCCTGGCAATGGAATGTGAAATCATGCTGTTGACGTCTTCACATATTTCCCTGATTCGGTCGTCGGTATAATTTTGCGGAAATACCGCGGCATAAACGAGGTTATCCGAATGCATTCTGCCCGCGCATACAACGCCGCCGATTTTTTCCTTCATTGCCTCTGCCATTTCAAGAAGTACCTTGTCGCCTATCGGATATCCGTATGCTTCGTTGATGTTCTTGAAATCAACAATATCCGTATAGACAATCGCAAGCTTTTCTTCTTTGCACTTTAATGCTATTGCATGGCCCATCTGTGAAATTAATGAATCGCCCGTCAGAAGTCCCGTAAGTGAATCGATTTGAACATCTTCCATGATGTCTTCCGAGGGCTTTTCATTCTTGTCGGAATAATACATGCAAACCGTAATGAGATTTACGATTGTCTGAATATCCTTTATCTTGGAGCTGTCCCAGAAATTCTTTCTGTTTTCGGTCAAAAAATCTACCACTCCGATGCTTTCGGAAAGAGCACGCATTTCTATTTGAAGCATGGACTTAAATCCGAAATTTTTCTCGGAATATCCGCCGACACGGTCGGCAAATTCATTTTCAAGATCATATACGCAATAGCCGTTGTTGGCAGAAAGTCTGTCGGTAATCTTCTGGAGTGCCTCGAAAGAATATTCCACTCTCTCGCCTTTTCTTGAAAAGCATTCATTGATAACGCATTCATACAGGAATACGCAGGCACCTTCTTTGGGATACTGCTTGGCAACATATATTGCGTCAATTCCGTATTCGCTCTGAAGCTTATACAGCAAAAGATTTATGGCGCTCGTTGCATCCGAAACATCATTCATGAGTCTGAAGGCAAAATCCGTAAGTGATGTGGATTTAACCGTTTCATCAAGCAATGTATCTACGGAAGTATCTTTTACAACCTGTGAAAGGTCGGTATAAAAATCATCGGTATAAATTGTAAAGCTGTTCTTGCCGTGCTTCTTGACATAATAAAGAGCCATGTCCGCATAGGAATAAAGTTCATCGTAAGTCATTCCCATATCCGGATAAAGCGATATGCCGGCACTTAGTGTAACGTTTAAATCGGTGCTCTGGCCAAGCCTTATATCCGCAAGGGAATCTCTTAACGAATTCATGCGAAGTACAAGCGAGTCAAGTCCGTCAAGATTCATTACAAACACAAGGTAAGCATCTCCTCCGAGTCTTGCGACGAACGAATCGCCCGAAAACTCGTTTCTGATTGCCTCGCCCACTTCTTTAATAATTTCATCACCGAATAAATGTCCCAATGAATCATTATAGCTTTTGAACGAATCGATATTCAGCTCGATAAAAGCAGCTTCACCGGACGGATTGTTCTTAATGTATGCGGTTATATTATCACGGATAACATTCTTGCAAAGAAGTCCCGTCAAAGGATCCAGACGGGTTTTTAATGAAAGGTCCTCACTGCGCCTGTTAACATGATCGTCGACAGTACATGAACCATAATAGATATTTACACTGTTTTCTATATTCAAACACGCAACAACATGGAAGCGGCGATATCCTCTTCCATCCTCATCTCTGACACGTACTTCAAAATCTATTTCCGAAATACCGTCATTCATTGCTTCAATTGTATTCTCAAATGTTGCCAGATCGTCGGGATAAATCTTCTTGGAAATATTAAGAAGGAAATCCTCTTTCACACGTTTACTTGCTTTACCATCCTGACCCATTGATACAATATTCAATGTATCCGTATGAGTATTGTAGTAAAAAGTATAGTCGAAGTTAATGCCGTTTAAACGCCACAGCATCTCATTTTCTCTGGCCAATGAGCACTGACTGCAATCTTTCATAGCAAATTCCTCATTCAAAAAGGCCTTTCCCCAAAGGCTTTTTGTACAATGCAGCACATTACCTCGATAAACACTACAAATGTATTCTATCAGACAAAAAATAATTGTGCAATACATCAAAAGATTATTTTGCGTTTTTGAGCATTATTAACAACGAATTAAACCAATTTTGGTACTTTCGTTCCAAGTTTTCGTAAATTCCTGACGTGTTATGTAACCCTTGCCCTTGTTTGCGATTAATTTACACTTATTGCTTTTGTTCTTTTGTCTCCCACAAATACAAGAACAAGAATCAATCCCACCGCACACACTGCGGATGATACAGCAAGCATCACCTTGGGCGAAGAGTAATCCAGGATTCTTCCGCACACAAGATTTGAGAAAACGCCGCCCAGGGTAATCGCGACATTTATGTATGCCTGACCTTTTACTTTATCAAGTGTTCCCATCACTTCTTCAACATAGTATGCAGATGCGGGAATTAAAAGTGCGTAGGCCAGAAGCTGAAGCGACTGGCTTATATAAACTCCGGTCATCGTCTTGGCAGAAAGAAGCACAAGCGTTTTGAGTAAGAAGAATGCTCCTGATATTCTAAGCAGATTACGGCAGGAGATTTTCTTTTGCCAAAAGCCTATTCCGGCCATGGTAGGAAGTTCAAGCGCCGCTGCTACAAATATGGCCACTCCCATCTTGGCTTCGTCGCCTCCGACCGGCGTTATTATCTGGATGAAATAGTCGTTGATGCTGTTATGTGCGAAGAAAAAGCACACGGTTCCCACGATAAACATCATAAAGCGCGGGTAAGTTTTGCAAAAATCCGTAAGCTTGTTGTGTGCAACCTCATCCGTACCCGGAGCCGGAAGCTTATCGGGCTTTTGTGAAACGCTTTCATCTTTCATAACGAATGAAAACAAGAGAACCAAAAGCGCCGCAAGAATTACGGCATCAATAAGCTGCACCGATGCGATGCCGAATTGGGAAATAATACGTCCGAAAATCACCGAAGTTACCGCGAACCCGAATGAGCCGAGTCCTCTTGCGAGGCCGAATTGAATCTTCGCGCCTTTCTTGGCATACTCGAAATTCATCGCGATAATAAGCGGCTGAAACAGCATCTGAATCATGTAAATCAGCGCATAAAGGACAAATACCGGTACAATCGAGTCCGAAAAGAACAATGCAACCGAGCCCGCAATCATAAACAGAGTGCACACAATCGATACGTTCCGGTTTGTAAATCGTCCCGGCTTATCTATAAGTCCCGCAACAAAAGGCTGCAAAAGCACCGACAAAATATTGGCCAATGCAAGTACCGCTCCGATCATTGTATTTGTGAAGCCTTTGTCCAAAAGGAATACCGACGCATATGCGTGAACGCCGCAAAAAGCAGCGAAATATGAAATGTTAATAAGTGCATAACGCAAAGTGGCGCACTTCATAGAGCCCGATGATTTATTTATATCATTCATGTGATTTTCTTCTCCGAGTTACTGTCATTTTTGGAAACATAGACAGTATACCACCTTGCAGGCAAAAGTGTAGAAAAGAAAAAGCAAAAAAGTGTTGACAAATCTCTCCCGATAAAGTAAATTAATCAATGTTGTGTGATACAACGAAATGCGCGAGTGGCTCAGCGGTGGAGCACCACCTTGCCAAGGTGGGGGTCGCGGGTTCGATCCCCGTCTCGCGCTCGCAAAACAAAGGACATCCGGTAGGATGTCCTTTTTGTTTTGCGCACGCGAGACCTGGCTTCGCCCCCGCGAGGGGCGCACCGCTGCTCTTCCATCTTCCACATTCTGCCCTGT
>JAZUJT010000026.1:0-39274 GCA_045642905.1 Lachnospiraceae bacterium | reverse complement strand
CTGCCGGAAAATTCCTGATGAAAATTGCGTATGACCTCGCGCACGGTAATATCGGGATGCGCCCTTTCGTATTCCGGAGCCACGACCTCATCGTGTGACGTTTTGTACTCCTCACGCGGGATACCCATACCGCAATCGTGCAGATAACACGCCATAAGCAAAATATATATTTCATCCGCACAAAGCAGAGAAATGTTTTCCTCACCGATTATCTCATTGCAGAAGCGGATGACCTGCATCGAATGAGTCACCGCGTGGTCGGTATAATCGGGAAAGAAATTGACGTATTTTTCAAGCATATAGTACGAAACGAACGCGGTATTCGTAAACAGCGTGTGCAGTTCCGGCGACAGTTCGCGCAATCGGGTTTCGCAAAGGTACTCGTTGCTCATTTTTGTTTATCTTTCAGAATTATGCTTTTCATTGCCTCGACCGCAACGCGCACGGCAAGAGATGTATCCTCATTCTGCTTTTGATCAAGTCCCGCTTTTTCGCGTTCCTGATTCCATATAACGTGGAAGCATGAACCCGCGCGACACTTTAACGCGCTTGCAATTACAAATAACGCTGCAGACTCCATTTCGGAGGCCTTAACCCCGAGTCTCTTCCATGATTCCCATTTCTGTAAAAGTTCATAGGAAACCGGGCTCTTTTCGGGTGAATGCTGTCCGTAGAAAGAATCCTTACACTGTGCAACACCTACATGTGTACGGTTTCCGAGTTCCTTGGAGGCATCTTTCAATGCGCATACAATATCGATGTCGGCAACAGCGGGAAACTCGATGGGAGCATATTCAAGACTGGTGTGTTCATATCTGATGGCTCCCGATGCGACTACTATATCGCCCGATTTAACATCAAGGTCGATTCCGCCGCATGTACCGGTTCTTATGAATGTATCGGCACCGCAATTGTGAAGTTCTTCCACTGCGATTGCCGTTGAAGGACCGCCGATACCGGTTGAGCAGGCCGTAACCTTTTCTCCGAGAAGATATCCTGTATAAACGTTATATTCTCTGTTATACGAAACCTGATGAGCATCGTCAAAATGCTTTGCAATATCCGGAACTCTTCCGGGGTCACCTGCAAGAATGACATACTTTCCGACATCACCCTCCACACACTTTATATGAAACTGCTTCTCAAGTTGCTGCATAAGAAATCCTCCCTGATATGTTTGGCAATATTCCCTCGCTCAGTCAAATTTACCCCCCGTTATTCGTAGGACTGTGTAAGTTCGGAAATTTTTGTTCTGTACTCACTCATCTGTAAATTCATTCTGTATCTTGATAACGCATCCCGAAGCTTCTCTTCATAATCATGATACGTAAGATCCGAAATATAGTTTGAAACGTACGGCATAATAAAATAACCGCAGAAAAATTGCTGAATGTATAACGGTACAAAGGTATACAAGCGGTTAAAGCCCTCCGAAGAATACTCGGGAATCAATTCTTTTCTTGATACCTTCTTTACGTCTATAAGCTCACCGTCTATCTTGGCACACAACACATCGTACTCAGCTGCAAGTTCGGCAGCCGGCATCTCTTCAACAGGTCTGTGTCCGAGTTCTTTAATTCTCGGATCTATCATAAGGTAGAATGTATCGCTTCCGCCACTTGTATCTTCTTCCATTTTCTTACGGATATTTGCACTCAGATTCGAATAACTGTCCGAATCCTTAATTCCGTTCGTAACTGTACTGATTCTGCTTTCCTTGTATCTGTCGATATATTCTCTTCTCGGAATCTCTCTCGTATATTCACGTCTTAACTTATCCGCATTTCGAAGGAACGTGCAGCCGCAGCTTTCGCCGGGAATAAACTCACATCCGACATAATTTTCCCTGGGAACATCTTTTCCCGAAAATATGTCACGCATAAGCGATGCACACTTGATTCCAAGCTTGTCGAAATGCTGGTCAACCGAAGAAATCGAAGGGAAGAAAAGCTTTCCGTTGTTTATATAGTCAAATCCGGTTACGATAACTTCACCCGGAACATTGATATGTTCATCACCCAAAAACAGCGCAACGTAAATTGCCATTATATCGTTGGCACAAATAAACGCATCCGGCTTATCGACAGCATTCCTGTACGTTTCAAGCGCATAATCCGCAGCCGCGGTGTTCTCCCAATTGGTATATGTATAATCCTCATCCGTAAACTTGATATTGTGTTCCGCAAGAACCTTTCTTACCGTGTTAAGTCTCGCATCCGAATCTTCATGATTTTTGGCGCCGGCAATAAACTTAATATTACGGCAACCATGTTCTCTTATAAGATGCTCCGTAAGTGTTCTCATTCCTTTTTCATTGTCGGAACCCAGAAAATAAAAATCAGGATCCCTGTAACCCATGCTGATGGTCGGAATTTTCGCTTCCTTTAACTTCTTTGCAACGTGCTCGATAACATCGGTAAAGTTCATTCCGGCGCCAAGCATAACCGCACCGTCGAACATTGAATAATCCTCGGGCAAATCGTAAATCAAAGATTCGTTCGCCCTGGTTTCCTCACCCATACCAAATGAACCGTGTGCCAGAAAAAGAAAAATGTCCGTACTTTCGGGTAACAAAATACTTAATGCACCCTTGATAAATTTTTCCAGATTATCCTGGCTCCATCCGTTTGCAAAAACTGCTATTTTTTTCTTCATGAAAATCCTCGCTGCTATAGATTCCCCAACCCTGCAGACCGAAGTTATTTACAAATAGTATTCTCCCGCTCGAGTCTGAATTTAACCGAGCTTTCAAGATACTTTAAGTATTCCTCATCCTGGCACATAGCCTTTCCGGGAGTATCCGAAAGCTTTGCTACCGGACGCCCGTTAACATATTGAAGCTTAATAACGATATTCAAAGCTTCTTCGAAAGTATCGTTGGAACAGAAGGTTCCTATGCCAAAAGAAACTTTAATACGATCCTTGAAATACTTGAAAATGCTTTCCGCACGATCAAAATCAAGACTGTCGCTGAATAATAAAAGTTTCGTGTGAGGATCAACACCGTAGTGTTCGTAGTGCTTAATAATCTTTTCGCCCCACTCATAGGGGTCTCCGCTGTCGTGACGTACCCCTGAATAATTATTTACCATAGAGTGATTAAAATCCAGTAAAAACAAATCCGTGGTAATGGTATCCGTAAGAGCGGTTCCGTTATCTCCGCGGTATTCGTCATACCAGTCTTCCATCGCGAAATGATTGGTATACGCAAGAGGAATCGAATCGATACCCTGATACATCTGAACAAACTCGTGAGCATACGTTCCGACAGGCGTCAGGTCGTATTTTTTGGCAAAATAAACATTACTGGTTCCGACGCAGTTTTTCGTCTCCCCGGTAAGTCTTTTAATGACTACCTCCTCCCACTCACGTGAAAGTCGGCGTCTGCATCCGAACTCCGCAAACCTAAATGTGTACCTGCCCTCGTTAAAGGCTTTAATCTTCTCATCAAGCCTTGCCTTGGCCGATTTAACAAGTTCATCATAATCGTACTGCATTCTGAAATAAACTTCGTTAACTATTTCAAGAAGATAAATTTCAAACTGCATGGCCGAGAACAAAGGTCCCGTAACCACGATACTGAGTGTTCCTTCATCGGAAAGTCCGGTTTTTACATACTCACGAATGGGATGCCACAATCTCAAAAACTCAACGTAGTCGTTTTTGATAAATCGAATGGCGCGAAGATAATCAAGTTCATCCTTAGAAAAACGAAGATTGCAAAGATGGTCGATTTGTTCGTTGATTTCATCAAGCATTTCCTCAGTGAAAACAACGCCCTCGTTACGGCACTTAAAAATATACTCTCCGTTAAGATCGGTATGTTTATGAAAAATGACCTGATTCATATTAAATTTATATAAATCGGTATCAAGCAATGATTCGATAATCGGTTTAAATTTCATGGCTGTTCCTTCCCGCTAAGAGGTTCCTGCCCCAAAGAAAAACATAGGGCAGCCACATATACAGTAAATAGTATACCCTTATAATTAACGATAAACAAGAAAGAAAAAGCGATTAATCTGCGTTTTGACGATATCTTCATCAAAACATACGGATTAATCGCTTAATATTTTAAGTGATAATTATTTTACTTCTCCTGTGGAGATTTTCTTTATCCATTTCTCGCTCTTAAGTCTTCCGACACACCAGAAGGTTTTTACAATCTGGTCAGATTTAAGGCATACATAAATCCAGAACGCGGGAAGATTAAATACAAAGCCCGCAAGAATTCCGAGCGGAATTGAAATAATCCAGAGGAAAATGTTGTCGGTAAGCATCAGCATCTTCGTATCTCCGCCGCCTCGCAAAACACCCTTGGTCATAATACTGTTTGTGGCCTGGAATACTATTATAAGGCTTATTGCAAGCATAAGCTGCTTGGCAATTTCTACGGTTTCCTCACTCACACCGCCGTAGCTTCTTATAATGGGATTCGAGAAAATCATAATAAAGAGAGCCGAAATCGCGCCGAGCGAAAAGCCGAGTCCCAGAAACATCCAGCCCTGATCCATTGTTTTGCTTTTGCCGCCTTCACCGAGCGTCTGACCGGTAACAATTGCACCCGCCTGTGAAACACCCTGGATAACAACGGTACTAAGCTGCTGTGTAACGCTTGTAATGGCGTTGGCCGCAACGAATGCAGCGCTCAAATGACCGATAACCATGGCAACCGAGTTGTTGCCGATTGCAAGAATACCGTCGCTTATAAGAACCGGGATACAGATACGGACATATTCCTTTACAAGTGAGCCCGTCTTCATCACGATATCCTTTATCCTGTAATTAATGCGCTTGTCAACGATAAAGAGATATCCCAAAATCATTGCTGCCTCAAAAATACGGGCAATAAGCGTACCGAGTGCCGCACCGGCCACCTCCATACGGGGTGCTCCGAATTTACCGAAAATAAATACATAATTGGCGCAAAGGTTTACAAAGAAAGCTCCTATTGATACAAAAAGCGGAAGTTTAACCTGCCCTACGCTTCTTAAAACAATTGTTGTGGTAAGCGATACACCCAAAAAGAAAAACGTGACAATCGAATAACGAAGGTATGAAATACCGTTTTCGATAATTATCGGATCGTTTGTGTACATCTTCATGATTGTGCCCGGAATCAAAAGAGTTGCGACCGCAAAGAGTGTTGCGAGTGCAATCGTGATTCGAAGCATTAAGCTTACCGTCTGTTTTAATGCTCTTGAAGCATCTTCCTCGCTCTCATCATGCTTGCTCTTCATTCCCCAATATCTGGAAACGAGAACCGAAGCCCCCATTCCGAGACCCATACAGAAAATCTGATAAATGGAAATGAAGGAGTTTGCCAGCGATGTTGCCGAAAGTGCGTTTTCACCGAGGCTTCCTACCATGATGGTATCAAGCATGTTGACACCGATTGTAATCAAGCTTTGAAGTGCAATCGGAAGTGCCAGCGTAAATACCTTTTTGTAAAATACGGGATCTTTTCTAAATAACTTCATCTAACCAATTCCTTAATTTTTATTTTTACTCCATATCAAATGTAAACACATTCCATGAAAGTGACTTGATATGTGTGTTAAGTACACCGTCTTCAAACCTGCCTTCATCGCTTAAGACGGGAGCAAATATTTCATCGTTGCCGTACTCGCTTGCGGTTTCAAGGCTGTCACCGGAAATAACGTAGTGCTTGTAGCCCTTGATACCCGTAAATCCCTTCAAATCAATCGAAAGAGGATAGTCCGAATCTTCGTTCTTGTTGATTGCAAATACGGTAAGTCTCTTTGCATCCTTGTCCCATGCACTGGCAGCGTCCACAAAGTTTACGCCTTCCTTGCCGGTGTATTGCGATGTATCATCAATGGCATATCCGGGCATATCATATGTTTCACAGTCAATTGCCGTCTCCATGGATGTTCCCTTGGCAAATTCCAAAAGTTGCATGAAAGCATAATGTGAAGCACTTCTCCATACGTGATCGTGGTCGGATGAGCATAAAGCACCGAGTCCTCCGGTCATACAGCTTATCTTGACGCGGTCTGCGTGACGGAGGAAAGCTATCTGGATTGATACCATTGAAAGCATGTGCAGCAAATCGCCGCCGGGGAATCTTCTGTCATTCATCTTATCGGGATCGTGAAGAATGTACTTTCTCTCGGGATCGAATCTGTAGTGTGTACGGGCCATGTTATATCTGCCGTAACCGGGATTTAACGGTGCATACGGTCTTACCATTGATCCGTATTCGTCAAAAGAAAGCTTCATCTTCTTAGGTGAACGATGCTTCGATGCAACGTAATCAAACATTGCCACTTCCGTATTGATGAAATCTTCATAATATACGGAACCGCCAAGAAGAGCCTTCAAGTCGCCGGGTTCTGCACTGTGATAATGGTGTACCGAAAGATAATCTACCACATCGTAACATTTGTCAAGTACAGCCTCGTCAAATTCCGGGAAGGATTCCATGAAAGGAGCCGAAGAACCGCATACGCCGGTCTCAATTGTTTCATCAATCCACTTCATTGCCTTGGAAGTTTCATTACATAATGCTCCGTATCCCGCAGGGTCTTTGTTCCATGCACCGAGCTGCCAGGGACCGTCCATCTCATTGCCCAGATACCACATTTTTACGCCGTAAGGATCTTCATGACCGTTCTTCTTACGAAGGTCCGACCAGTAAGAACCGCCTGCAAAGTTGGTGTATTCCACAATGTCCATTGCTTCCTGAATGCTTCTTGAAGTACCCATGTTAATAGTATACAAAGGCTTGGTATTAATCTTTTCTGCCCACTGAAGATACTCATCATGTCCGACATCGTTGGGAATAAACTGATGCCATGCGGGGTCCAAATGAACCTTTCTGTTTTCCTTCGGTCCGATGGAATCTTTCCACTGCCATGCCGAAACAAAATTACCGCCGGGAAGTCTTACTGCGGGAAGTCCGGTATTTTTAAGACCGTTAATCACGTCGGTTCGAAATCCCTGCTCGTCTGCCGTCGGATGCTTGGGATTGTACATCGTACCGTTAACCATGGTTCCTATCGGCTCAAGGAATGCCGAATATAAATTCTTTGAAATCTCACCGATTGAAAAATCGGGATGAACTGTAATTTTAGCCTGTTTAGCCATTTTTACATTAACCTCCGTTTCACAATAAAAATGTTTGCTAACCCACATGAAAAAGTTTAGCATGATGAAGAAAGTCAATTCATCTTCCTTCTTGCTAAATTTTTAACTATATCTTGCTAAATGGTAAAAAACTCTGTAAAAAGAGCAGATTTCTCTTTGGAAACCTGCTCTGAAAATTTGTATATTTCTATTTATTTTCCTGATTGCCCTTAGTGGCAACATATTCCGAATAGCTCATTCCGGTGTATTTCTTGAAGCATCTTCCGAAATAGTTGGGATCGGGAATACCTACCTTTTCGGATGTGCAGAACATCTTCATTCCGGTCATTGCATATTCCGTAGCCTTTTCTATACGACGCTCCGTAAGATATTCGATAAAATTCTTACCGGTTTCCATCTTAAACTTACGGCTCAGGTAGCTTGTACAGAAGCCGAAGGTCTGTGCCGTAGACGTAAGATTAATCTTTGAATCCGTATAATTTTCGTCAAGGTAGTTCTTGATAAGAGTAATGGTATCGGGTTCCAAATCCTGGGAATCATCATCTCCTACCTTAACCATCTCATCAAGCTTATTCTTGGCACGCTTTAATGTCTCGGTTACTTCGGTTCTTACGATAGGCTTAAGCATGTAATCGAATACGGGAAGGCTTACGCACTTTCTCGCATATTCGAACTCATCAAATGCCGTCATAATAATTATTATCAGATTAGGATATCTGTTCGTTGCAACCTCTGTAAACTCAATACCGTTCATAAACGGCATTGAAATATCGACAAATGCAATATCCGGCTTAAACTCATCAATAACATTAATGGCTTCTATACCGCTTTCTGCCTCGCCGACTACTTCCATGTCCAATGAATCCCAGTCAATGGAAGCTCTCATCAGTCTTCTTGCTGACATTTCATCATCAATTAACATTACCTTATACATCGTCTTGTAACTCCCTTCCAACCCTATTTAACGGAATCAGGAATTCAACAATCGTATATTCGCCTTCTACACTTTCGATATGTACGATATCCTGCGAGTCAAAATAATATCTCACACGATTTATCGTACCCTTAAGTCCGAAGTTGGAATGATTGCCAAGATCCTTATCCTCAACATCCTCAACCTTGGGTGACAAAATCTTTTCGATTCGTTCCTTCGGCATTCCAATGCCTGTATCCTTTATTGATATATGAAGAATATCTTCTTCAATAAAGCTTTTAATGCTGATAACTCCCGGCTCACCTTTAAGCCTTATTCCGTGATAAATACTGTTCTCAACTATAGGCTGTAAAATAAGCTTGGGTACTCTGCATTCAAGAGTATTATCCTCTATTTCATACTCATCTGTCAAAATATCTTTATATCTTAATTTCTGAAGTGCTATATAATCGCGTACGATGTTCACTTCTCGTCGTAAAGTTATATCACGGTCACCTTTACTTAAGAAATTTCTGTAAAAGCTTCCGAGTGTCTCAAGTGCAGTATATACCTCCGAGTCGCCAAAGTCCAATGCCATAAAGCTTATTGTCTCGAGTGAATTATAAAGAAAATGAGGCTTTATCTGCTCCTGAAGTATCTGCATTTCAGCTTTCTGTATTGATTTTTCCTTATCAAGAAGCTCTGTAAAGAGGTCATTTAAGTAATCAATCATGCTGTTGTAGCTGTGAGCAAGCATTCCGATTTCATTTTCGGGCATTTCGACTTCAAATTTCTCCATCCAGCCCTTCTGTTCGGTCTGCTGCATGGCCGAAGAAAGATTCAATATCGGCCTTGTAACGTTTTTCGTAAGATACGAACTGGCAAAAAACAAAGCAATTAAAATAAATACCAGTAAAAATGCAAGCGTAACCATTGTCTGATAAGGTACCGCATCGGCATTGGCGGTAGTAACGCATATGATTACCAAAGGAAAATCCTCTGTTGCATATTGTGAAACCATTATTCTCTTAATGCCCTTAAACCGCTCATCATGAGTCATTGTGCTTACGGGAATATTTTTATCATAATATGCTGCCAGGGAATCATTTCCCGCAAGAAACGATCCTTCCCTGTCAAGAATACATACGTCGGACTGTTCTGAAGTGGTAATGGTCCTGTCAAGCATCTGCTGAGAGATATTCATCAAAAGAATACCGGTCTGTTTCTGAGTATAAATATCGTAAATTGCACGGGCTATTGTGATTATTCGTGTCCCGTTCTTCTTGAAAACGGCTCCGTTGGCTTCCATGCCGTAAACAACACCACCGCGTTCCTTTAATATTTCACTTTGCCATTCTTCACCTCTTATGAGGTTATTATCAAATATATATTCACCTTTACCGGTAGTGGTATAAGAACCGTCATTTCGAATTATATAAACCGAGTCGACATTTCTGCAGACATTAAGTACATTCAAAATACCTGTCTTCGCATCGTTGGCAATACCTTTATCCGTTGCCGTAACTCGTAAAAACTTGGCTACTTCGTCATTTAGCATGACAAGTCTTGAAAGGTCACGGTAGTTGTCCATGTTGGAACGTATACTTTCGGATACACCGTTTATAATGGTCTCCGATTCTCTTATCTCATAGTCTCTGCGCGCCGATGATGTTAAAATAACTGTCGTTATTGTAAATGCAACGCCGATTACAAAAAGAATAACCACCACCATAAACCACATACGACTCGATAATGATTTTCCTTTTATAAACTCCATCACTTGTTTTCGGCTCGGTTTAACCAGTTTCATAACACTCTCCATTACGCCCGCTACATGAAAATATTCTATCATCAGCGAAATGAATTATCAACTTTTTACTTATAGGTACACAATATCTTTTGAACAAAAAAACACCGACCGTACAAATGTACAGTCGGTGTAATATAAGCTTTTTACATCAGCCTTTAACAGCTCCGGCAATAAAGCTTTCCTGAATACGCTTGCTTAAGAATACATAAACAAGAAGTGTAGGGAATGTTGCAAGTACAAGTGCTGCACCGATAGGTCCCCACTCTGTAGTATACTGACCCGAAAGAGCCTGGATACCAACAGGAAGTGTCTTTAACCTGTCTTTACTGTTGAAGATATTTGCAAACATCAATTCGTTCCAGCACTGAAGGAATGTATAAATACCGATGGTTGCAAGTGCGGGTTTCATAAGCGGGCAGATCATCCAGAAGAATGTCTTCCACAATCCGCATCCGTCAATGTAAGCCGATTCATCAATATCCTTGGGAATCTCATCCATGAATCCCGAGCAAATCAGGATTGCCATGGCAAGTGAGAATGCCGCATAAGGGATAATCAATGCCCAATATGAATTAAGCATATGAATACGTGACAATGTTGTGTAAATAGGTACGATTGAAGCGTGAATCGGGATTGTAAGTCCTAACATGAAGAACTTGTTGGTAAGCTTAGAGCCACGCCACTTAATACGTGTAATCGCATATGTTGCCATAAGTGCTACAACAAGAGTAATAAGGATTGTTGCCACAGCTACGATAATACTGTTAATAAAGTATATGTTCATGTGGCCTACTTTCATTGCCTTTGCGTAGTTGGACCAAAGCCAATGTTGAGGAAGGCCGCCAACGTTCTCACCAAAGATTTCCTTATTGTCCTTCAAAGAGAAGGTAAACATCCAATATATCGGGTAAACATTAATGAGTGTCCAAATGATAAGTCCGATATATGCAAGAACATTTAAAAATTTATTGGACTTACGTACAGCATACTGCGTCATATCGTCTGTACGAAGATTTCCTAATGATTCCATCTTGCCCATCTTCTAGTCCTCCTGTCTGAAAAATGCACTGATCAAAAGTGCGAACGCAAAGCACAGAAGAATAAGCATAACTGCTATTGTACTACCCATGCCGTATCTGTTACGTAAGAATAACATGTCAATCATCAAGGTACTGGGTACTTCTGTTGAATGTAAAGGTCCGCCGTTGGTCAAAACGTAAATCAAGTCGAATGACTTAAGTGAACCGGTAACTGCGAAGATAACGCTAACCTTAAGAATAGGCTTGATATAAGGAATAACGATGAATCTGTTTACCTGACCGGATGAAGCACCGTCAAGCATGGCAGCTTCGCGAAGTTCCGGAGGAACGCTCTTAACACCGGCATACATAAGAAGCATATGATAGCCGACATACTGCCATAATGTAGGAATAAAACATGCAGCAAGAGCTACCTTGATATCGCCGAGCCACATGATATTTTCTGTTCCGAGTTTAGCTGTAATGAAAGAATATAAACCTGTTCCTCTTAATGCAGAGTTGATAATACCGTATGAAGGGTTGTACATCTTTAACCACAACTGACCGATAACTACGGTTGAAATCAAAACCGGCATAAAAAATACCGAAAGGAATCCTCTTTCGCCCTTGATTCCGCGTCCGAGAACAAGTGCAAGTGCAAGTGATAAAGGAAGCTGAATGAATACTGAAAGGCCGGCAAGAAGAAGTGAGTTTCTTAATGCCTTAAGGAAACCGATTGCGTTACTTGAAAATAATTCTTTGTAGTTCTCAAATCCTATATAAGTCTTTGTTCCGAAACCGTTCCAATCAAAGAAGCTGTAGTAGCCTGAAAGAACGATAGGTGCGATTAAGATTCCGATAAAAAGAACCAATGCAGGAAGCAAAAACAAAAATACATTAATTCCGTTAGATATTTTTCTTTTGTTCATGTCTTTCGATACCTTTCTTCATGGGGAGATAACTGCAACCCTAGGCATAAAATAAGCGGCCTACCCTCGCTTCCCACGGAAGTGTTGGGAAGGCCGCCCAAAGTTTACTTAATAAATATTAAGTGTCAGAAATTAGCGGATATCGTTAGCTAATCCAGCTACGAAGCCCTGTCCGTCGATTGCGCAACCATAAACCTGATCAACATATGAAAGGTATGTGTTAGCATCGTCAGCGTTCTGAGCTGTATCACCGAAGAGAACGTAATCCTTAGCGTTTGCACAGATTTCTGATACAGCCTGTGTCAAAGGATTGATTGCGCTTGCATCATAGTAAGGTGTCCAAGCGGGAAGACCACATCCATCAAGGTAACCATAGTGGCAGATTTCACGTCCAAGTTCGAATGTGAACTTAGCTGCTAAAGCTGCGTTAGCTGAAGACTGAGCTACAGCAAGTGTATCTGAAGGACCACCGATAAGCTGTCCTAAAGAAGCCTTGTCAGCGTTGATTACAGGGAATTCAGAAACCTGAACCTTAGGTCCGAATTCTGCATCAGCTGCGAAGTCTGCACAGTTCCATGTACCATTCATGTAGAATGCGTACTTGCCTGCCATGAAGTTAGCCTTAACTTCGTCGTTAGAAAGTGCGATACCTTCGGGATCGAAGTATCCCTTTGTTACCATTGACTGGAATGTATCAACAGCTGAAGCAACGTCAGCGTTGTTCCATGTAGCTCTTCCAAGGAAGATGTCGTTAAGAGCAGCAGCGCCGCAGCTCTTTTCGATAACTGACTCAAGGTATTCTGTTACGCACCATGTTTCCTTACCAGCGCATCCGAAAGGAATGATACCTGCAGCAAGAAGAGTATCGCAGCAAGCGATGAGGTCTTCATATGTTTCAGGAACCTTGTCAAATCCGTTAGCCTTAAGGATTTCCATGTTAGCGAAGAGACCAACGATGTTCATTGTAAGCGGAACACCGTAGTGGCTTCCGTTGTATGTTGAGTTACCCATCATAACTTCAGGAAGTTCGCTAGCGAAGTTAGCGTATTCTTCATCTAAGCAGTATACACGTCCAGCGTCAACGAAGTCGCCAAGGAATGCACATGACCATGTGAAGAAGATATCAGGCATTTCGTCTGCAGCAACTGCAGCCTTAATCTTTGTCTTGTAAGCCTGGTTTTCAATAGCTTCCCAAGTAAAGTTTACTTCGGGATGAGCAGCTGTTACGTCAGCGATAGCTGCTTCATATGAGTGACGGTTTGAGTCGCTCTCTGTTGCGATACACCACATTTCAAGATTTACTGCTTCTGCAGCGGGTGCTTCTACAGATGCTTCGGTTGCAGGTGCTTCTACAGATGTTTCTGTTGATGCTGCGGGAGCTTCGCTTACAGAAGCGGGAGCTGTTTCACCACAAGCAGCAAGAGAAAGAACCATAACGCCTGCTACGAGAGTTGCAAGAATTTTTTTCATAATTCTCCTCCTATGAAAAATATGTTATTTGTTCCGGCAGACCATTCTGCCAAGTGTCCTCTTCCATGGGAGGTATCATCCCAATTCCGATTCCACATATATGATTTAAGGCGTAACCTTCTTCGGAAATTCTTTCAAAGACAAGTCTTTAAAAGAGAAACCAAATCGTGTCACTGCCGAAAATCCAAATTACTTGGATGAAGCTGATGTCTTCTTTATCGCCGACATCTTAACCATTCTCCAGGGATACTCGATTGTTAACTCGTTCCCTTCGATGGAGTAATAAATCATTGAATCTTCAAACTGATCGTTGTAAATAAGCTTGGCTCTTGAATTCTCGGGATCGTCCACATAGTAGCCGGGGAAATATCCGTCTTCCTTAAATTCTCCGGACTCGGTAAACTCGAATTCCCATCCTTCAACTTCCTTACCCTTCCATACACCGGGAAGACCGGCGGGGGCTTCTTCGGAATTATATACATAAACCGTAGGCTGGTAAAGGAACATGTCCGCTCCGTCGAATTCATAACGAAGCTTTAAATCCTTACCGTCCGAAGCCTTAAGTGTAATGAAGCTGTCATCATATGTATAAGAATATTTATCGTTGTTATAAATTGCAGTACCGTTTGACTTTAAAACAAGTATCGCGGTTTCTGTGTCGTGAACATATGCCCATTTACCGTTGAGCTTATTGTTATCGTCTCCACATGCTGCAAGTGTTACCAAAACAAGTAACAATACACATACAAGTGTTATACGTTTTTTCATTTATAAATCTCCTCGGTTTCGACTTTCACGACGAAACTTACAAAAAATTCCAAGGTTTTCTCATCCTCATGTACATTTTGCTATATGATTGTTAACAAGTAAATGTATTTTTTTACCCTTAACAAGCATCATTTTTACTATTTGTTAACATTTTGTACATATTCCGTCATATTTTTGCCGTTTAGTAGACAGAATGTACATATTTTTCTTTGGGCCAAAGAAAAAGGACATCTCCCATCGGAAGATGTCCTCGTAATAATTTCTTTAGTAATTAGCAGCCTTTTTCAAGAGCAAGTGTTCTTGTTGTAAGGTCACATACTGCTGCGGGTCCGTAATACTGGATAGCACCGGGATATGTGAATGCTGTTTCAACAGCCCACTCGTCTCTGTGTGCCTCGAAGTACTTGAAGGGCTTTCCGTCAAGTTCAACAAGGGCCTTTCTGATAACGGGCTTGTCTTCACCGTTTCTTCTTTCCATGTTCATCATCTTTGTGATGGGCATACCGCCTGCAACCCATTCTTCAGCAGGCTTTGAAAGATTTGAAACCTTTGAAAGATATCCTGTAAAGCCGTAAGAAATAAGCATGAATGCGTTGTATCCGAGTGAATAGCAGTAATCTGCATCGAAGTTTGAAGGGAATGCGCATCTTCCTTCGTATCCGAAGAAGTGATGCTGTGTACCGAATTTACCCTTGTATGTTCCTGCTGCCTTTCTCTTGGCAAGTTCGTTCTTAACCATTTCTGAGAAGAGCTTTTCTGACTCGATAAGTGAAACCTGTACGTTTCCGTGAGGATCTCTTTCAAGGAAGAGCTGCTGCTGAATTCCTACGGGAAGGATATCAAATACTGCCAAAGCATCCTTTGAAAGACCCTTCTTAATGAATTCATACTTGGCATTCCAGTCGGGAAGTGCGTTGAACTCTTCTGTCTTCTTGCCTGCAAGAAGCTCGTTGATTTCAGCGATAAGTGCGGAGAACTCGGGAACGAATTCTACGATACCTTCGGGAATGATGGCAACACCGAAGTTGTTTCCGGCATTTCCTCTCTTCTCTACAGAATCTGCAATGTAGTTGGTAATCTGAGCAAGAGACATCTTCTTTGCTGCAACTTCTTCACCGATAAGGCAGATGTTGGGCTGTGTTTCAAGTGCACACTCAAGTGCAACGTGTGAAGCGGAACGACCCATAACCTTGATGAAGTGCCAGTACTTCTTTGCAGAGTTGGCATCTCTTTCAATGTTACCGATTAATTCGCTGTATGTCTTTGTAGCTGTATCGAAACCGAATGAAGCTTCGATATCTTCGTTCTTAAGGTCACCGTCGATTGTCTTGGGGCATCCGATAACCTGAACGCCTGTGTTGTGAGCTGCCATGTACTCTGCAAGTACTGCAGCGTTTGTGTTGGAATCGTCACCGCCGATGATTACGATTGCAGTAAGGCCATGCTTCTTGGCAACTTCCGTAACAACAGCGAACTGTTCCTGTGTTTCAAGCTTTGTACGTCCTGAACCGATGATATCGAAACCACCTGTATTTCTGTACATATCAATATACTCATCATCAAATTCAATATATGAGTCCTCAAGAAGACCGCTCGGGCCGCCCTTGAATCCCAAAAGAACGTTGTTCTTGTCTGTAGCCTTTAATGCATCGTAAAGACCGCATACTACGTTGTGTCCGCCGGGTGCCTGTCCGCCTGAAAGGATAACACCTACAACCTGCTTTTTGGCAGCTGCTGTGTTCTTGCCCTTTTCAAAAGTAATTTCAGGCTTTCCGTATGTATTGGGGAAAAGTGCCTGGATCTTGTCCTGGTCGGCAACACTCTTTGTAGCTTCTCCTGTCTTTACGCAGATATCTGCGATACCGTTTCTGAGCATTCCCGGAAGCTTGGGATTGTACTCATATCTTGCTTTCTGAAGTGGTGAAAGATTCATATTATAAACTCCTTTGCATAAAAATTTCAAAACACGCTATCGTTTATCCTAAAACATTTCTTGTGAAAAGTAAATAGCCATAGTAAGGGGAAAAACGGTCATTTAAAGCTGTTGGTTTACATAACAGCGGATTGTCATTTTATTTTGCGCCAAACAGCATATAAAGTGACGGTCTTCTTATTCTTGTCCGTGAGGTTTCTAACGACCGCTTTATTCTTATAGGTAGCTTTCCCGGCATTCCTGTCAAGGCTCCAGCCCAAAAACTTATAGCCCTTCCTTGTAAAGGTGTTCTTCGGAAGGGTAATCTTTTCGCCGTAGGTGACCTTCTTAATCAAATCCGGTGCTTTGCCCTTGCCCTTGTTGGCGTTAAATTTCACGTTGTAAGTGTTAGCCTTCCAATGCGCATAAAGGGTAACCGTCTCGCCCACCTTGGCGATACCTTTAATCCTTGCCTCATTTCCGTAGCGTTCTCCCTCGCCGTCTTTTTGTGTGTCCCATCTGACAAAAGAAAAACCGGTCTTCTTAAACGCATTTGCCTTAAGCCTTGTATTTTTGTTGACGCTCAAAACCTGAGAATACATATTTCCCGAGGTTGCACCGTTTCCGTCGAACATAATAACGTAGCAGGTTGCTTTCTTCGAAACAAGAGTAGTGTCGTAATCTCCTTTTTTAAGCGTTGTAACTTTCTTGCCGCTTAAAGTGTCATAAAGAGTTACCGGAAGCTCTGCGCTTAACTTTCCCCAGGTTGCGTTCTTTATATAAAGTCTTTCAAGCGCCTTGCAGCCTTTGAAGAAATCCGAGTTCTCTTCCGCTCTCTTTGTTGAAAAGTTATTTAAATTAAGAAGCTTAAGTTCGGAGCAGCCTAAAAACAGGCGGTTCATCGTTGCTGCTTTTCCGGTTGACATAAGATTCAGCTCGAGACTTTGAAGGTCCGAGCAGTTTGCAAACATGTCGTCCATATTGCCTTCGGGAGCAATTTTTATTTTGCCCAGCAAAAGGTTTGAAAGATTGGTACAGCACTCAAACATTGAAGAACAGTCTTTAACGTTTCCGTTGGCAAAGCCCGACAAATCAAGATTGTTTAATTCCGAGCAAAAAGCAAACATGCTGTGCATATCGGAAACCTTCCTTGTATTGAACTTCTTAAGGTTTACCGATGTAAGGTAAGTACAGAACGCAAACATGTTGCTCATATTGCGGACATTCGACGTATCAAATGCAGAAAGGTCAAGCTTGTTAAATGACTTACAGCCGTAAAACATGCCGGACATATCGGTTACGTTTCCTGTCCTGAATTTGGAAAAGTCCGGGCTTCTTAATGCTTTACAGCCCCAGAACATCGACTCCATGTTTTTTACATTTTTAGTATTGAAATTTGTTAAATCCAGATTTCTCAAAGTACAACATTCGACAAACATGCCGGACATATCCGTAACCTTGGCGGTATTGAACTTCGAAACGTTAAGTTCCTTCAATGCCGTACACTCCGCAAACATCGAACGCATTGAAGTAACCTTCGCGGTATTTAATGCTGCTGTGTTTACATTTACAAGATTTTCACAGGCCTTAAACATTTCCGACATATCGGTTACCGCTGCCGTATTGAATCTCGGGCCGAAGTAAATATCGGTTACATCCCAGCACATAAGGAACAGCCCGCTTAAATCCGTATATGGAGTGAAGTTTACATAAAGTTTGGTTGCTCCGTACAGACTTTCCGAATCAATGACCGTCTTCTGTGTAGCCGTACCGCATATATACAGCATTCCGTCATCAAAATAATATCTGTCGGTTCCGGAATCGTTGTAATTTATAAGCGTAAGATTCGCTTCGCTTAACGAATAGCTTTTGTCCTGATAGGTAAAGTCGGCCGCATGCGAAGAAGTGTTTATAAAAAAGCATGTTGCCAGAAACAAAAGTATAGAGAACAGCTTTCCAAATTTCATATTTTCCGTGCTCCTGTCATAAAAATGATGTCATACACTTAGAAAAATTCAGGTTTAACAAATGTTACTCCGTTTTCGAGAAGATGCTCGATAAATTGTTCATAATATCTCGGAACCATTTCTTCGGTTTCGTCGTGTGCATGAAGCAAAAGCATATGATTATTGCCTTCCTTAAAAAGAACGGCTCCGTACTGAGGATTTTCATCGTGCATTCGAGCCCACACATCCTCTTTGGTAAAGTTTGAATTCGGGCGAATGTTATACTCGGCAAAATCAAATGTCCAGAGTGTATCCATATCCGTATCAAGTCCCTCTTCATGCCAGAAATCATACTTAAACTGTGTATCTTTAACCTTATTGAATTTATTGTCCTTAAAATACTTCTGAAGTGCTTCCTTGTTGGCACCGCCCTTATCTCCGTACGGGAATCTGAAAGGTCTGTACTTTCTTTCCACCCCGGCAGCGTCATAAAGCTTATCCAAAAGCTTTTCGTTACGCTCGATTTCCTCAACCGCCTCCTCGAAAGAAATCTTTGAAAAAGCGGGATGCGAATAACTGTGGTTTCCTATAATCATTCCGTGCTTTAATGCGTATATCGCCTCGTCCCAATTTTCTTCAACCTTTTGGCCGTGAGCAAACATAAGCGCCGTGATATTTTTGGATACAAGATAATCCACAATCGCGGGGGTGTTTTTGGATGCCACATCATCAATGGTAAGAATTGCCGTAATCATTCTTTATTCTCCATTCTTGTCTCACAAAATATATTGCTCTATATTATTTCAAAAGTTCGTTAATCATATTTGCATCGTATGTCACGCTCTTGGCGTTCAATGCTTCTATCCTGTACAATGCGT
Organism: Lachnospiraceae bacterium; assembly: GCA_045642905.1. GTDB lineage: Bacteria > Bacillota > Clostridia > Lachnospirales > Lachnospiraceae > UBA1258. The sequence goes on along the minus strand of JAZUJT010000026.1, from coordinate 20,519 downwards.
TGGCCGCAATATGTTCCGCTGCCTGTTCCAAATCTCTTATTCCACTTGTATCCTTATAAATATTGATAAGTGCATCCAGTCCGTCCGGCGTAATAAGGCACTCATCTTCCTTCATGCCGATTCGCTTCATAACCTTCGGCATCGTAAACTTTTCAAAAATAGCCTTCTTCTCATCGAATGTATAATCCGGAAGCTCAATGACCGCAAAGCGCGACATCAAAGGCGCACTGATCTGCGACTTATCGTTGGCGGTAGCTATCGGATATACGCCGCCTGTCGGGATATTGCATTCGATATAGTTATCGGTAAATCCGAGATTATCCAGTAATGTCAAAAGAACGTCTGCGGGATTGCCGTTACCTTTACCGACGGAGGCTTTATCAAGCTCGTTTATGATAAATACAAGATTTGAACTGTCTGCCTTTTCAAAAGCTTCCATAATAATACCCGGCTTTGCGTTCGAATATACACGTGAGCTTCCCGTAAGCTGCTCGGGATCGTTTATCGAGCTCATTTCAAGAGTCGTCCAGGGCATCTTAAAAATACGCGCAACCGCATATGCAAGCTGTGATTTACCCGTACCTGCGGGACCTATTAAAAGAAGTCCGTATGCGGGAAGCGTATGCGTTCTGTTTATCTGTATAATTGTTTCAATGATACGCTGCTTTACTTTCTCCATTCCGTAAAGCTCTTCATCGAGAATCTTTCTGGCTTCAACGGGATCGATTGCTTTAAAATAATCATTCTTCCAGTGAATGCTGAGCATTATCGAAAGAGCACGCTGTGCATGTCTTCTCTCTTCGGGAGTAACCTCGGCCGATTTGGCAATTGCGAGATTTCTCTTTGCCCACAGGCGGATGTTCTCGGGAAGCGTATTTCCGGCGCATGTCAAAAAGTCGGAAATACTCTGGATACTGGTTATCTTCATGCTGTCGGAATCTTCAAGTTCTTCCATATCCTTCTCTTCCAAAGAAGGGGCTTCACTTTGGAAAAGTCTTTGCATCATAAACTGCAAAAATCCGTTTTCCCCGGCAAGCTTGGCGCCTCTTACGGCAACGCCGGTTTCAAGTATTTTATATACATGATATTGATCGCCCTTTACGACACCGGAAAGGCGAACCATGATATGGTTGTCTCCGAGCCACTTTACAAGGCTTAAAAATCTCGAATCTATTTTCAAAATATCTTCACTTACAGAATCCGTGCCATCAAGAGTAAATGAAGAACCCTTCGAAGGCGCCGTAAACATACCGTTTGAGTGGTGCAAAAATGCTCCCTTCGTGTTGGCAAGGATAATTATCGGATGGTCCTTATCCGAATAAGTTAAGTCAGAACCGAATGTTTCATACGTATATTTAATTTCCGTAGTTTCTTGTTTATCGTTAAAGTCAAATACAGGCATTTTGGTATCTCCTCGTTATTTTCTTCCAATATTATAAACTTTCTTGACTATCTTTTCCACAGTTTATATTTATAAGGTATTTTCTGTGTAAAATCAAATTTTTATGCACTTTTTATATATAAATATACATTTTCTTTTGTTATTTATGAATTTATCTCTTGATAATATGCATAATCCGTACTATGATTTCTATGATTTGATTATTTCACATTTTAAGGAAGGACATTTACTATGGAAAAAGTTGTTTTAGCTTATTCAGGCGGACTTGATACCACAGCCATCATCCCCTGGTTAAAAGAAACTTACGGATATGAAGTTGTTTGCTGCTGCATCGACTGCGGTCAGGGCGAAGAACTTGACGGCCTCGAGGAAAGAGCAAAGCTTTCGGGCGCTTCCAAGCTCTACATCGAAGACATCATTGATGATTTTGCGGAAAACTATATCATGCCCTGTGTACAGGCAGGTGCCGTTTATGAGCACAAGTACCTTATGGGTACCGCAATGGCTCGTCCCGGTATTGCAAAAAGACTTGTAGAAGTTGCCCGCAAGGAAAACGCCGTTGCCATCTCCCACGGTGCTACAGGTAAGGGAAATGACCAGATTCGTTTCGAGCTCCGTATTAAGGCTCTCGCTCCCGATATTAAAGTAATCGCTCCCTGGAGAGATGACCGTTGGAAAATGGATTCACGTCAGGCAGAAATCGATTACTGCAAGGCTCACGGCATCGATCTTCCTTTCGGAACAGACCAGTCTTACAGCCGTGACCGTAACCTTTGGCACATCAGCCACGAAGGTCTTGAACTTGAAGATCCTTCAAAGGCTCCCAATTATGACCACATGCTCGTCCTCGGTGTAACTCCCGAGAAGGCTCCCGATGAAGGTGAAGAGCTTACACTTTCTTTTGAAAAAGGTGTTCCCGTAGCATTAAACGGTGAGAAGCTTAAGGTTGCAGACATCATCAGAAAGCTTAACGCAATCGGCGGCAAGCACGGTATCGGTATCGTAGATATCGTTGAAAACCGAGTTGTCGGCATGAAGAGCCGTGGCGTATATGAAACTCCCGGCGGTACAATCCTTATGGAAGCACATCAGCAGCTTGAAGAGCTTGTTCTCGACAGAGACACAATCGCTCTTAAGAAAGATTTGGGCAACAAGCTTGCAGGTATCGTATACGAAGGTAAGTGGTTCACACCTATCCGCGAAGCCATCAGCGCATTTACAACATCAACTCAGCAGTACGTTACAGGTGAAGTTAAGTTACGTCTTTACAAGGGTAACATCATTAAAAACGGTACAACTTCTCCTTACTCACTTTACAGCGAGTCACTCGCATCCTTCACAACCGGTGATATGTACGACCACCACGATGCAGAAGGTTTCATTACTCTTTGGGGCTTACCGTTAAAGGTTCGTGCAATGAGAATGAACGAGTTGAAGAACGAGAACAGAAAGTAATTCATTTCGTAACATATCGTACAGATAAAAAATCGGACGCCTCATGTCATGTGAAGCGTCCGTTTTGTATGTATGATCATATTATGTTCTTATTTGGAGGCAAAATAAAAAATCTCGTCAACATCTCCCGTTATTGAATACTCGTTCATACTGCCTTCATGGTAAACCGCATTCTTTATGGTGTAATCACTGCACCACACTTCGATTAATGCTTCCCCCGTCCACGGAAGATAATATATAGTGCACTCATTGCAATTATCATAGTTTAAAAAAACATTCTCTGCTATCGGATTCAGTTTATCGGCATATTTTCCCTCACCTTTATTGCACGCCAAAGGCTTTTTGCCTTCCTTAAGCGAAGCGGTATAAATTTCAAACTCAGCGCTTTCGCGACTTGAGAATGTGCTTTTTCTTTTGTAAAAATTATTGCTTAAGGTTACTTTATAAGGTTTACCGTTAATAACCGAAAGAAAGTAATCGTCCGAAGAAATTATTCCGGATTGATAATTATGTACTACAAGGTAGTCGCATCTTTGAATAAGTACCGCCTCGTAAATGAAAGCAAAAAGAACAAAGACCAAAGGCAGTGCAATCAAAGCAGCCGATACAAAAACCGGTGCTTCCGTCGCTGTTTTTCTTTTCCTGATGTTTGAAACTATTAAGCTGATTATCAAAAAAAGACCGGTAATCGCAAATTCCGGAAATAAAAATATGAAATCCCAGCCCACATCAACAATATCGTTGGCCAGAAGCGCAAAGAAAACACCTGTTATTATTATATAAGCTACCGTAATTAGGTTCAGTTTCTTTTTAAATGACTTCAAAAGACTCAATATAAAAATAACCAATGCACCGATCATCAATGCGGTTACCGTTGCGTATAAAACACCTTTTAACATTACTGCTCCTTGTTTCTCAATTTATAGCCCTGACAATTCTTTTATATGTTCTCTGCCCATGGCGATGATAACACGAACATGTTCATCCGCAAGCGAATATATAATCTGCTTTCCCTCGCGGCGGCTTTTAACCAGTCTTCCGTTTTTCAGTATCTTTAACTGATGCGAAATGGCCGATTGCGTCATCCCAAGTATTTCGGCTATGTCACACACACAGACATCTTCCTCAAAAAGGACATAAAGGATACGTATGCGGGTTGAATCTCCGAACACCTTAAAAAGCTCAGCAAGATCATACAGTTCGTTTTCCCCGGGCGCCGATTCAAAATATTTTTTGACAAGTTCTTCGTGAACCATTGTTTCGTCACAGCACTGCGCATTTTTCATGTAAGGCTACCTCCTCAAAAATTACAGGTTCTTCACCGATAAAGCACGTAATGCATTCAAAACGGCGATAACCATGACTCCCACATCGGCAAATATTGCCATCCACATGTTCGCAATACCAAACGCGCCCAACAATAGACATATTACCTTAATACCGATGGCAAAGCAAATATTTTCATACACAATTCGCATACATTTTCGTGCAATCCTAATTGATTTGCTGATTTTTAAAGGGTCATCGTCCATAAGTACGACGTCTGCCGCCTCTATGGCCGCATCTGAACCCATCGCACCCATCGCCATGCCGACATCGGCTCTTGCAAGTACAGGTGCATCGTTGATTCCGTCGCCGACAAATATAAGTGTTCCGCCGTCCTTTGCTTTACCGGCATTCTTCACTCTGAGAAGTTCTTCAACCCTATTTACCTTGTCTCCCGGTAAAAGCTCCGAATAAACCAAATCAATTCCAAGCTTTTTTGCCATCTCATCGGCCACTTTTTTCGAATCGCCGGTTAACATAACAAGTTTGTCCGCTCCGATATTCTTTAGCGCATCAATTGCTTCCCCGGCATGCGGTTTAAGCACATCCGAAATAACTATATGCCCCTGATATTCGCCATCAATGGCCACGTGCACGATTGTGCCCGTTTCATGGCAAGCCTTGTATTCTACACTCTCCTTCTGCATGAGCTTATCGTTTCCGACGGCAACCTTATGTCCGTCTATTGTTGCAATCACGCCGTATCCGCCGAGTTCGGAAACATCCGAAACGGCGCTTGAATCAAGTTTATCTCCATAGGCTTCTTTTAGGCTTTTGGCGATTGGGTGAGTCGAATTGTACTCGGCAAGTGCGGCATATCGAAGAAGCTCTCTTCTGTCCATCGAATGGTGATGATAATCAACCACTTCAAATACACCCTTTGTCAGAGTTCCCGTCTTATCCATAACAACCTGCGAAGTCTTGGAAAGCTTTTCGATATAGTTGGCTCCCTTTATCAAAATACCGGCCTTCGACGCTCCGCCGATTCCCGCGAAGAACGAAAGCGGAATACTTATTACAAGCGCGCACGGGCAGCTTATGACAAGAAATGTAAGTGCCCTGTAAATCCATGTGCCAAAAGAAAATCCCCGTCCGAGAAAAAGTCCCGACACAACCGGCGGAAGTAATGCCAATGCAAGTGAAAGGAAGCATACAATCGGTGTATAAACCTCAGCGAATTTACTGATGAAATCTTCCGACTTAGCCTTATTTTCGCTTGAGTTTTCAACGAGTTCAAGAATTTTTGAAACCGTAGACTCTCCGAAAGCCTTGGTGGTGCGAACCTTAATAACCGAAGAAAGATTGATGCATCCGCTGATGACTTCATCGCCCTGCATTGCTTCCCTCGGAACACTCTCTCCCGTGAGTGCCACAGTATTAAGTGATGTACTGCCCTCAACGATAACTCCGTCTATGGGCACCTTATCTCCGACTCTTACGACAATAATGCTTCCGACTTCCACTTCATCGGGATTTACACTGACCGTTTCCCCGTCCCGTTCAATCATGGCGCAGTCGGGTCTTATGTCCATTAAATTCATGATGTTGTCTCTGCTCTTGTCGACGGCATAATCTTCAAAAAACTCGCCGATTCTGAAAAAAAGCATAACCGCGATGGCTTCGTTGTAATCACCGCTTTTGGTGTAAATTGCAAGTGCAAAAGCACCTATCGTAGCAACAACCATAAGAAAATCTTCGTCGAAAACCGCCTTGTGAATTACTCCTTCAAAAGCCTCAATTAAAATATCATACCCGATTTCCAGGTATACCGCGATATACAAGGCAAGCTTAATAATACCTTGTGCTCCGCTGTTTTGAAGCGGGATAAAATGAAGTACCAAAAGTGCAATTGCCGCAATAATAATGCGAATAAGTGTTACTTTCTGTTCTTTATTCATAATTTATATCCTCGTGCTGTTTCATTTTAACATATGAGCATTTGTTCATATGTTTTGATGTTATTATAGCACCGAAATGTAAACTGTCAATCGTTTTTTCTTTGGCCAAAGAAAAAGCAGCTTCCCATAAAGAAAGCTGCTCTCGCCAAATCGTTTTTGTATGTTATATTTTCGCCTATTTGAAGGTAAATGTAAATTCGTAGGAATACCTTCCTGTAGGGATACGATACTCGGGATGAATGTTTTTGAACCATCCCGTATCTCCGCCAAGACCTGCATGCACAGAGTCGACCGTAAGCCACGTGCCGGTCGATGATGCCGGCAAATCTTCCTCGTACCCGGCATTTTGATATTCCTCCGGAGAATACGGCAATGCACTGAAATGGAAGTCCTGCTTGCCCGTTACCTGCACGCTGTGCGCCTGGTCCGATAAAAGTGCATATCTCGTATCCTCGTGGCCACCACATTCGCATGGCTTGACATAAGAAACATGCCCGTCCTTTACAGATGACTTATAAAGTCCCGTAAATGCTGCCGTCTTGCGGTCCGAATATGTTTCCCAAGGACCTTTTCCGTACCATGTCAAATCCTCAAAGCTCGAATCAAGTCTGAAAGAAAGGCCTACTCTTGCAAGAGTATCAATGTCGCAACGGTTAATAACCTGATTTGAAACAGTCATCCTATCTCCACTAATGCGGTACATAGTCTCCGTAAAGATAAGCTCGTTGCTTTGAAGTGTTGTATCGGCCGGCACAAATGAAGCCTTTGTCTTTATAAGCACTTCGTAATCCGTTGCCGAAACATTTACTTGTGTAAGCTTCTTGCAAAGGTTGTCGATGCCGGATGTTTTCCAATCGTAGTAATAGTTGTTGTCATCATGGCATCCCTCGTCGATACCGGTTGCCGCTCTTGTAAATATTTCCTTACCGCCCGTAAAGTAATCGCAATTGTTACACTGATATTTGGTAAAGGAGCCTGTCGTCTTGTCAAACACGATGTAAGTGTTATCGCCTGTGATGACAATCTCATTTTCTTTGGCCTCAAAAGAAAGCTTTATGGAAGGAGAAGCTTCCTCAACGGGCATATATGTTTCATGAGTAAGCGGGGTCTGGAAACGATATATCTCTGTACCCGCGGGAGCATAGGCTGTATCTTCGGAAAGTTTCGCATAAACATTGAGATAAGCCTCTCCCTTTAACTCTTTATCAATCTTAGGATAGTCAAGTGCTTCAAATTCGCCGGCAGGGGTATAAACTGTATCAAATACTCCCGAATCGACAATCGCACCGTTTTCCTGAATTTCGTATGTAAACTTTAAATGGCTTAAATCAAGCGCATGGTAGTGGTTAGTAAGCTTAAGGAAATGCTTGCCGGTCCAATCGGAGCTTTCTTCTATAATTACGGGTGACTGTACGTTTCGAACTTCGTAGGCTCCGGGCTTGTAGGAAAGATCTGCAAACACGATACCGTTAAGGCACATATCGGGGGTTCCGTCTATGACTTCTTCGTCAAATGCACCGCCGTAGCAATACTTGGTATTGCCTGTAAGTGGTGATTTTACCGCAATTGCCTTGTCGGCAAAGTCCCATAAAAAGCCGCCCTGGAATCTGGGATATTTGTGAATTGCATCCCAAAAATCCTTGAAGTTTCCGGTACTGTTGCTTTTGGCATAAGCATATTCGCACAAAATCATCGGTCGCAAATCGGTTTCGTCGGACATGACGTCTTTAAGCCAGTTCATGTCAGGATACATAGGACACAGAATGTCGGTAATGTTGGCCCCCGGATATCCCGATTCGTACTGTACAAATCTCGACTTATCATATTCCTTAATCCAGCCGTACATGGCGGCATGATTGGGGCCGACACCGGATTCGTTTCCCAAAGACCATGTTATTACGGACGGATGATTCTTATCGCGAAGAACCATTCTTAAGGCTCTTTCCATATACGCATTCATCCAAGTGGGGTCGCTGCTGAGTCCGCCTCCGTAACCATGTGTTTCAACATTGGTTTCATCCACGAGATAAATGCCGTACTTGTCGCACAAATCATACCAGTCCACACAATTGGGGTAATGACAGGTACGTACCGCATTGAAGTTTAAACGCTTCATACAGAAGATGTCTTCCTTCATCTGCTCGACGGTTACCGCGCGACCGGTTGTCGGGTTGAATTCATGTCGATCGACACCGCGAATAATAAGTCTTTTACCGTTGAGGGTTAAGATTCCGCGCTTATTGATTTCAAGCTGTCTGAAGCCTACACGAGAGCTTTCGATATCCAGTGTCTTTCCGTCCTTATCCTTAAGTTCAAGCACCAAAGTATACAAAACGGGAGTTTCCGCTGTCCACAGGATGGGATTTTTGATTGTCGCGGATACCTTTGCAACATTTTTGGGTCTTAAGTATGCGTTATATTCGGCAAATTTTAAAGTTGCAAACTCGGTAATCTTGTTATTGTCGGGGCCATAAAGAGATAGGTTTACATAATATTCCCCGAAGAGCGGATATGTCATGTTCGGTACGATTGTAACCGAAAGCTCTGATTCGGAGAAATCATTGTTGTTAAAAAGGGTTTCGATTTTGTAATCTATGATGTGACATTTTCTTTTGGCAACAATACGTACGTCCCTGTAAATTCCGTATAAATGCCAATAGTCCTGGTCTTCAAGGTAACTTCCGTCGCAGAAACGGATGACCGCAACCGCGAGCGTGTTGTCACCGCAATGAACGAAATCGGTAATGTCAAATTCCGCGTTCAGCTTGCTGTCCTGTGAATATCCCACTTCCCTGCCGTTTACCCAGAGTATAAAGCAGGACTCAACGCCGCCGAAGTCGATAAGAATCTCTCTGCCTTCGTACGAATCCGGTATTGTGAAATGCCTAAAATAGCAGCCGGTTAAATTTTCCTCGGGAACATACGGTGCGTTAAGATCAAAGTTTCCGGGTGTTGCCTCAACCTCGAATGACTGACATTTATCTCCGCGCTTGAAGGGATATTGAATGTTTGTGTATATGGGCTTGTTGAAGCCGTGATATTCCCAGTTTCCCGGAACCGGAATCTCCTGCCATGAAGATGAGTCAAAATCGTCTTGATAGAAAGCTTCAATCTCCTCGGGCTTATTGTACATATGAAATTTCCACAACCCGTTCAGGCTCATAACGTAGGCTGATGCGTTGCGGTCACATGTAAGTGCCTGCTCTATAGATTCATACGCACCATACGGTGTATGCATGGGGTATCTGTTTCTCTGCGTAACATATTGATTTTCCCAATCACGATTCAAAGTCATAATAAAAATCCTTTCTATGGTTATAATCAATCCTGTCTGGCTATGCCGTATCCGTTGTAGCCATTCTTCTTCGGATGCCAGATACCTACATAAAAGCCTTCATTACTAAGGCTTTCCGAGTACTTATTAAGGACAAATTCATCTGCCGCTTTTATTATCGCAGCCTTAATGCGTTCCTCATACTCTTCTATCTTATGGTTTACATAATCTTCCGTCTCGTAAACAATGTTTACTCCTGGAATCGAAGCGCTGTAAACACGCGCCTCAACCGGAAGAATTTCAAATATCAATTTCTCTATTTCGGGCTTATTACCATAAACGTAATCGCAATAACAAAACCAATCCCAGCAATGTACACCCACATACATTTCAGGATCGTAGCATTCTTCACGGTCGAAACCGGTTGCGTCAAGTTTACCGATAAAATCGATAATCTTGTCGGCGATTTCTTTACTTGCCAATCCCATATTCCTGTACTCACCGATTACGCTGTCATACGATGATGCGTACACGTACATATCAAAATACGGAACCCGCCGATGCGAATCTTTTGTTTTGACAGCATACATACTATTGCTTCTTCGCATTATCTTTATATGATGCAATTTGATGCCCAGAACATTTTTGATGTATTCGGTAACCTCTTGTTCCATACAATTTCTCCGTTTACCCGCTTATATGTTTATCCGTTTATCTGATTATCTGTTTATGACGATATGGTTTACATAACAGCGCCGTATCTGTTTCCGCTCAGGAAATCTCTTCGACTTCGCTCTCGTCAACCGTCTTATAAAACCACGTCAGATAACTTTCGTCATGTCTCTCAAAACCACCGAGTCTGTCGGCTGTTTCTTTATCTTCGACCACAATGGTGCATTGACCTTTATTCCTGCCCCAAATGCTGACCTTAACGCCTTTATAGAAATATTGTGTTCCGGGTTTTTGAGTATTCATAAAATAATCCCTTCATACGTCGTTTCGAAAAATACCATTCGATTTTCTTCGAAACCATGGGTTGATTACTTAAGCAAACCGTTTATCTCTTCCAAAGTAGGAGGATTTAACGGCAGCGGATAACGTGATATTGCTATCGCCGATGCCGCGCTTGCAAATCTTACGATTTGTTCGTCCGAAAAGCCTTTTAAAAGTCCGTATACACAGCCGGCTTTATACGTGTCTCCGGCTCCAAGCGTACTCTTTACATTTGTCTTGAACACCGGCATATAATGAATTCCGGTGGATTTTCTTCCGTAAATCATGTCATTATGTCCGGTAGTAATAATGACAAGACCCTCTGTCGTCGAAATCAGTTTTTCAAATACTTTTTCTGAAGCCTCATCCTTGTAATGTTCCGAAAGACACTCTTTGGAAACGACATTTATCTCTGCGTTACGGTGCAGAAAGTCTGTGTGCGGGCAATCAATCGTGACATACGGAATGTGATTTTTTACGCAAAGCTTTGCTGTTTCCGTTGTTTCTTCCATGAAAAACGGGTCTATAGCAGCCACCTTGGCCTTTACGATGTCCTCTTCCCTCGGCGCATTCCATCGCTTCTCTTTATTGGCATACAACGTTTGAAACACTCCCATCGGTGAACGCACCAAATCAGCCACTACAACATAGTCCATCAACCCTGCATAATCCGGATCAAAAAACAATGAGCTTAAGTCTACACTTTTTTCTTTATAAAAATTCTTGAGCATGGGCGCAACTTCGGTTCCTATATGCGTTCCGTCAATCTTTACCTTTACTCCCAAGCTCGCGAGTACAGTTGCCGCCGTGCCTGTTTCGCCTCCCGGCAGGAAATATTTGGCACTTAATTCCGAATATTCATCCGGCTTTAAAAAGCCGTCACGTAAGTAAAAAGAATGTGTTCCCAAAATCTGTCCGTGCATATACACTTCATAATCTTTAAGTTCACTCATATTTATATACTCCTGCCTTGTCTGACATATTTTTATCAAAAAAACTTACCTCTATGAATTATATCACATATAACTTTAAGTATTTTTCCACAAGTGCCATTGTTTCCTCAATACTTCGTCCTTCATCGCGAAGAAGAACATGAAAACCGGAATTTTGAAACTTCTCGTATCTTTCCTTCCATTGCGATACGGAAAAATGCATTTTATTCCATTAGTGCATATTTAGCACTGCTATCCCAAATACATTAAGCAGCCTTATTGTTATGTCAACCGATCGGTTTGTGCCACTTTCCGGTAGTTTTCGCGTTTTTAATGAATCGGTCTGCCTCATCCGAAACCTCTTCAATCAGGTCGGTATCAATGTTGTGACCGCAATTTGAATAAATAACAAGCTTGCAATGAGGCAGGCAGCCTGCCGTACGCATCATAAGCTCGGGCGTACTGATAGGGTCGTTGTACCCGCCGATAAGAAGTGTGGGGACAGTAATCTTTCGAAGTTCGTCACAAAGCTTTTCTTCTGACCCAAGGCGCATAAGCGGACGACCGTAATCCAATTTTCTTTCGGCCTCAAAAGCATGCGGAAGTCCCGTCATCCAGTCATCCCTGTAATCGCGCCGCGCCTGACGTGCGGGGTCGTTATCGATAGGCGGATCAAAAGGCGGAATCTCCTTTATAATTCCTTGTGCAAGCATCTGCCTGTAGGACATTGTGCCCTCTTTAAGGCTGTGCGGTCCTGCAACAACCGCAATAAATGCGTCAACACGACCGCTGTTTTTAAGCATCACATGCCAACCGATGCCCGCGCCGTGCGAAGCGCCCATATATGTGAAATGATTTATGTTCATCTTGTCGGCAAAAGAAAAAACATCCTCTGCAAACACATCATACCAACGTTCTTTGTAATCTTCATCTGTAAGGGACGAAGGATGGAAACCGCGCATGGTAATGCAGTAAACATGATATCCAAGCTGTGCCATGTACTGTTGCATTCCTATGTGGTAAAAGCCCACCTGCGAAGAAAGAATTATATTGTCTCCGGTTCCGAATTCCTCATAAAAAAGAGAAACATTGTCGTTTATGCGCACATGCCCTGTCTTAAATGCTTCGCCGTGAGGGGCATATTCTTTGGCCCTGCCTAAACCGCCTCGATTGATTTCGTCTATCCAGCCCGTAAGTCCGCGAGGCAATCTTTCATCCATCGGAGTACCGTCGATAAGCATAAGATTTGACTGCACAGAATTCATCAGGCAATGCTGTCCCATCTCTACGCCCACATTGATACTGGCTATTCCGCCGTCACCGTTTCTGACCCATTCGGGAGTAAATATGAAGCAACGTTTCATGCCTTCAATACGCTCAAGCCCGGGCTTAATATCATCTTCGTAGCTGTTGAACTCATCATGCTTTCCGATGGCATAAAATAAAGCAACATTGTTTGCTTCAAGTTCGGCTACGGAATCCTTATCCGGAATCCTGGTCGTTCCTACCGGAATGAGTGCATCAAACATCTCGGGATATGCGTTACCCATAACGAAGGTCATGGCCGCCCCTCTTGAATTGCCCAAAAGAAACTTTTTGCCGACTCCGTCTGTGTGCGTAACAATAAAGTGATTAATCAGTTCGTAAAGAGACTGAATGTATTTGTCGCTCCAAACGCCCTGAACCTCTTCGTTCTCATCCCTGTACTCGTTGGCAATCGGAACAAGAATATAAGCTCCGTTTAAATCTGCCTGATACTCGGAAGATGCAAAGTACTCCGCTCCTGTGTAATTTATGCAAGTCTTGCCTACAAGAGCATTTGATGATCCGTGAAGGAAAATCAGCAGCGGATAATCACCGTTTTTCGGATATCCGTGAAGCGTAGGATCAAAAAAGTAATATTTCATGCTTTCTCCGTCCGTAAGCTTCGAAGCATCATAAAAATCCTCTTCAAACAAGTCAAAATATTTTCCGACCTCATATGTGGGAGCAGTCGAAATAAAAGAATTTTCAGGTATCTCTGCTGCCCAGGGGGCATCAATTTTCTGCATTTTAATATCTCCTGTCATACTAATAATGTGGCCAATATAACCTATCACGCAAAACACTCTACCTTAATTACAACCGGATACTCTGTCTCAAGCACCGGTCCCAGGACATGAAGTCCGTCCGTCTCTGCGCTAAACGGCACTTCACCTACTCCGAGAATTGATACTTTCTCAATAAATCCCTGAAAATTTGTTCCGTTAATATCACCCTGTGCAAGTGACTTTATAAGGCACCTGCCATCCTTGGGATAACTCATAACCGTCGCATAAACAGCACCGTTGCCGACAGTAAATCTATAATCCTCACAGGTATACGCTTTATTTCTCTCATCGGAGAATTTACCTTCTTTTTCCAAGGTAGGGCCTTCCGAAGAAATTCGCCAGGGCTTTGAATTGTAAATTGCTTCGCCGTTTACGCCAAGCCACTTACCGATTTGTGCAAGAATCCGTTTATCCTCTTCGGCAATGGAACCATCGGCTTTCGGTCCGATATTCAGCAACAGATTGCCGTTCTTGGCAACCACATCCACAAGGTATCTTACAAGCTCCAACGGAGATTTATAATCCAAACCGTCAACATAACACCATGAATTGTGCGCTATCGATGTATCCGTCTGCCAATGATATGGCCTGGTATCCGAAAGTTTTCCGCGCTCAACGTCCACAATGCCGGCACCGAACGGAAGTGCTTCATGCTTATAGCAGACCGAAACCGGAGTACCCCATTCAATACCTTTATTATAATAATATGCAACAATCTTTCTTAATGTTTCCCTGTAGCTGATATGCTGAACCCACCAGTCAAAATAAAGAATTCTCGGCCGAAAGCGATCGATTATTTCAACCGTTCTAAGCAGCCAGTCCTCCAAAAACTCTTCTGATGCCATCGGTTCCGACTTGAAGTCACTCTGATCGGGCTGTGTCGAAACAGACGGCCAATATATATGACCGCGCTCAAATTCACCTTTGATGTCACTTTCAAAGTGTCTGCCTACGCCCAGAAACCAGTAATGCTCCGCTCGGTGCGAAGATGCCGCAAAAAAGATATTCCTTTCATCGGCAGCTCTTTTAAGTTCTCCCAAAACATCTCTTTGAGGTCCCATCTTTGCCGCATTCCATTCGGAAAGTTCCGACGCGTACATTTGAAATCCGTCGTGATGCTCCGCAACCGGCACAATGTATTTGGCTCCCGCACTCTTAAAAATGTCAAGCCACTCATCGGGGTCAAACTTTTCCGCCCTGAACATCGGAATGAAATCCTTGTAACCAAAATCTTTGTGAGGCCCGTAAGTCTCTATATGATGCATGTATGCTCTGTCATTTTGATCATACATGCATCTTGAATACCATTCATTTGCAAATGCCGGCACAGAAAATACGCCCCAATGAACAAATATGCCAAACTTTGCCTTTTCGAACCAGCTTGGCATTTCCATATCGGTTAAGCTCTCCCATGTATTATACGGGCCCTTTTCGATAACCTCATCAATTTCCCGCAATTTTGCACTAATATCCATAATTTCCTCCCAATATCGATTCCGTCCACTTCAATTTATTCCACCTTAGAGTAATAATAGCACTCTTAAAAGCTAAAAAAAAGTGACAAACCTGTACTTCAACATATTGGTTACCTCCCCAAGAAAAAAGCACCTACCCGAAGGTAGGTGCCCTTGACCATTTATTGTTTAACGATTATTTTCTGTTTCCATCTTCTTTATCTTAAACGCAAGCATTATTGCCACGACAACCAGCGAAAGCACATCAGCCACCGGCTGTGCCCAGATGAGTCCGCTGGCTCCAAAGATGCCCTGCAGAATAAACATGGCAGGAATAAAGATGACTGCCTGTCTGATTATGGATGCAAGAAGTGCCGGAACTGCCGCTCCCATTGCCTGAAGCGTATTCTGACAGATTGCAAATGCTCCGATAAGCCATGCAGTACTCATAAGTATTCTCGTAAACTCAATTCCCTTCTCATACGCTACCGCATCTGAAAGGAATATATCTACGATCGGACCTGCAAATACAAAACAAAGAATTGCTGCTACCAGGCATAATGCAAGTCCAAAGAAAGTTGAAAACTTTATTGTATCAAGAAGTCGCTTCTTGTTCTTTGCACCGTAACAATATCCGAGTATCGGCTGTACTCCGCTTCCGACGCCGATTCCGAACAAAGTAATAATCATCAAAACCTTCGAAGTAACGCCGTACCCTGCAACGTACATATCACCGTATTTTACAAGCTGGCTGTTTGCAATAATCGCCGTAACGCTGGCAAGAAGATTAACCAGTGATGCTGAAATTCCGATTGCAATAACGTCGGTTGCTATGTGCTCCTTCATTGAAAAATCTTTGATGCGGATACTTAAAGAAGTATTTCCCTTAAAGAAGTATGCAAGGTAGTACAAAGCACTTACCACATTTCCTATTACCGTTGCAATTGCAGCACCTGTGATTCCCCAGCCAAATGCAAGAATCATAATAGGGTCAAGAATAACATTCAAAAGGTTTCCGATAAGTGTTCCTGTCATTGCTTTCATCGGCTCGCCTTCGGTTCTTATTACATTCGAAAGACAGTTTGAAATCATTGAAAATGCTCCGCAGGCTACCGCAATGCGAAGATAGCTGCCTGCATATTCAATCGTATTCTCACTGGCTCCGAGCATCAGCATGAGGTCATCCAGGAATATCCGGATAAGTGCCATGAACACTACACCGATAACCGTGCTTGCCCAGAAACAGAAGGAGCTTGCCTTCTTTGCATAATCTGTTTTACCCGCGCCAAGCGCTCTTGAAATAACCGAGCTTCCGCCGACTCCGAATAAAGTTCCGAGAGACATAAATATCATGAACACAGGTGATGCAAGCGAAACTGCCGCAACCTGCAAATCGTCTCCCGTAAGTCCTATGAAAAATGTATCGGCAAGGTTATAAACCATTACCATGACCATTGCTATAAGCGCCGGTATACTGTTCTTAATAACTACCTTTGCTATCGGGTCGTTGGCAAAGGATTCAATTGATTTTGTGTTGTCTTTCTGCATTATTAATAACTCCGCTTTCTATTTCATCCGTTTTTATAAGATCGGACTATCCTTTTCTTTCATCACGCTCATGTATGCAGGTCTGATTATCTTGTTCATACAGACAAGCTCTTCTATTCTGTGCGCACTCCAGCCAACTATACGTGCCGAAGCAAATATCGCAGTATATAATTCAGCCGGAATATCCAGCATGTCATAAACGAATCCACTGTAAAAATCAATATTCGGACATACGCCTTTATATATCTTTCTTTTGTCCGCAATGACAAGCGGTGCCAGTTCTTCTATGTTTCTATAAAGAAGAAGTTCCTTTTCCCGTCCCTTTTCAGCAACAAGTTTTTCAACGTATTCCCTGAATATCTTCTCGCGAGGGTCGGACAAAGAGTAAACTGCATGTCCCATTCCGTATATTAAACCGCTTCGATCGAAAGCTTCTTTGTCAACAAGTTTCTCAAGATATGCACGCACTTCGTCCTTATCTGCAAAATCCGATACATTTGCCTTGATGTCCTTCATCATTTCCATAACCTTGATGTTGGCCCCGCCATGTCGCGGCCCCTTAAGTGAAGACATAGCGGCGGCAATCGTAGAATATGTATCTGAGCCCGAAGAAGTAACAACCCTTGTAGTAAATGTGGAATTATTACCACCTCCGTGCTCCATGTGAAGAATCAGCGCGGTATCAAGTACCTTGGCTTCCGTCTTTGTATATTTCTTGTCCGGACGCAAAAGCATGAGAATATTTTCCGCAGTCGAAAGGGATTTGTCGGGATGGTGTATAAACATACTGTCGTCCTTCACGTAATGACAGTAAGCATTATATCCGTATACCGCAAGAAGCGGAAAAGTACTTATAAGCTGTACACTCTGACGTATAACATTTTCAATGCTTGTATCCTTCGCCTGTTTATCATATGAAGAAAGAGTAAGAATACTTTTGGTCATTGAATTCATTATATCTTCCGTGGGAGCCTTCATTATTACGTCCCTGACGAAATTCGTCGGAAGTGTTCTGCATTCTCCGATTAGTCCCCTGAACTTTCTGTATTCCTCAACATCCGGCATATTGCCCATAAGTAAAAGATATGCAACCTTTTCAAAGCCAAGTTCGTCCTCTCCGAGTGATTCAATTAATTCTCTGATTTTGTATCCTCTATACCAAAGCTGTCCTTCTGCCGGTTCCTTTACACCATTAACCGTTGCAAAAGAAGTAATCTTAGATATGTTGGTAAGTCCGGTCAATACCCCGTTTCCGTTCTTATCACGTAATCCCAGGTTTACTCCGTATTCATCATACAATGACGGCTGAATGGAATCATTTTCTGTGCATCTTTTCCCAAGCTGTGCGGCATATTCATGCAAAAGCTTTACCACATTTTCCTGTTTCTCGCGACTGTTTTTCCTATTTTCCAAATAGCGCCCTCCTCTTTATTCTTTTACTCTTTTTCCATTCCATCTTCCCGCAGTCTCTTTGCCGCACATAAAAGTCGCCGACAATAACTTTCAAACTGTTTCTGCTCTTCCTCATTAAGTTCTTCCATAACCTTTCCGACCCATTCATCATGAATGTGCAGAATCCGGGAGCACTTTTCTTTTCCCTCGTTTGTAAGGCTCAATACATTTCTGCGCTTATCCGTTTCATCAGGGATACGTAACAGAATTCCCATGTTTTCCAGCAGTTGCATTGACTTCGTTACTGTAGTTTTGTCCATACAAAGAGCTTTTGATACCTCGTCCTGAGAACAGTTTTCATGCGAGTAAACAAATGAGCATATCATGCACTCAGTATCATTAAGTCCGCTTGCCTTTATCTGCCTGTGTACAAACCCTTTCGTCGTTTTCATCAGTGAATTCAACACCTGAAAATCCATGAGAGCCTCCTATACGGAAAAAGAAAAATATATGCTTTGAATTATAGTTGAATTTTCAACTATTGTAAAATTAAATTTTTGTGAACAAGAACCGGTGGATAAAAAAATAACCATACTCCAAGTCATAAATCGGAGCATGGCTATGATACCAAAAAAGTTCGAGTCCAAAAGATTGATTGCATATTATCAAGAATTATCCAAACACTAAAGGTTATTTGGTCCCTCCCGATAGCTTTTCCCATTTTCTGCAACGAAAAATCACAACTTACAATCTCCAAAACATAAATGTCTGCTCTATCACAGAAAATGCAATACAGCTGATAATTCCAATTACAGTCATAAGATTTATAAATCCGGAAGCCTTATCATCACACTTATAATTATGCGTGAACTTAAATATAAGCAAAGAAATCCAGGCAATCATTATAAGAATAATACTTCCTGATAAAACTTTATATATTCCAATATGATACATCCCTGTTAATGACGCTACCGAAAAGATGAGAATGCAAAGTGGAACGAGAGACAAGATATTTACGGCGGCTGTCAAAATGTTCCACTTATGAAAGGAATTTTTACCGGGTTTCTTAATAATTCGCCTTACAAGACCCATCAACAGCGTAATCGCAGAACAAATAACAGTTATGGCATACAATGCAACTACCAGTATTTCTGCACATAGAGAAAACATATCGGCCTTAATATAATCCTGAACTTCAATTTCAATGTTATCACCGTTTTGAACAGCAAAGAATGAAGAGGTCGAGGCCATATTCTTAGCAGAAGACAAAGGAAGAATAAATGCCAGCTTAATAACCTTAAGTGGCCCTTCAAATACAGTTCTTGAACTGACTACAACACCATTCATTTCTACATTTGCCAAACGTTCATCGCCTTCATATGTACCATATACAAGTTCAGGCATATTCCAATTGAATTCCTGTTCGTTGGACTGGTTAGTCATTACCACGTATCCGATACCATTATCCGAGAACAATAAATAGCTGGAGGATCCGCTGGTATTACCGCCATGTCCTAATGTAGCTACGCCAAATTTCAGTGCCCACATACCATGTGCATTTCGAATATAAGCGTTATCGCCATAGTACTTGGTCGGTGTCAAAAATTCCTCGAAGCTGTCAGCCGACATAAGTCTTGTATCGCGTGTAATAAATGCTTGACAGAAAGTCGTCAAATCGGTAAGCGTAGAAGTACACATGCCACTGGGGAAGCACGTAATATATAACTTGGCATCAGTCATAAATGAACCATCTGCATTATAGTAATTGAGGTTCTCCCAACGTTTCCTGACTTCAGCATTGTCACTAAGGTCCGGAGCCAATGCGGAAAGATTCATACCAAGTGGTTCAAAGATATTAGCATGAACATAGTCTGCATAAGGCATACCGCTTACAAGTTCTACAATATATGCTGCAAGTGAAGTGCTCCAGTTACTGTAAGCCACCACTTCTTTCGGGCGAAAAATCTGATAAGGCTCCGCTACTCTTAAATACTCCTCCAAACTCAAAACACCATTGATATCTGTGAATTGCATTTCCATTAAAGACTCCTGAAAACCGGCATCATGATTCATCAGATTAATCATAGTTATCTTGTCATCATACTGAAGTCTTCTTAAAAATCCTTCCGGCAGATATTCTCTGATATCAGTGTCAAAATCAATGAGTCCTTGCTCATGAAGTTGCATTACACTAACCCACACAAGAAGCTTACTGATGCTTCCCCACTCCATTACAGTATCAGAATTTGCAAGAACACTTTCTTCCTCATTCTGCATACCAAAGTAACCCTCGTAGAAAATTTCATCGCCGTCAAATACCGCAACCATCATACCTGCAGCAGTATCTTCATGCTCTTCATAGTATTCTTCAATCCTGTTTCCAATATCCGAAGTCCTAATACCTGACGGTAGCATATCATT
Source organism: Lachnospiraceae bacterium (assembly GCA_045642905.1). Taxonomy (GTDB): domain Bacteria; phylum Bacillota; class Clostridia; order Lachnospirales; family Lachnospiraceae; genus UBA1258. Next base: position 334 of record JAZUJT010000026.1, on the reverse strand, counting down.
ATCTGAAGCTGCATATGAAGTTGAAGTAAACAAAATAGACATTAATACTATTGAGCAAATTACACTGGCAATAATCTTTTTCATAATTCTCCTCCTCACATTTACTGTGATGTATCCATTTACTTAACTATGCTGCAAAATTTATTACTACTATAATTCCTTTTGGCCTCATTTTCAATAATGCTTTGCTACCTGTCTGCGTCTTACTAAGAGCTGCTCAGGGCTCTCCAGGACAACGGTAGATAATATGCATATTAAACTTAAATTTATCTCTGATTCACCATAAGTAATCTATCAGATCTTTTTCTTCATTACAATAAATAATCCTGCTGCC
>JAZUJT010000025.1:0-3418 GCA_045642905.1 Lachnospiraceae bacterium | reverse complement strand
AAAAGTCCTATGATTCTGCTATAATAATAACATTTTTCATAGGACTTTTGCCACTCTTTATTTCTTTATCTTAATGTTTTTTACCTTTGACCATGCGCTGTAAAGCTTCTTTCCCGAAACCGTTTTATATGTCCTGATACGAACATAATATTTCTTGTTCCCGGTAAGCTTTGAAATGCTCTTTGCAGTGGTCTTTGTACCCTTTACGGTTACACTCTTAAGTCCCTTCTTGCCAAAGTACTTATCCATTGAGTACTGGATTTCTACTCCGGTGACATCAGTGACTTTCTTCCATGTTACCGTGAGATTTCCCGACTTGGCGGATTTAACCTTGCTGATTGAAGGTGTCGTGGGCACAACCGAAATTGTGGCCTTAAGTGTTGAGGTTTCATAATTTTCTTTTGCCGAAGTAAGAGTAATGGTTACGGTTCCGATAAACTTCTTGGGTATCGTTACCTTGCCGTTTACGTCGACCTTGACTTTCTTGTTGTTCGACGCATATGTGATCGTGCCGGCCGTTGCGCTTGCCGAAAGCTTAACGGTCTGGGTCTTGGTCGAATAGGTCTTGGTGATTTCCTTCTTCGGAAGAGTAATCGCGTTCTTGGCCTTCAAAATCGTGAAGGTTTTTGATGTCGAACCTTTAACCGGATAATTTCCGTCGCAGGCGGTTACCGTAACCTTGGCGGTTCCGGCGTTAATGTTGGACGAATATGTCACTTTGCAGGCGTCGCGTGAAACTGCTTCGCTTCCGATATATACGGTTACGCCCGGTGTTTGCGCCTGTCCGTTGTAAGTATACGTGTCGGCCGAAAGTTTAACCGTGCAACTTGAAAGATCCGTCTTGGGAAGCGGTTCGCCGTAGGTGAAGGTCTCTTCTCCGTGAACATGTTCGTCACACGCGCATGAGTAGTAGTATACTGCGGCCGATACATATGTTGCCGGGCTCTTGAGATATTTAGGATCAGCAACCTGTTGGTCATAAACATGCACATGGTTATTGTCCTTCCATACAGCCGTTAGTTCAATCGCTCCCGTAGTGCCTTTTTCTATTTTGGATACTGTTTCTTTTGATGTGTTTTCCCAACGTAAGAATGTATAGTTTTCTCTTGTAGGGTCTTTTAATGTTATCTCATCTTCGATAGTGTATGTATCCGGGTTTTCAAGATTATTGGTGCCGCCGCCCAAAACATACGATATTTCATAATTTATGATTTTCCAGTCTGCACATAACACATAATCTGACGTAGCGGTTGAAGGAATCGCTGAAATGTATGTCGAATTGTCTCCTTCAACATACCATCCCAAAAATTCATAGCCGGTTTTAGCAGGTGCAGCAAATTCGTCAACTCCCTTTCCTTCGGTATACTTTCCGGGGTTTGATGAACTGTTTGTACCTCCGTCAAGCTTATATGTAATATTATGACTTATCGTGGTGCTATCATTTGTATATGCTTTGATACGGAAATTGTTCCAACCGGATGCATTGCAATCCACCCATTCTTTGTTCATATAAACCCAGCTGGAGCCTTCAGGTGTCGCAGCCGAAAAGCCATTCGTTAATCCTCTGGAAGCTTCGGTTGAAATAGCTTTGTCTGCTTTCATGGACACTACAATTGAAAACTTATCTCCTGTTTCCAGGTTCTGTGCCTTATCAAGCATAATAGTATAGAAACCTTTGGCTTCTGTTTTTCCGGTTATTGTTGTAAGTTTTGTTCCATCTGTAGGAGAAGAAGCTGATACATTTAATTTATAAACATCAATTGTGTAATCAACATTTCCCGAATAAAAATATATGCCGACAGCTTCAAGTGTTTCAGAAGCTTCTGCGGTAAATACATTAGCTCCCTTCCAATCACCAGTCACCGAAAAGGAAGCATTTGAAACATTACCATCGTAATAGTAATTATTATCAAACACGCGTCCGTCGGTTGTATCGGATGCATCAACCACATCAAATGCAAAAGACGATGAATAGGAAGTGGCCTTGCCTCCGCTCACTGCTGATACATTTAAACTTCCTTCCTCATACGAAAGCCAGAAATATCCGTTAAAATCTTCATATCGGGCATTGCCGGATGCATACGGTTGTCCGCCCCAGCTGTTTCTTACAAGCCAGGCACCATCTTTCGAAGGAGTCTTTTCGAATGAATCGCAGAAATTTTCTTTTGAAAAGTTATCATCCCAGCCTACTATCGAAATGGAGTGGTTTGTTTTACGTATTCTAGATGCATAGTAGCAGTTATTGTCTTCCCAATATCCATCATCATAGTCTGCACAAAAGCTTGCACTTATTGCGCCATAGGTCTTTATAAGCTCCTTGGCATAATCAGGGTCGTCCTTAAGATTAACTTCGTACACGCCGACTACTCTAAGGTAATCTTTATATGCATTCGCGTCGGTATAGTCAGTCGTGTCGTATGTAAGTGCAAGGTCATCATCATACACATTTTCAAAATAAGGAAAATCTTCTTCGGAAGCATATCCTTTCCAGTTTAAGAGAGCGTTTGAAGAATAATCAATATTTCCTCCAAATTGATAAATATTATCCTCAACGGTATTTGTAGTAGCAAGCGAAGTTGTATCTCCTACCGTATTACCATACTTGCTCTTTTCCACCGTATTATACGTATAGTAAACAATATGCATTTCGCTTGTATTGAACAATTTATCATATTTCTTATATGCCGAAAATTCTCCCAAGGCTGCAGTAGAATGTGCCCAGCAGGTTCCGAATGCTCCTTGATTTCTGATTTGCGGATAAGAAGTGTAAAGATCATCGGGCACAAATCTTGCCTCTGCGCTTCGACGTAATCCCGATTTTTCAACAACATCGGTTTCCGTAGCAGGGATGACGTTTATATATCCGTTTTCTCCCTGATCATCGATTTCATACACATCCGCCTTAATTATCGGCTTAAGCGTCTGTGCAAAAGATTTCCCGGGCGCAATCAAAGAAATCATCATCGCTCCGGTTAAAACGCCAATCGTAAAATGGTGTTTCATTACTTTTTTCATAAAATAACCTCCAAAAATAAAAGTCCGAAATTTATTTTATCATATCATCTGTAACCAACTGTTAACGTTTCGCATTGTACAAGAAACTTGTTCATTGCTCGGTTCATTGTACTAAAAAAATTTCCCGGTATATAAGACCGTGCGCGGGGGCACCTGCAATTTGGTCGAACACCCTGTGCAATCCTTCAGACCGCGCGCGGGGCCACGTGCAATTTGGTCGAATAGATGTACCCTTTCGTCAGACCTTCTGCACCCCCGCGCGGCGTTTGGTCGAACGCCCTGCACAATCCTTCAGACCGCGCGCGGGGCCACGTGCAATTTGGTCGAACACCCTGCCTAATCCTTCAGACCGCGCGCGGGGGCACGTGCAATTTGGTCGAACGCCCTGCGCAATCCTTCAGAC
>JAZUJT010000024.1:0-21799 GCA_045642905.1 Lachnospiraceae bacterium | reverse complement strand
AATTAAACGAATTTGAATTTATGAAGGTATTGTTATGATAAGGAAAGCAACAATTCAAGACTCGTCCCGCATAGCAGAGATTTTAGTTTTTACAAAAAGAGTTAATTACCGTTCGATTTTTCATGATGACAAGGTTTCTTTTGGTGAAATGCAAGTATATCCATTAGCCAAACAATATATTGAAGACCCGAGCAAACTTGCGAATATTTGGGTATATGATGATGAATTTGTTAAAGGCTTGATTCATATTGAGAATCAACGTATTGCAGAACTTTATGTTGATTCGTTTTTTGAAAACAACGGTATTGGTAAAAAACTCATAGAATTTGCGGTTCAAGAAAAGGAATGTAACTGCGTTTGGGTCCTTGAAAAAAATCACGATGCCATTCGGTTTTATGAAAGACATGGTTTCAAAAGGACTGGTAATAAAGAACTGGAACCTGGAACAAGCGAATATATTATTGAAATGGTACGTTAAATTACAGTTTGTAGGAATGATAAAAATTCTTATTTTGTGGACGATAATAAATTATAATGCTGAAGGAGTACGTATGAATATAACAGTATATTTAGGAGCAAACCAAGGTAATCACAATAAATTTAAGAAGGCAGTAGAAGAACTTGGTTCATTCATTGGGAATAGTGGTAACACGCTAGTTTATGGCGGATCAAAAACGGGACTCATGGGGACTCTTGCTGATAGTGTACTTGCTTCTAAGGGTTATGTTATTGGTGTTGAACCGCAGATGTTTATAAATCAGCAGTACCAGCATGACTCGCTCTCCAAATTGATTATTACTAAGGATATGCCTGAACGTAAAGCGAAAATGATTGAACTTGGAGATGCATTTATTGCATTTCCAGGAGGAACTGGAACACTAGAAGAAATTGCTGAGATAATGTCACTGGTTTCATTAAATCAAATTGATTCACCTTGCATTTTGTATAACCTTGATGGCTACTATGATGGCTTAAAAGAACTTCTTGCTACAATGATTTTTTATGGTCTTTCGTCAGAAAATCGCCAAAAAAATATTTATTTTGCAAGTAATCTTTCGGACATAGAAAAAATACTACTTACACTACAATAATGATTTTAGTTTATTCTTTCTATGTGACCATCAAAAATAAAACCTCTGTGTGGCGTTAACACGTAACCGTTTGAGGAATAATCCAAATCCGGTTCGTAATAATCGCACACAGGGGCTTTTTATTTTACTATAATCGAAGAGGTTAAGGAAAAACAAAATGCACCCACCTCGTACTACGTTTGTACTACTAATGAAAGTTACAATTTGCCGTATTTTGCCGTGATTTGCCGAATGCGTAGAAATCTGCCAAAATGGTAGTACAAAAAACATAGTCGGCAAAGTGCCGTAAAATTCGGCATTTCACGGCATTACTTGACAGGAGAAAATGATGATTCGAGTGCTTTTTATCTGCCACGGCAATATCTGCCGTTAATTCCGAAATCTGCATAAATACAGGGATTGCGGGGCAATAAGCAACCAATTTATACCGAGTTTATACCGAATGAAGACTATCTTGGATAATAGAAATGACTCTTTATGTTAAACATGGAGGGTCATTTTTATATGATTGTTAAAGCAATGAAGGCTATTAAACAAAAATGAAAATAGTTTGTTTTTGTTTAATAGAGTTGATATAATAAATTCAGAGGTAAAAATGTATGAAACTAATTGATAGAGAGTTGTATTTGGAACAATTGATAGAAGTATATGGTACTCCTGACATTAAAGTAATTACAGGGGTTAGAAGAAGCGGAAAGTCAAAATTAATGGAGGCATTTCAGACTTATCTTATGAATAAATATAAAGATATAAATATTATTCATATCAATCTTGTTATGCCTGAATATGAGGACTTAAAAGAATATCACGCCCTATACAATTACGTAAACGAGAAATATATCTCAGGATGTGAAAATGTCCTATTGATTGATGAAGTGCAAATGTGCGAGGGCTTTGAGAAGGCTATTATCGGTTTTCACACTTCTGAAAAGTACGACATTTATATTACTGGGTCAAATGCATTTTTACTTAGCAGCGACCTTGCAACTTTGTTTACCGGAAGAACATTTAGGATAGAAGTATACCCATTTTCTTTTAAGGAATTTTGTAAATACTATGATTTGACAGATGCTCAGTTGGCATTAGATAGATATCTGGTAGAAGGTGGAATGGCGGGATCTTATGTTTATAAGAATGAAGCAGGCAAAGATAAGTACCTAAAAGATATTTATAATACATTGATTATGAGGGATATTGTTCAGAAATTTGGGATAAGAAAACCAGTATTAATAGAAAAGGTGTCAAATTTTCTTATGGATAATATTTCAAATATTACATCAGCAAGAAGTATTACATCGTCAATTGTGAATGGAGATACACCGGCATCGAATGCAACAATTACATCTTATATGAAATATTTGTGTAATGCATATGCATTTTATAAGGTTCGTAAATACGATATTCGAGGTAAAAAGTATTTATCTTCTCATGATAAGTATTATTTGTGTGATCCTTCCTTTAGGTTTGCATTTCTTGGAAGAAGAAATATGGACTATGGCAGAACTTTAGAGAATATTGTAGCCATTGAGTTGCTCAGACGTGGTTATGACATTTATGTAGGGGCTCTTTACAAAAAGGAAATTGATTTTGTTGCTATAAGACAAAGTGAGAAGATGTATATTCAGGTATCAGACAATATTTCTGATTCAAAAACATTAGTAAGAGAACTTGAGCCGCTTATGGCAATAAAGGATGCATATCCTAAGGTATTGCTGGCGAGAACTAGAAATCCACAATATGACATTGAAGGAATTCAAGTAATAGATATTGCGGAATGGTTATTGCTTTAGACAATAGATTGGTATCATATGCGTAAGTATATTGTGAAAGAAGAATGGTAATAAACTAGGGAGGCGGTTCCGATTTATGAGCCCATTTTACGGGCTTTGTGAGGAGTTTTGAGTATGATACGAGTATTATTCATCTGCCACGGCAGGGTACTAACAAAGTAGTCGAGAACCTTGATTATGCTGCATTTCTCTAATAAGAGGTGTTGGATTTACAACTCATTTACAACTTTTGAAAAGTCACGATACAAGAACAACAGTTCGAAAAATGATTGAGATATTTCCACTGAGATGATATAATATTATTGCGTGGGAAACCACGTGGAAGAGTACCCATGACAGGGCGCATGACGTCCGGTGGACGTCAGTTTTGCGCCGACCGGAACGGAGTGTAGAATGGTAGCCTCCCGAGCCATTGACCGGATATCCGGAATATATAGGAAGGGGCGCTGGATGTCCAGTGGACATCCGTTTAGCGCGGACCGAAGCGGAGCGGAGACGTAGCGTTATTATGACAGCTTTCGAAATTATTTCGATATTCTTAGGTATACTGACTTTGCTCTGTACCTTTGGAGCTTTGATTGTAGCGTTTCTGAACTTTCTTCTAGAGAGAAAGAATAGGAAGAAATAAAAATGCCTCACCTGTCTGAACCACAGGTGAGGCTTGCTTCGTAAGAAGCATATAAGTTTCAACTTTCGGGAGCATCCGCTTTGGAGTGGGTGCTCTTTCATATTTAATCTATCACAGATAGTAATAGATTTCAATCCAATATAAGAAATAAATTGATAGTATTCTTAAGCTTGTCTTCTTTCACAAATCATTGAAACTGCTTAAATCTTTTTCACATCAACATAGATATAGCGCGGGATTAATGGTAAACTGTTGTTTATAGTAGAAAGATATTATAGAAGGTTTGCAAAAGCATTTTTTAAAGGAGTATCTCTATGGAAAAAAGTACAAGATGCTTATATTCAAGTAGTATAGAGGCTTTCTTGGAAAGTGAATCAAATCAGATACTGGGAACGTTGTGCGATGGCTATCATGGTGTTGCTCTTACTACAACAAGGGAAGCGTGGAAGGGCGAGATAGAGATATTAAAAGCTTCTTTGAAAACACTTGATAAATCCAGTGGGCGCATTATTTTCGAATATGATATTCCCCGTTTGGGAAAAAGAATCGACGTAGTTCTCTTGATTGATGGTATAGTTTTTTGTCTTGAATTCAAGGTGGGTGAGTCTCAAATAAACGAAGCTGATATCGATCAGGTGTTAGATTATGCACTTGATTTGAAGAATTTCCACAAATTCAGCCAGGATAGGTTGATAGTTCCAATCCTTATTGCAACAAAGCATAAAGGCTCGTCATCAAAAATACAGATGTCAGTATATGATGATCGAATCGTGAATCCGTTGATTTCTGGTGAATCAGGAATTGTTGCTGTTATTTCCGCAGTCTTGAATCAGTTTGATGATGAAAGTCCTGTAAATGAAGACTGGATAATTAGCCCGTATGCTCCTACACCAACTATTATTGAAGCCGCAAGGACATTATATGAAAGTCATTCAGTAGAAGACATAACCAGACATGAAGCAGATAAGGTTACAACCGACAAGACCATAGAGTATATTCTTGAGGTAATTAAGAAGAGTAAAGCCAATCGCGAAAAGAGCATATGCTTTGTTACTGGTGTTCCGGGAGCAGGAAAAACTTTGGTTGGCCTTGACGTTGCTGTAAAGCAAACTTATCAAGACTCTGATCAGCCTTTAGAAGACGAAGGGGCTGTTTATTTATCTGGCAATGGGCCTCTTGTAGCAGTGCTGAATGAAGCATTGGCACGTGATAATTATTCAAAATGTAAGAATCGAGGAGAGAGCAAGAAGTTAACCGATTCCAGACGTGAAGTAGGTAAATTTATACAGATAATCCATCGTTACAGAGACAATATGCTGGCAAAGATAAAGAATCCCGTTGAAAACGGTATTCTAGAGATAGATCCACAAAAGGCGATAAAGCAGCAAAATGCTGGTTACGGAGAAGTCGAGCATGTCGCAATATTTGATGAGGCTCAACGCTCTTGGACACATAAGAGGCTGGCTGATTATTTGAAGAGAGGCGGAACATACGGTAATAAACTTAAAGTTCCTAATTTCCCAATGTCTGAGGCTTCATTTCTAATATGGGCACTTGACCAGAGAGAAGACTGGGCTACCATTGTATGTTTGGTAGGTGGTGGTCAAGAGATTAATACCGGCGAAGCAGGTATTTCGGAGTGGATTAAGTCATTGAATGAAACGTTTACACATTGGAAAGTATACATTTCACCTAAATTGACGGAACCGGAATATGCGGAAGGCAAGGTGAATGAACTTCTCGCGAAGAATAAAAATGTAACGTATGCGGATAGTTTACATTTGGGTGTATCACTACGCTCTTATCGTGCTGAAAAGCTTTCCGCATTTGTTCATGCACTCCTTGAGGTAAATGAAAACGCAAAAGATATATATGCTGAAATAAAGGACAATTACCCCATTTATTTGACCAGGGATATGGAAACTGCGAAAAGATGGCTACATAATAAGGTAAGAGGTACAGAAAAGACTGGAGTGCTTATTACTAAGGAATCAGCAAGATATAAACCGCTTGGGATTCATGTTTTAGTAAATGACGATCTTAATGCTGTGCATTGGTTTCTCGAGGACAAAACGGATACAAGGTCTTCAAACTATCTGGAAGACGCTGCTACAGAGATTCAGGTTCAAGGTTTGGAATTGGATTATACATGCATATTGTGGGATGCTGACATGCAATATCATGACGGAAGATGGAAATACTTCCGCTTTAATGGAAAAAACGCGTGGAGTGAATTAAAAGCTGATGGTGGTAAACAAGAACAGATGAAGTACATGCTGAATGCATATCGTGTTTTGCTTACCCGTGCACGAATCGGAATGGTTATTTGCGTACCGGAAGGTAATCCCAATAAATCTGTAAATGGTTTTTGGGAAGATCAGACTCGTCAACCTATGTACTACGAAGGCACATACCAGTATCTTAAAAGCTTAGGCTTGGAAGAAATATAGGTATGTTAATTACAAAGCGAGATGTTGACACTATGAAAACAATACGAGTAGTTGCAGCAATCATTTATGCTGACAACAAGATATTTGCAACACAACGAGGCTATGGTGAATATAAGGATGGCTGGGAGTTTCCGGGCGGAAAGATTGAGACCGGCGAAACTCCGGAGGATGCCATTAAACGTGAAATTCGAGAGGAACTGGACACGGAGATATCAGTCGGAGAACTGATCGATACGATTGAGTACGATTATCCCGATTTTCATTTATCAATGGATTGCTTCTGGTGCGAGATTGTAAGCGGAGACCTTGTCCTTAAGGAACATGAAGCTGCGAAATGGCTTGATAAGGAATCGCTGTACAGCGTAGACTGGTTACCGGCCGACACCACAATTATTGATAAAATTCGAGCAAGAATGTGAGGACCCTTATGCCTGCAGGATTTGACTTAAAAGAAGGATATTACGTTGAGAGACCACTCTCCGATGACGAGATGTGGTCTGCTTTTTCTTACCTTTTTTCAAGCAAATCCGTTAATGACACGAGTTACAAATTCGGCTTTTTGAAATCCATTTTGGACAATCTATATAATACCGACGAAAAGTTGATTCTTACGTTTGACCAGCTGTTTTCGAAGTTCGCGGAGATATACTGGAACTTGGTATTGAAACATCACATTTTACAGAAGAACCCCGGCAAGACGAACCGACGCTCTGCTCTGGAATCCGCGTTGCTTGAGACAAAAGAAAAATATGCAATAGAGGATGACATTCCGTTTGAGAGTATTACCGATGAAATGAAGCTGTTTGTATGCCACAAGGTCAAGGTGAAATGTAAGGAAAATGTCGTCGGCGCACTGTATGCTGATTTGGGCGGTTTGTTCTACTCTTTTTCCAAGAGTGGCGAGTGGCTTCAACTGAATCCGCAGATGTATGAGTTTGTCTGCAAGCATAAGGTTGCAATCGAGAAGCTGAATTATTACGAATGGGCAAAGTTCCTTGAACGCGTTAATGATAATTCTCAGGTGGATCATCTGCTCAGCAAGATTGATGAAAGCACTATGCGCACGCGCAACAGTTTGACATATTATCGAGATATTCTTTTCCAAGAGTTTGAAAATAAATGTTTCTACTGCGGTAAGCCGGTATCATACGGAAATGTAGAAGTTGACCACTTTATTCCTTGGTCATTTATCAAGGATGACAAACTTTGGAATTTTGTATTGGCATGCCCGGCCTGCAACAACAATAAACGCGATAAACTTGCCGATACTATATTCCTTGATCGGCTTGTAAAAAGAAACACAATCCTAATCGAACATCATCGAGTGGAGCCAAAACTCCAGTTGAATCGCCTGCGGAGCATCTATAGCTGGGCGAAGCGGAATGGTTATGACGAAATCTGGACACCTCGTCAGAAAGCGAGTGTATAAAATGGTTGATAGCAACATCGAATATTACAACACCAACGCTGCGTCCTTTATCGCCGGCACGCAGAACGTCGACATGTCTCTTTGGCGAGACAAGTTCGAAGCTTACGTTTCCGACGGCAGCAGAATTCTCGACGCAGGCTGCGGCAGCGGACGCGACAGCAAAGCATTCATACAGCACGGCTTCTCGGTAGTGGCTTTCGATGCTTCGAGGGAGATGTGTAAGGCAGCTTCGGAACTTATCGGGCAGGAAGTATGGCAGATGAAGTTTGAAGAGCTTTCTTTTGACGAAGAGTTCGACGGCATTTGGGCATGCGCTTCGCTACTACATGTGTCATATGAGGAACTGCCGGACGTTATGAAGAAACTTAAAAAGGCGTTAAAGCCCAAGGGCGTCATTTACGTGTCGTTCAAATACGGCGACGGCAAGATGACCAAGGGCGAAAGAACCTTCAGCAACTTCACGGAAAAAACAGTGGAAAAACTTCTTAATGATACCGGATTTGAGATGATTGAATCCGGCATTACCGGGGACGTACGAAAGGGTCGAGGAGACGAGAAGTGGATTAATGCTATAGCAAAGAAGTGAACCACAGGGACGGGGTCAGGGGTCCAAAGTAGGAGCAAAGATGCAAAATATAACAGTTTACCAAGGCGATATTACAAAACTATCCGTTGATGCCATCGTAAATGCAGCCAATCGTACACTTCTCGGCGGTGGCGGCGTTGATGGGGCAATCCACCGCGCGGCAGGCCCACAGCTTCTCGAGGAATGTCGCACATTGTACGGTTGTAAGACGGGTGAAGCCAAGATAACAAAAGGCTATAATCTTCCTGCCAAATACGTGATTCACACGGTCGGACCGATATACAGCGCCCGGAAAGAGGATGCGACGAATCTCGCAAACTGTTACAGAAACAGTCTTTCTTTGGCCCAAGAAAATGATATTCACAGCATCGCATTCTCCGCGATTTCTACCGGCGTTTACGGTTACCCGATTGAGGCAGCGACAAAGATTGCGGTCGCGACAGTGCAACAATGGCTCGCTGAAAACAGTGACTATTCGCTGGATGTAACATTTTGTTGTTTTGGAAATGATATTACGGAAATATATAACAGAGTTTTGAGCGGAAATAATGGTTGAACCGGAAAGAAGGCGTTTTCGTGCAAAAGAAAAATTTGGAAAAAATCATCTACGCTGCAATAAGCCTGATTCTTGTCGGAATTATTATCTGGCTTTCATGCAGTCTCATCGGGGGCACCAAAAAGTCTTCCGGCGCAAAAATTGTTTCGACTTCCGAGGATACCGGCAAGAAGCTGTTTGACGGTGCTTTAAGTGTGAAAGAGGTTGTGACGGTTGACACGGAAATGATTGCCGAAGGCCTTAAAGAGATGGGCGTGCTGGTTACACAGGAGTACTATTTTACGCAGGTTGAGGAGTATTCCAACACGAAGAAGTGGGCTTTTCTTTCGTCGGAAGCAACTTTCACTTACAGCTACGACGGCGTGGTTTCGGCCGGAATTGACTGCAACGACATAAAGATTGACAAGAACGACGAGGCGAAATTGATTACCGTTTCGATTCCGGCGGCGGACATTTTGAACGTCAACATCGACTTCGAAAGCTTCAAAATTTACGAGGAAAAGAACGGTCTGTGGAACAAAATTGACCTGACGAACTTCAACAATTCCATCATCGAATTCGAAAACGCGGCTCGTGAAAAGGCGCTCGAAAAGGACATTATTGCCAAGGCCGACGAGGGCGCGCGCAAGATGATCGAGTCGTTCGTGAACTCACTTGTTGATTCGGAAGAATATTCGATTGAGTTTGTTACCAAGTAGGAGGCTGCCGTGCAAAAGAAACATTTTTTCGGTGAACTGAAGTTAGGAATGAAATTGTATAAGAACGTTACGCTTGTGTTGTTGTTCGTGGCAATTGCGCTTATTTCGATTGTGAAGATTACGCCTTTGACGACCGACGAAGAAGCTCACAAGCACACTATAGAACAGATTGATCGCGAAATTGAGAGCGTTTTAAAACTTACGGCCGGAGCGACCGGTGCATCGGCAGGAATTTCGCTGTTGCCGGATGACCAGTGCACGCCGATTGCGGAAGAATTTGCGGAGCTGGCCAAATACTTCCTCGTGGTACTAAGCGCTTTGTACGTGGAGAAGTATCTTGTGACGATGTTGGGATACGTTTCTTTTGCCTTCATTATTCCGTTCGCGTGCGTGCTTCTGTGCAGCGGAATACTTCTCGACAGAGAGAAAGTTCGCTCGCTTTCGTACCGTCTGTTCGTGACTTCCCTGGCGGTTTTCCTTGCGATTCCGTTAAGCGTCAAGACTTCCGAAGCAATTTACAACACGTACGAGAGCACCATTGAGCAGACAATCAACACGGCCGACGAAATCAGCATCGTGGACGAAGATGCCGGCGCCGTGGAGAAGTTTGTTTCCTGGATCGAGAACGCGGCCGGCACGATTGTTGACTACGTTACGGGCCTTCTTAGCAAGTTCATCGAGGCTGTCGCGGTTATGCTCGTTACGTCCTGCATCATCCCGATGCTCGTCATTGTTTTCTTCACGTGGCTGATCAAGGTGTTCTTCAAGATTGATTTCTCGCTGACGGATGCGGAGAAGCTGATAAGGAAGAAGAAAGACCTCATTGGGACGAAAGAATGAGGATTTTGATGGAAAGACAGGATATTTCAGACAAACTAAAAGCCCCCTCCTCCGCTACCCATCGGTAGCCGGAAGCAGGGGGCTTCTGTCTGCAATCTCTTTATTCTATGTTTTCTTTTTCTTCTTTCTTTTCCGATTCTGCTGTCTTTTCTTCCTTGCTTTTCGCTGCAATGCCACAGAATGCTGCAGTCAAAGAAACGAATATTGCGGTGATCGGACCCCATTTCATAGGGGTTGCGGTTTTGATGCTTATTACGATTTCGTATGCTGTAAAAAGAATTGCGAGTGCAAGAAGTACTGTTAATAATGCTGCGAGTCTTTTGGGGTTTTTCATGATATTTATCCTCTTTCGTTTTGTGTAGTTTATAGTTTGCGTGGTTGCCTTGTTCAACCTTGCGACTTCAGTATAACATCGGAAGAGAATAAATGAAAGTGTTTTGACTTACAGTAACCTTACAATTGTGTAAGAGTTGCATTATAATATTCTCGTACACACCTCACGGAGGAATCATCCCGGAATACCAAATCGTGATATGGACAACCGGGAGAGAAAGGACCTTTACGCGTTCTGCTCGCAAGCAGGACTAAGCTCGAAAACATTTTCGAAAAAATTTTTTAAAAAATTTTTCTTTTGCCTGCAACTTTTTGCAAACTAAGCTTCTCTATGTAAGTGTAAGGAACAAAAAAGCCGGAAATCGGCGGAGCATTTACACAGAGGAGACAAAATATGAAGACTTTATTAGCTAAATCAGTAAAAACACTTTTCGCGGCAGCAGCAATCATCTTTGCACTTTCGAGCAAGAGCGATGCGGCAACATTTGTTAACGGCGGATACAAAATTGACGACAGTACGGTGCTGGATCTCAATCGGGAATACGTAACCTCCGGACTCAAGGAATCGGTTGCATATTGGTTTGCTTTTGACACCAACGGACAGGAAGGTTTTTACGTAATTCATGCCCAGAGCGCAATCAAGGGCGGACAGAACAGCGCCTGCGTAGCATATTCAAACACCTATATTTCACTCACAGACCAGTACAAGACGACCATCAAGTCCTTCACAAATTCAAGAGACTATAACGATCGCGATTATGTGAGAGAAAGAGGCAAGACATATTGGGGAGATGTCGCATTTGTTCACAACAGCATAATCTATAGCAATGAATTAAGCCCAAACAAAGAGTATTTCATCAAACTCACTGTTGAGGATGGAATTGAAGGTTGGGACTTTCCCAAGAGCGCACAGATTTACGTTGAATTCATTCCGTTCAAAAATCCTTCCGGTTTTTCAATGAATGTATTGGATAACGGCAACCTCCGTTTCAGCTGGAACAACATTCAGCCCTATAACACTTACAGTTCTTTGTTTGACTACGAACAGTTTTCCATTATGTTTACGAGACCTTCATCCGGAAGCAGCATGGGCAGATTTGTCGGCAAGGGCGATACGAAAAGCTACACTTTTGAGCCTGATTACTTTGCACTCAAATGTTTTGGATACCCTTTCGAAACTGTTTATGCGACGCTTGTTTCTTCATACAACATAAATTTTCATTACGATGAGGCATATTCTTCGTGCATTAATTCATGGGGCGACAGAATTACCCTCCCTGTAATCAAACAGAATGCAACATACGACATTAAGGGTATTTCCTACAAAGTAACCAAGGCACAGAACTACGGTAACGGCACCGTAACAGTGACCGGCCTTTCCAAGTCCAACAAAAACGCCAAGAAGGTTTCGATTCCCAAGACTGTTAAAATTTACGGCGTTGACTTCAAGGTTACCGATATTTCCAAGAAAGCTTTTTGCGGCCAAAAGAAACTTACCGATGTCACAATCGGTGCCAATGTAGTTAAAATCGGTCAGTCCGCTTTCCAAAACTGCACGAAGCTTAAGAAGGTTGACATCAAGTCCACAGAACTTAAGAGCGTTGGCAAGAATGCTTTTGCCAAGATGAGCAAGAAGGGAACCATCAAAGTTCCTTCCAAGAAGAAAAAACTTTACAACAGACTTTTGAAGGGTAAATACACAAAAGGAGTTGTTGTAAAATAACAAAATATAATTCTATTCAATCCAAAAACGAAAGAGTGTGCGGCTATTTGCCGCACACTCTTTTTTGCGGTTTGGGCATAACTTAGCTTCAATGAAGCTTAGTGCCCAAAATGGTTTACTTCATATACGCTTGATTTATTTCTTAAACGCATGTATATTGCTATCATAGTATTGTGAGTTCGAAACCATCCTCACATTAATCAAAACTATGGAGCTTTGTATCATGAAGAATAATGTGTCATTTATTACGAGAGCTGCCATATTGGCAGCTCTTTATGTTATCCTGACATTTGTGTCAAATGCGTTTGGCCTTGCGTCCGGCCTGATTCAGGTCAGAATCTCCGAAGCGTTAACGGTAATGTGCGTCTTCACGCCCGCGGGCATTTACGGTGTCACCATCGGATGTTTGATTTCAAATATCCTCACCGGTTGCCTTCTTCCGGACGTTGTGTTCGGAACGCTCGCAACACTTATCGGCGCCGCCGGAGCGAGAATCCTCGGCCGCAAAAACAAGTATCTTGCGCCGCTTCCGGCAATCGTTTCCAACTCGATAATAATTCCGCTTATCTTATATTATGCGTACGGACTAAGGCCCTTGTGGCTGTGCCTGGTCACCGTATTCATTGGCGAAACGATTTCGTGTTACGCACTCGGAATGCCGCTTTACATGCTGGTCAGCCAAAACAAAAGGGCACTAAACCTGTAATATCACGCTTTGGGGTGGTTGTTATTTTTTGCATTACATAATTTATAGGAGCGCAACGCATGGAAATTAAGATTGTTGACTCACATTTGAAGCTTCCGTCGGTCTATTGGAAGCGGCTTGGTAAGTTCTACGCCGACAACGTATGGGATGTCAGTGTGGCCCGGGCAACTTATAAAGTACAGGATTTATTTCTTGAATATGAAAGAGAATATGCCGTGAAATGGCTTGAAATCACTGCATACATCGAGGGGAAACTTGTAGGCTGCATGCGTGTCTTGAGAAATCCCGATGACAGGACGAAGTGGTTCTTCGGGGATGTGCACACGGACGGCAACTTTAGAAGGCAAGGCGTTGCAAGTGCCATGTACGAAAGTGCGATTAGCGCCGTACGGGATTTTTATTCCGCCGAATGCATCGAGGCTTCCGTAAGCTTGCACAATACAAATTCCATCGGTCTTCACGAGAAAATGGGATTTGTGAATACCGGCAGGAAACCTTCTTTTGCCAACTTAGGATTCGAAGAGGACGAAATTATCTTTCAATTGGATCTTTTAACGGAGTGCCCCATGGAGGACACGCCGGAAAACCGGAAGCTTCTTAATGGCTATCTCGAGTCGATCGGAAAGAAGGCACCGGACAAAATTCCGCAGGGTGCGAAGCTGATTTTCTGCGGCGAGCGCGTAGTGGGATATAAGTTGTAATGGGTGAACCGAATTGATAAGCAAGAATATAACACTCGAAGCATAATTTATTGCTTCGAGTGATTTTTCTATTTATAGTATGAGAAAAATAGTATATAATTACTAATGTATTATGTTATGAAAGGGGTACACAGACATGAGTGAAACTATTAATGTGGCTGATTTGAAATATAAACCTGTTCCGGCCGCTGCTGAGGCTACGTATAAGTACAGCAAGGGTATTTTTGGAGGAGTTAAGAAGAAGTTTGCGGAATGTATTCTTGCAGGCAAGGCTGAGACCGCTGAAATTCGTGTAATCGATTGGAGACTTGAATGCAATAGCGAGGGCGGTTCATATACGGATGCTCCTTATTGCCAGATTACTACACCTGACGGTGTACTTATTAAGGAATGGGTTTGGGCTAACATCGGAGCATATTTCAGCGGAGCCGCAGAGTGGGTTGAGGATGACGAACAGAATTCGGAAGAGACAGAAACCATTCGCAGAAAGGTTCGCATCGGATATATTCTTCACTATTTCATTGGAAAGAAAGAGTATTACCAGCTAATCGATAAAAAGCAATTTAAGGACCTTAACCTTTTTGACGATTTGGATCCTTTGGACCGTGGTTACGGCTTTATCAGATGCTTCTAAACCAACGGTTTCCCCGAAAAAGGGTAACTGACCTGATGGTCGATTGACAGATTGAATTTCAATTGGATTGCATTATTGGCGTTAACGCTTATAGTTGTTTTTTCAATTTTTATCCCGATTGTTTATGCCGGAAGGAAATACGAATAAAGTATAGGAAATGATTTATGGTTTACAAATGTAAAAATTGCGGTTCGGCGGTCGTTTATGACGCCGGCCGAAAGAGACTTGTATGTGAATACTGCAATTCCGAGTTTACTGCGGGCGAAATCGAAAACTCATATCTTAAGGACGGCGATTCGTCGGATATGATGGAATCGAATGTCTATGTCTGCAGTGCCTGTGGCGCGACGCTTATGACCAATGATGTCGAGGCGGCTACGTTCTGCGCATATTGCGGTCAGCCTGCGATTGTATTCGACAGAGTTTCGAAGGTGAAAAAGCCCGATTACATTATTCCTTTCAAGATTACCAAGGATGTGGCTTACGCACGCATTAAGGAAAAAATGGCACAGGGTAAGTTTATTCCTTCAAAGATCAAGAAGATTACGCCGGATGTTGTCAGGGGAATTTACATTCCGTTCAGCATGTCGGACGTACACTACGAAGACCGCGAAATTCTCAGGAGCAAAGCTTCCGGTAAGGGCGATTCGAAGTGCTATTATTACAGACGGGGGGTGGCGAACTTTAAAAATCTTCCCGTTGACTGTTCTGTTAAGTTTAACGATGAGTCGGCGAAAAGGCTTGAGCCTTTCCCGGATGAAAGCTTAAAAGAGTTTAACGCAGCTTACCTTTCGGGTTTTTATGCCGATATGGGCGATGAGAAGAATGCCGATTTGCACGACAAGATTTATCGTGCAGCCGGTGATGCTTTCCACAAATCCGTAGAAAAAACTATTAAGGCGGACTACATAGAAATCTTGCAATGTGCTCCGAAATGCGAAATTTTGGAGACCAAGTATGTACTTGCTCCGGTATGGTTTTTCGCCTGCAACACCGAAAATTTCCGTTGCACAATCATGGTTAACGGTTATACCGGCAAGGTTATCGGTGCAGTACCCGTAGACAAGAAGAGAGTCGCTGCACTCTTCACATCGATTTTTATTCCTCTTTTGGTTGTCTTTGTGCTTGTATTCGGCGGACTCGGTGCATTAATTGTAAATGCGGATATTGACCTTGACGGAGACTTTATTGAAATTATCGTGGCGGGAATCAGTGCTGTATTTTTTGGCGCTTTAGCCAAGTTCAAGTCCTTGAAAAAGAGCATCGGTCTTTCTTCCGAAGCAGACATTTTTGAACTTGCCAAGAATCGTGAGGAGGGACAGAAATGATAGGATTTATTATCGGCGCAATTATCGGCGTAGCATTTGCAGTGGTTGTTACCATGCTTGCAGTGTCATCCATGGTCAAAAAATCGAACGACTGGGGCGGAGATGAAAATATCACTGCTTCATTAAAGAGCTTTAAGCTGACGGGAAAGAAAGACAATATTTCAAGCAGAACCAAGCTTGAAGAGATAGGAAACAAATGGCAGTCATCGTAAGATGGCCGCCATTTTTCTTTTGCACGATAATGCGAAAACAGGATATTCTTTTATGAAAGAAGTGAGAACTCCTCGAGGTTCCAGACTGTGGTTGCAAGGCCTTCGTAAAAGTCGGGCTCGTGGCACACCAAAAGAACGGTGCCGTTGTACTCCTTTAAGGCCCTTTTGAGTTCGGCCTTGGCATCGACGTCCAGATGGTTGGTCGGCTCGTCGAGAAGAAGGATGTTGCTTTCGCGGTTCATAAGCTTGCAAAGTCGGACCTTGGCCTGCTCGCCACCGGAGAGGACCTTAACCTTGCTTTCGATGTGTTTGGTCGTGAGTCCGCATTTTGCGAGCGCGGAGCGTACTTCATATTGGGAAAAAGAAGGGAACACTTCCCATATTTCTTCTATGCAGGAGTTTTCCGAAGGCTTGACTTCCTGCTCAAAATAACCGATTTCCAGATAATCACCAAGATTAATCGAGCCTTCCAACGGCTTAATAAGTCCCAAAACGCTTTTTAAGAAGGTTGTCTTGCCGATTCCGTTGGTTCCGACAAGTGCAATCTTCTCGCCCTTCTCCATGCGAAGGTTGATGGGCTTGGAAAGCGGCTTGTCTTGTGAATATCCGATAACGAGGTCGTTGGTTTCGAAAATGATTCGGCTGGGGGTTCTGGCCTGCTTAAAATTGAATTCCGGCTTGGGATTTTCGGCAGCAAGCTCGATTACATCCATCTTGTCGAGCTTTTTCTGGCGGGACATCGCCATGTTACGCGTGGCTACGTTGGCTTTATTGCGGGCAACGAAATCCTTCAACTCGCTGATTTCCTGCTGCTGACGTCTGTAGGCGGCCTCCAATTGTTCTTTTTTCATCTCATAAACTTCTCTGAACTTATCGTAGTTTCCGACATACCTGTCAAGTGCGCCGTTCTCCATGTTGTAGATGAGGTTGACGACTTCGTTGATAAACGGAACATCGTGAGAAATCAGAATGAATGCGTTTTCGTAGCTGTTGAGATATCTTTTGAGCCACTCGATATGGTTGGCGTCGAGGTAGTTGGTCGGCTCGTCCAAAAGCAGTACTTCCGGTTTTTGCAAAAGAAGCTTTGCCAGCAAAATCTTGGTACGCTGGCCGCCACTTAAGTCGGTGACATCTCTGTCAAGACCTAAGGGAAGTATCTCGAAGGCGCGAGCTATTTCCTCCACCTTTATATCTATTGAGTAGAAATCGTGCGCGTCCAACAAATCCTGAAGCTCGCCCATTTCTTCCAAAAGAGCGTTCATTTCGTTGTCGTCGGTTACTTCGCCGAGCTTGTCGCAGATTTCGTTGATTCGCTTTTCCTTGTCGAAAAGGTCTTCATATGCGCTTTTCAAAACATCCTCGATTGTCATCCCGGGCGTCAGCACCGTATGCTGATCAAGGTATCCGACCTTAACGTTCTTGGCCCAGGTCACCTTGCCCTCGTCGGGCTCCAGCTTTCCGGTGATTATGTTCATGAAGGTTGATTTCCCTTCACCGTTGGCACCTAAAAGCCCGATATGCTCGCCCTTAAGAAGTCTGAAGGACACGTTTTCGAATATTGTTCTTTCGCCAAATCCATGGCTGAGGTTTGAAACTTCCAGAATCATGGTAATGTCTCCTTGTATAAGCGTACTCATATATTGTACATGATTTGTCAAGATGCTATAATTATGAGCGGTTTTTAAGCGATTTTGGCCAAAGAAAGGGAACGGACATGGATAATATTACTCTTGGAAGTACTAACATTGTTACGAACAGAAACGGTTTCGGCGCGCTTCCGATTCAGCGTATAAGCGATGAAGATGCGGTTTACCTTTTGAGAAAAGCCTACGAAGGCGGAATCACTTTTTTCGACACCGCCAGAAATTATTCCGACAGTGAGAAAAAGGTCGGTATGGCGTTTGATGGCATGCGCGACAAGATTTTTATCGCGACGAAAACGGGCGCCACGACGGTTGAGAAGTTTTGGGCTGACCTTGAGACTTCCTTAAGCCTTTTGAAAACCGATTATATAGATATTTATCAGTTCCACAATATTTCTTTTTGCCCAAAGCCCGGCGACGGTTCAGGTCTTTACGAGGCCATGCTTGAAGCCAAGGCGCAAGGGAAAATTCGTCATATCGGTATTACCAATCATCGTCTTTCTGTTGCGGGGGAGGCTGTAAAATCCGGTCTTTACGAGACCCTTCAATTTCCGTTCTGCTACCTTGCTACCGAGAAGGACATCGAAATCGTTAATCTCTGCCGCGAGAAAAATGTCGGTTTCATTGCAATGAAATCTCTTTCCGGCGGACTTATCACCGATTCGAAAGCCGCTTACGCTTTCGCCGCACAATACGATAACGTGCTTCCCATCTGGGGCGTTCAAAGAGAGTCGGAGCTTGATGAGTTTCTTTCGTATGTTAAAAATCCGCCTGTAATGGACGACGAAATCCGTGCGCTTATCAAAAAGGATGTCGTTGAACTCGCCGGTGATTTCTGCCGAGGCTGCGGCTACTGCATGCCTTGTCCTGCGGGAATTGAGATAAACAATATGGCGCGCATGTCGCTTCTTTTGCGCCGCTCACCTTATCAGAACCTTCTCGGAGAGGATAATGTCGAGAAGATGATGAAAATCGAAAACTGCCTTAACTGTGGCAAGTGCAAGTCAAAGTGTCCTTACGGTCTCGACACACCCGCTCTTTTGAAGAAAAATCTCGAAGACTTCAAGAAGGTTCTGGCAGGAGAAGTAAAAGTAAATTAGTGTTTGGAAATGAAAAAAGCAACTATTCCGGCCCCGGGAAGGCGGATAGTTGCTTTTTATTATGCTTTTTATGCCTGTTAAATTATTGCAAATTAATTTTCTTTTTGACAACAATCGTGTCTACAGCAAGTTCGACTAACGCAACCGCACCCATGAAAAGAGTAATAAGGAGTATTACGTTCTTTCCGTTAAGTGAGACATCGACGGCACTGTCAATAACGGTTTCTTCAACTGATTTGCCCAGAAGATTAAAGGCTTTCACGATTGTGATAACGCCGGCAATCTGTCCTGCCAGGTACAAGCCGAAACCGATGCCTATTGATAAGCCGACCTTGTGGTTGGTGGAAAGCTGGCCTAAGGTCATTGATGTGAAGAGCCATGAAAGCAAATATATGAATCCCATAATGAAAAGCAATATAACAATCAGTATTGACATTCCTGCGCCGCAACCGAAAGCTGCCTGAGCACTATTCTGAAGGTTGTCGATAAATTCCTCATCCCCAAGATGCGTAACAATAGTATGGATAAGTGAAAACAAGTTTGTTTCGGCAGATGCCGCAATACGGATTAATACTGCAATTACTATTGAGAATAAGGAAGCAATCATCCATACCAATGAGGTAATGAATTTCACAAAAAATGTAGCTATGGGGCTGACGGGAAGAGTATGTGTAAGATAACCCTGCTCCGAATACATGGTCTTGTAAAATCTCATGCAACATGAGACAAGTACAAAAAGACACACAAAAATTATGGATAAAATAAACATAGCATTTATTGTCTTTACAGCCACATTTACAAAGGGGTTGGAGTAAAGCGCCGTTTCATAAAATCCGACACGGTCGAAAAGCGAGGTTATTTCGGTAAGTCCGATGATTACCGCAAAAGCGATTACCATTAATTTCCAGGTAGCGCCGAATTCATTTTTGAAAAGTTTTCCTAACATTTGTATACCTCCCTAAACAAAGCATCAACGCTTTGAGATTCTTTTTCTCTGATTTCTTCTACTGAAGAAAATCTTTCAACAACACCGTTTTTAAGGAAAATAACCTGATCGAGAATTTTCTCAATATCTGCAATAAGGTGAGTAGATATAATTACCGTGGACTCGGGGTTATAGTTCGAAATAATAAGGTTCAGAATATACTCTCTTGCCGCGGGGTCAACTCCGGCGATAGGCTCGTCCAAAACGTAAATGTCTGCATTTCTGCTCATTACGAGAATGAGCTGCACCTTTTCTTTGGTTCCTTTGGACATGCTCTTTAAACTGTCTCCGGGATTGATGTTAAGCTTTTCCAAAAGTGAATAGGCCTTGTCGACGTCGAAGTCTTCGTAAAATAACTTAAACATTTTGATGAGCTCGCTTACCTTGCTGCCCATGTTTAAGTAGTTTACATCGGGAAGATATGAAATCACTTTTTTACTGTTAACGCCCACGCGTTCGCCGTTTACAAGAATTTCACCCGATGAAGGTGTTAAAAGCCCGTTTAATATTTTAATAAAAGTAGTTTTTCCGCTACCGTTAGGTCCTAAAAGACCGATGATGTGACCGCGCTCGATTGAAAGGTTTACGTTGTTAAGCGCGAGTTTGCTGCCGTATTTTTTAGTAAGATCTTTAGTTACAAGAAGTTCACTCATTTTCTTCAGCCTCCTTTAAAAGAATGTCTATTAATTCGTGTCTGTTAATCCCAAGCTTTTTCATATCTTCGAGGAACGAATTGATGATGTCGTTGGCACGAGCCTGTTTTAACGATTTTATCAACTCGACATCTTCGGTTACGAAGCGCCCGCTTGCCCGTTTCGTGTAAATGATGCCGGTTCGCTCTAACTCCGTAAGCGCTCTTTGCATGGTGTTTGGATTAACTTCGGCGTCAAGTGCCAGCTCGCGAACACTGGGGATCTGACTTCCGGGTCCAAAAGTCCCGGAAAAGATTTCATCCATAATTTGCTCGATTATCTGGATGAAAACAGGTCGATTTGGGTCGAGGTTCCAATTCATTTTAATTTCTCCTTACTGTATTACTGTATTAGCTAATTAGTACAGTGACACAGTAACACCGATTATTTATAAAGTCAACATTTTTTTAAATATTTTTTTGTATTTGTGTTACAATATGCCACGAGGAACGTCCCCGGTGCACGAGGAACGTCCCCGACGCACAAGGAACGTCCCATGGGAGGGTGTATGAACAAACAGATTTTGATAGTCGACGATGACATGAATATAGGAAATATGCTGGAGGAAGCTTTAAAAAGGGAAAGCTACGAAGTGCTCAGGGCTTACTCGGGAACCGAAGCGGTGATGGTGCTTGACAGGGAAACACCGGATTTGATTCTTCTTGACCTTATGCTTCCCGGCCTTTCGGGCGAAGAGGTTCTTCCCAAGATAAAGAACATTCCGGTTATCGTGATGAGCGCGAAAACCGCCATTTCCGATAAGGTAAATCTTCTTATGATGGGAGCTGCGGACTATGTTACGAAGCCCTTCGAATTGAAGGAGCTTATCGCCAGGATATATGTTCAGCTTCGAAAGAACGAAAGCGTTTCGAAGGAAAACGTCATTAAGGCATCCGGCATCGTCCTTGACACGGAGCTTTTGACCGTTACCGTTATGGGCGAGCAGATTTCTCTGACCAAGACGGAGTGCGCGATTTTGGAGGTTTTGATGCTTGATGCGGGCCGCCCCATCGGAAAGAGCACGATTCTTGACCGCATCGCGGACACGACGCTTGACTGCACGGAAAGGTCTTTAAAGCAGCACATCAGCAACATAAGGAAGAAATTGCAGGCGGTTGACGGAGTAGACTACATCGAGGCGATTTACGGAATAGGCTTCAGATTTATCGGTAAATAGACTTTTTCTTTTGCCAAAAGAAAAATCTTGACACTTTCTTGACGATTTTAAGACCGGTTCTTTGACCAATTCGTTTCATAATGAGCTTATAAACAACACGGAGGCAACAAAATGGAAAACATTTTTGAAACAAAAAATCTTTGCAAATACTACGGAAAGTTCAAGGCACTGGACGGCGTGGAAATGTCGATTCCCAAGGGAAGCATTTACGGCTTCGTCGGCAAGTACGGCGCAGGAAAGACTACATTAATGAGACTTATGTGCGGACTTCAAAGACCTACGGACGGTGAATATACATTGTTCGGAATTAAGAACACAGATTCAAAGCTTACATCAATTCGCAACAAAATGGGTGCCGTAGTTGAGACACCTGCTATCTATAAAGACTTGAGCGCATACGACAACTTAAAGCTTCAGTGCTTAAATGTCGGAATGCCTGACTTCAATGAAATTCCCGAACTTTTAAAGCTTGTCGGCCTTGACACTGTAGGAAAGAA
>JAZUJT010000023.1:0-54880 GCA_045642905.1 Lachnospiraceae bacterium | reverse complement strand
CAGAAAAACAGCGCTTCACTTTTAGAGAAGTATCGTGTAGAGCATGGCAAGACTTCTTCAAAGGTTACCTGGGGCAAGGTTAAGACCGCTGATGAGTACGGCGTATTTATCGGTTATTGCGGACCTAAGTTCTCCAAGAACCCTACAACAGTAGTAAAGGCCAATGCAAAGAAGCTTACAAAGAGCTTCAAGAAGATTAACGGTAAGAAGCTTTCAACAAAGGCTGTAAAGGGTATGGTTGAAGCTTACAAGTATGCCGGCAAGCAGAAGATTAAGATTGGTGAAACACCTGTCGGACATTCTGTAGCAGCTTCCGACAAGAAGGTTACAAACGTTAAGTCACTTAAGCTTGACAAGACCAAGCTTACGGTAAAGAAGAACAAGAGCGTAACCATCAAGGCAACCGCAACCAAGCAGTACAAGAACAAAGCTTATCCTACCAAGGATCATGGTCCTTTATTCAGATACGTATCATCCGATGAAAGTATCGTAAAGGTAAACAGCAAGGGTAAGATAACCGGAAAGAAGAAAGGTACCGCATACGTATACGTTCTCGTAAATGACGGTATGAACAAGAAGGTTAAAGTAACGGTTAAATAATATTTCAATGATTCGCCCCTTGGGAATGAAAATTTTCCCAAGGGGTTTTTATTTTTTCTTTATAGTAATTTGAACGCAATTAATGTATAATGCAATTTGTTTGATTAAACACAATTGTAGAGGATTAACCCTATGCTCGAACTTAAAAATGTTTCTTACGAAGTTGAAAATAATATTGAGATTATTAAAAATATCAGTCTGAAGATTGACGAGGGATTTGTTGCCATTACAGGTCCCAACGGTGGCGGCAAGTCTACGCTTGCCAAGCTTATTGCAGGTATTTATACTCCCACGAGCGGTCAGATTCTTCTTGACGGCGTTGATATTACTGATATGAGTATTACCGACAGAGCACGAATCGGCGTAAGCTATGCATTCCAACAGCCCGTAAGATTTAAAGGTCTGACGGTAAAAGATCTTTTAACTCTTGCGGCAGGCAAGGATACTTCCGTTACCGAAGCCTGCAACATTTTGTCGGAAGTCGGTTTATGTGCGAGAGATTATCTTGACCGGGAAGTAAATGCTTCGCTTTCGGGCGGAGAGCTTAAACGTATTGAAATTGCAATGATTATTTCCCGTGGAACAAAGCTTTCCATTTTTGATGAGCCTGAGGCCGGAATCGATTTGTGGAGCTTTAAGAGCCTTAACAAGGTTTTTGAAAAGATGCATGATAAGATAAACGGAACCATCCTCATTATTTCGCATCAGGAACGCATTCTCAACACAGCTGACAGAATTATCGTTCTTAAGGACGGAAAAGTTCTTGAAGAAGGCTCCAAGGAAGAAATTATTCCCAAACTTTTAAACGGAAACGATGCAAATATTCCGTCGGGAACCTGTAATGTTCTTGCTGATTAATGCTTTAAAGATTTGGAGGAAGAAATGGATAAGATTCAGGAAAACCTTTTAAAAGAGGTTGCTGACATACACGAAACTCCGGAAGGAGCATATAACATCCGTTCCAACGGAGAACTTGTGAGTCGCAATACCACGGCCAATATTGATATTGTGACCAAAGAAGACAAGTCGGGTATCGATATTAACATCGCTCCGGGAACTCATAACGAAAGCATCCATATCCCCGTTATTATTTCACAGACGGGTCTTCATGATGTTGTTTATAACGATTTTTATGTCGGGGAAGATGCTGATGTCGTTATTGTAGCCGGCTGCGGCATTCACAATTGCGGCGACCAGGAATCTTCGCATGACGGTGTACACACTTTCCACATCGGTAAGAACGCAAGGGTTAAATATATCGAAAAGCATTACGGTGAAGGCGACGGCAACGGCCAAAACGTCATGAACCCCACAACGGTTCTTTATCTTGACGAGGGCGCTTACCTTGAAATGGAAACCACCCAGATAAAGGGTATCGATTCCACGAACCGCATCACCAAGGGTAAGCTTTCCGACAATGCCACATTAATCATTCATGAAAAAATAATGACTCACGGAAATCAAGTTGCAACAACCGATTTTTCCGTAGATCTCGATGGTATTGATTCCAGCGCAAACGTTGTTTCCCGTTCGGTTGCCAAGGACTCTTCACATCAGAAATTCTTATCAATCATAAACGGTAACAATCGTTGCAACGGTCATACAGAATGTGACGCCATCATCATGGACAAAGCAACCGTTACCGCCATTCCCGAACTTACGGCCGCCAATGTTGACGCAAGTCTTATTCACGAAGCCGCTATCGGCAAGATTGCGGGAGAGCAGCTTACCAAGCTCATGACCTTAGGCCTTACGGAAGCTGAAGCCGAAGAACAAATAGTAAATGGATTTTTGAAATAAAAAAGAGGCTTTTCGCCTCTTTTTATTTTGCCATGAATATATTATTTGGATTGCTTTCCGGGAAGCTTAATTTCCGACACAATGGCGGCACCGAGGATAAGGATTGAGCCGATTAAGTCGTTTATGCCGGAGGCTTCTTTTAGGACAAATACCGAAATGATGATTGCAACGACCGGGTCGAGGTAAGACATAAAGGCTATCGTCTGCGCGGGTATGTGGTCGATGCTGTAGAAGTATGCGGCGTAAGCAAAGCCGGTGTGTACAAGACACAGGATTGCGATGATTATTACGGAAAAGGTTGTGTATGTGCACTTTCCGAAGTCCTTGACTATAAGGGAATATGCAAACATGACGGCGCCGGCGGAAATCAACTGGAGTGATGTCTTGTCGAAGGGGTCGATGCCGGGATGCTTTTTGTTCATAATGATGATGATTGCATAAAGTATTGCGGCCGCAAGTCCCAAAAGCACGCCCTTGAAGTTTCCGACGGAGGAAAAGCCTTCGGATAGAACACCGGAGATGAAGACGCAGCCTGTTAATGCGGCTAGTATGCATAAGCCGTTTTTAAGTCCCAGCTTTTCGTGAAAAAGAAAAGGAGAGGTAATCATTACGATTATCGGGGCCATATAGTAGCAAAGCGTTGCGACCGAAACCGTTGTGTATTTGTAGGCTTCAAACAAAAATACCCAGTTGAAACCTATCATTGCACCGGAAACGAACAGAAAAAGTGCATTTTTCTTAAGTACGGCAAAGTCGTGCTTACGCTTGGTTATCAGTGCTATTATTATAAGCATAAGTCCGCCGACGGCACCGCGGTAAAATGCAAGAACCGAAGAGGGGACAAGCGTATAACGTGTAAAAAGCCCGATTGTTCCGAATATTGACATGGAAGCAATCAACAGAAGTTTTGATATTTTGTTTTCCGAATTGTTTTGTGTTCTCATGGTAAAAAAGTCTACCATAATGCTATTTACTAAACAAGGGAAAATAAGTAAAATCGTAAATGGAGTCAAATTTATCTTTTGACTATTAAATAAAGAGGTGAAGGTGTCATGCCCGGATTAGGTACTGTTATTAATGTTGCTTTGATTATTATAGGAGGTATTTTCGGAAGGCTTTTCGGCAAACTTTTAAACGACAGGCTTACGGATGCGCTTCCGAAGGCTTGCGGTGTTTCGGTTCTGTTTCTCGGAATCGGCGGATGTCTTGAGGGGATGGTAACCGTTGAGGGTTCGAATATCGTAAGCGGGCAGGCGGTATATATCGTTGTATGCATGCTTCTGGGTACTTTGGTTGGAGAACTTCTGGACATTGAAGGCGCGTTCGAACGCTTCGGGGAGTGGCTTAAAAAGAAAACCGGAAATTCCAAGGACAATAAGTTTGTTGACGGTTTTTTGACCGCTTCATTTACGGTGTGCATAGGTGCGATGGCCATTATCGGTTCTATCGAGGACGGAATCAATCATGACTTTTCGATTTTACTTACAAAGGCCATTTTGGACATGATTATTATTATGGTAATGGCAAGCTCCATGGGAAAGGGACCTGTCTTTTCATTTATCCCGGTAGCAATTTTACAGGGAAGCGTTACGATTCTTGCAAAAATTATTCAGCCCGTTTTAACGGACCACTCTCTTGATATGCTTTCTATGGTGGGCTCGATTCTTATTTTCTGTGTCGGCATTAATCTTGTGTTCGGAAAGAAGATAAGAGTTGCGAGTATGCTGCCGTCAGTAGTATTTGCAGTGGCTTTTGCTTATTTCTTCTAGATTAGAAACGGGGGATTTTCACATGAGGATTATTCACACAGCGGATATTCATCTTGATTCCAATTTAAAGACCAATCTTGATGCTTCGAAGGCCAAGGAAAGAAAGAGCGAGCTTTTGGAGAATTTTGTTCGCATGGTTGAGTATGCGAACATCAACAATGTTTCGGCTGTTTGCATAAGCGGAGATTTATTTGACGTAAAGAAAATATCCGCGACCGCGAGAAACAGAGTTTTGGATGCCATTAAGGCACATCCGGATATCGAGTTTTACTATCTTAAGGGCAATCATGATTTTGATAACTTCTTAAGCGGCATGGAAGAGGGGCTTGAAAATCTTTTTCTTTTTACGGATCAATGGTCTTTTTACAGCCCCAAGGGAAGTGAGCGCATAGTAATCGGCGGAGCGGAGCTTTCCTATGATAACCAAAATGCGCTTTATGATTCATTGTTTTTGGAGCCTTCGAAATTTAATATTGTCATGCTTCACGGCCAGCAGGCGAAGGCAGCTTCGGATAAGACGGAGACTGTAAACTTAAAGGCCTTGCGCAACAAGAACATAGACTATCTTGCACTCGGACATATTCATTCACATCAGGAGGAAATGATTGACGGAAGATGCCTTAAGGTTTATCCGGGATGTCTTGATCCGAGAGGCTTTGATGAATGCGGCGAGCATGGATTCATGCTTTTGGATATTGATGAAAACAGCGGAAGATATTCGCACGAGTTTGTTCCGTTCGCGACAAGAAACATTTATACAATAGAGGTTGATGTCTCAAATTGTGAGAGTACCGGAGATATTATTACTGAAGTTGACAAGTGTGTCAGCGAAAGCAAAGCGACCGACAGGGATATTGTTAAGATTATTCTTACGGGTTCATGTGACATTGAAGCCGAAAAGGATGTTAATCTTGTGCTTAAGCATTTCGAGCCCTGTTTCTGGTTTTTGAAGGTTTCGGATGACACTACCGTTAAGGTTCGATACGAGGATTACGCTTTGGACAAATCGCTTAAGGGCGCCTTCGTAAGGCGCGTTATGGCGCTTACCGATAAATCCGAAGAGGAAAAGGCGCGAATCATTCAATACGGTTTAAGCGCAATAACCGGCGGGGAGGTGGAAGAATGCGACTGATAAGTGCACATATCGAAAACTTCGGAAATCTTCACGATTTTGATTATGATTTTAATGATGCCTGCAATGTTATTTTCGAGCAAAACGGCTGGGGGAAGAGTACTTTTGCCGCTTTCTTGCGGGTAATGTTTTTCGGACTTAATAATGACAGGGCCAGGGGCAAGGACAATCTTTCAAGGGAACGTGTACGCTATAATCCCTGGCAGGGCGGTAACTTCGGCGGCAGCCTGACGTTTGAAGTTCACGGGAAGGAATACGTGCTTTCGCGTTTCTTCGGCGAGAAAGAAGCTTTAGATACTTTCGAACTTCGTGACGCCAAGACCAATATGATTAGCGATGACTTTTCCGTAAACATCGGCGAAGAGATTTTTAAGATTAATGCGGAATCGTTTGCTCATTCCGTGTTTATCTCGCAAAACGACTGTATAACTTCAACAACCGACGGAATTAACGCCAAGATGGGAAATATCGCGGATAATACGGGAGACATTGATTCCTACGAAAAAGCATACAACACTTTAAAGAAATATCTTGACCATAACGACAGTAAAAGGGCGACCGGATTAATTAGTAAGGAAAAAGAAAAACTTTCCGAGCTTAATAAGGAAATTATCGATAATTCTCAGGCAGAGGATTCGCTTAAGCTTTATGAGGACAGAATTGAGAAGAACACAGGGCTTCTTAAAGAGTGCAGGAAAGAGCAGGATGAATTAAGAAAACTTTCCGACATTTCCTCCAAGCAGAGTAAAGCGAAGGGTGTGCTTGACATGCACAAAAAGCTTGAAGATGATATTGGCGATTTAAGAGGAAAGCTTGAATCGGAAAAAGCATATTTCCCCAAGGAAGTGCCTTCAAAGGATGCGGTTTCGAATCTTTTGAAGCTTTCACGAGAATTCCAGAATGCAGATGCCGCAAAGGGCGCGGTTACCATGTCTTCGGAGGATGAAGAGAACCTTTCAAAACTTTCGGTAAGGTTTTCGGATAAGCTTCCGACACCGGGGGAAATCCAAAATTGCGAGCAGTCCGTTATTGAATATGAAAAGCTTATAAGGCTTAAAAATGACAATGCTCTTTCAGAGGCGGAAACGGAAAGAATAAATGAACTTAGCAGGGAATTTTCCGAAAACCCCGTGGAAGAAGCGGAGAAGATTGCCGTAAAAAACGATCGCGCAAACTCCCTTAAGAACCATCTTACAGAGGTAAATAACAATATTGAAATCATCAAAAATAAGCTTAAGGGCTTTAAAAGCAGGCTGTGGCTTATGGTGATTCCAACTTTATTGATTGTTACCGCCGTTATCATGTCAGTTCTTAAACTGAACACTTTTTCATATATTGCATTTGCCACTGCTTTCATATCCGGTGTTTTGATAATTGTTTCTTATAAAGGCTCGAGAAAGCGGAAAGAGTATATTTCATTACTTAATGAATATAATAATGAAGCTGCTTCGATTAATGAAGAGATTGACGAGATTTCTTCTTTTGTCAAAGAACAATATGCGCGTCACGGCTATTATGAAGATGAAAATTTTGTTGCGACATACGGGAAGCTTATGAGCAGTGCCAAGGAATATGAGAAGCTTCTGGAGCGTAAGAAGGTTGCGGACGGTTTTGAAGCCTCCGGCAATATGCGCACCCTCCAAAATGACATTCGTGTCTTTTTGGAACAATACGGTTACGGTGCTTCGGATGAGGATTTCAATTCTTCGATTCGAAACCTTTCGAGAGATTCAGCTACGTACGAAAGACTTCTTGAAAATAAGAATAAGGTTTCGGATTATAATAAGAAGCAAAGAGATGCCAAGGACGAGCTTGACAAGCATTTCTATGAACTCGGCTTTTACGATATTTCAAATTATTCGGCAATGTGCGATGTAATGCTTCAAAAGGTTACGCTTATTGATAACATGCTTGCCGATATGGACAAGCTCCTTCGGGATAAGGCCGAATATGAAGAGAATAATGATATAGAAGCTTTGAAGGAATATGCGTCAACTGAAATTGCACTCGATTCCGACGAAATAAGCAATAAACTGAAAGAGCTTGAGGCGAAGGCGGACGAGCTTACGGATATGATTAACGCGGACACTCTTAATGCGGAAAGCTTATCCGAGAAGTGTGACAGGCTTGACGAAGCGAGAAAAGAACGCGATGAGCTGGAAGAGCAGATTAAAAAGGATAAGGCCAAGTTTGAACTTGTTAAGTGTGCACTTACGGAGCTTACGCATGCCAAGGAAGATGTTACGAGCGAGTACATGAAGCCGTTACTTGACAATTTCCTTAAGTATTACAGCGTGGTGGTCGGAAAGGCACATGATTTCAAGATGGACGCCAATACGAATCTTTCCATCATGGTAAGCGGACTTCAAAGAGATGTTTCGGCATTGAGCGCAGGGTACAGGGATTTGATCGGAGTATGTTTACGTGTTGCATTTATTGATGCCATGTACAAGAATGAAAGACCGGTTATATTCATGGATGATCCGTTCGTAAATCTCGATGATTTTAAGATTGACGGCGGAAAGAAGCTTTTGGAAGCCATTTCATCAAGGTATCAGACAATATACTTTACATGCTCCAAGTCAAGAACATAGTGACAGGAATATACAGTCGTCATTTCGTAAAAAACGTGGCGACTGTATTTTTTTAACAAAAATATGATGCATAATTGTATACAATTATGCAAAAATATCTTGACACTTACTTTTCCTTATGTAAAAATCATTTAAGATGATTACGAAAAGAGGAATATATTATGGCATTAACATTATCTTTAAAAGCACAGCAAGTTAAACCTTCATCTACATTGGCTATTACCGCCAAGGCCAAGGAACTTCGCGCTCAGGGAATTGATGTTGTGGGCTTCGGCGCAGGCGAACCTGATTTCAACACACCTAAAAATGTATGTGATGCTGCTATTAATGCAATTAATACCGGCTTTACCAAATACACACCCGCTTCGGGAACCAACGAACTTAAGGCAGCCATAAGTGCCAAGTTCAAGCGTTTCAACAATCTTGATTATGCACCCAACCAGATAGTAATAAGCAATGGTGGCAAGCATGGTCTTTCAAATGTTTTTGATGCCATTTTAAATCCGGGAGACGAGGTAATTATTCCCGCACCTTTCTGGCTCAGCTATCCCGAAATGGTTAAACTTTCGGACGGTGTTCCGGTAATAGTTTATGCAGATAAGGAATCGGGATATAAGCTTACGGCCGATGCGTTAAAGAAAGCCATTACGGATAAGACGAAAGCAGTTGTCTTAAATTCCCCCAACAACCCGACCGGTATGGTTTATTCCAAAGACGAGCTTGAAGCTCTTGCAAAGGTTATTGTTGAGGCCGACATTTTCTGTGTGGCCGATGAGATGTACGAAAACCTCATTTACGACGGTGAAAAGCATATCAGTATTGCTTCATTAAACGAAGATATTTATAAGCATACAATTACATGTTCCGGTCTTTCAAAGGCTTATGCAATGACAGGCTGGAGAATCGGTTATACAGCTTCAAGCGTAGAAATCGCCAAGCTTATGAGTGCCGTTCAGTCACATGCTACTTCAAACCCCAACTCAATCGCTCAGTATGCTGCCGTTGAAGCTTTGAACGGAGATCAGAAGCCTGTAGAGGATATGAGAGCTGAGTTCGACAGCAGAAGACAGTATATGTTTGACAGAGTAAGTAAATTTGCCGACGTTGATGTCATAAAGCCTCAGGGTGCATTTTACGTATTCATGGACATGAGCAAGGTGCTCGAAAAGTCATACAAGGGTGAGAAGCTTGAATCGGCTGCAAATCTTGCAAAGATTTTGCTTGATGAGTTTGCGGTTGCGGTTATTCCCTGCACTGACTTTGGATTCCCCAAGCATATAAGACTTTCTTATGCAATCAGCAAGGAAAGCATCAAGAAGGGTCTCGACCGTATTGAAGAGTTTCTGGGTAAGCTTAATTAAGTTTACTTAAATTTACTAAAAATTACTTAACATATTAAGTTTGCATAAAAGCATTATTTTGCTGTTGGTTATGTTAACCAACAGCATTTTTTTGCAAAAAAAAATAATTTTTTTTTGCCGATATATAGTGTTGTTACGTAAACAAAAAAACTAGATTTGGTGTTTTGGTATGTACGGTGACCGAAGATGGCTTAAAATGGGCAAAATTTACATTTGCTTTTACATAATTTTCTTTGTATAATGTGTTTTGCAGTCGCGTTTAGGGGTATAAAAAACATCAAATGAGAGGAATTTGCCGGGTATATGGAAGCAGAAATCACCGCCTTTGTAGCCTATTTACATAACGTAAAGAAGATGTCTCTTAATACAGAGTTATCATATAAGCGTGATTTGAATAAAGTAAGTGCGTTCATGGAAGCCAAGGGTATTACCAACCCTTCGGATATTACCAAGGATGCATTGTTGGAATATATTGATTACATGCAGAACAATAATTTTTCCGCAGCAACCGTTTCGCGTAATATTGCCTGCATAAAGAGCTTTTATCATTTCCTTTACAAAGAAGGAAAGGTATCCAAGGATGTCAGTGAAAATCTCAAGGCACCCAAGGTTATCAAGAAGATTCCCGAAATCATGACCACTCAGGAAGTCGTAAGACTCCTCGAGCAGCCTAAGGGTGATGCACCCAAGGAGCTTCGCGATAAAGCGATGCTGGAGCTTTTATACGCTACCGGTATCAGAGTTTCCGAACTTATTACTTTGAAATTATCTGATGTTAATCTTCAGATGGGATATATTTTATGTCGTGACGCCAACAAGGAGCGAATTGTTCCTTTCGGCCACGAGGCTCGCCAGGCCATCTTGATTTATCTTGATAAAGCAAGAGACGCAATGCTTGAAAACGAGAAGTCCGATATCCTTTTTGTAAACTGCTCCGGTTCGCCGATGAGCCGTCAGGGATTTTGGAAGCTTATCAAGTATTATGCCAAGAAGGCCGGAATCGAAGCCGACATCACTCCGCATACGCTTCGTCATTCTTTTGCCGCACATCTTGTCGAAAACGGTGCCGATTTAAGAAGCGTTCAGGAAATGCTGGGTCATTCCGATATTTCCACCACACAGATTTATGCGAATCTGAATACCTCGAGAATCAGAGAGGTTTATTCAAAAGCACATCCCAGAAAATAATTACGACATTTAAACATCCGCTTTCATCGGCGGATGTTTTTCATACTAAAAGGAAAATCAATGAGCGACATTTATTATCTTGATCATGCGGCAACCACCAAGCCTTTGGAAAGCGTAGTGCGGGCCATGAATGAAGCAATGGAAAATTGTTTTTACAACCCGTCGGCGTCTTATGTGATGGCTTCAAAAGCCTCCGGTCGCATTAATAAGGCCAAAGAAAAAATCTCCGAATTCATAAATTGCAAGCCTTCAGAAATCTATTTTACCTCAGGAGCTACCGAAGCCGATAACATGGCGATAATGGGCGTTGTAAACATGTATCGCGACAAAAAGATACATATTATTACGTCACAAATCGAACACCCGGCTGTCTTGGAAACAATAAAGAACATCAAATCGGATAATGTAGAGATATCAATTCTTCCGGTTGACGAAAACGGACAGGTTTCGCTTAAGGATATTGAAGACGAGATTAAAGACAACACCGTATTAATCAGCATCATGTATGCAAACAATGAAACCGGCATTTTCCAGCCGATTGCAAAGATCGGTGAATTGTGCCGTAAGAAAGGCATCTTGTTTCACACCGATGCGGTACAGGCTTTCGGACATTGTGACATTGATGTCGCAAGAGATAATATTTCTCTTATGAGCGTTACGGCTCACAAAATGTACGGTCCCAAAGGAATCGGCTTTTTGTATGTAAATGAAAGCGTGAAGCTTGCACCGTTACTTTACGGCGGCGGACAGCAGAAGAGTGTTCGACCGGGCACGGAAGACGTGGCTTTGGCAGAAGGGTTTTTAAAGGCAGTTTCTTTTGCCGGGGAAAACATGTCTTCGGAGGCGGAAAGAGAACGGAAGCTTCTATCAATAATTTCAAAGAAGCTTTCTTCGCATATAGAAGGAATTCGTTTCAACAGCGACTTTTTAAACGGACATCCCGGCATTTTGAATTTTTCGGTAAGCGGAATAGAATCGGAAGCGCTTCTTATGATGCTTGACATGAAAGGCATTTATGTTTCCGCAGGTTCGGCGTGCGCCTCATCTAAAAATGAGCCGTCGTATGTTTTGAAAGCAATGGGAAGAACCCCGGCGGAAGTGAAGGGGGCCGTAAGAATCAGCGTCGGAATCGACAATTCGCTTGACTCCGGAGACTTTATCGCCGATTCTGTTATTGATGCAGTTAATCATCTAAAAGGACTTAGTTTATAAACGTATGGCAGATTATTTTTGTTTTGACAAAAGAAAAGTTGTAGTCGGTATTTCAGGTGGCGTAGATTCGGCTGTCTGTGCCTATCTTCTGAAGCAACAGGGCTACGATGTTTACGGGGTCACAATGATTACTTTTGACAATCCCGATTATATAGAGGATGCAAAAAGTGTTTGTGAACTTTTGGATATTAAATTTGATACCGTGGATATGCGAAAAGAGTTTAAGGAAAATATTATCGATAACTTTGTTTCGGAATATCTTAAGGGAAGAACTCCCAATCCCTGTACACGGTGCAATCCCATGGTAAAATTCGAGTCACTGATAAGATATGCGGACAGTATCGGCGCTTTTTATATCGCTACGGGGCATTATGCGCTTATCGAGAAATGTAACGGAAGATTTTCCGTTAAAAACAGCGTCACGGCTTTAAAGGATCAGACTTACGCACTGTGTAATCTTTCGCAGTCCGTTTTGGAAAGAACATTGATGCCGATCGGAGAATACGACAAGCAGTTTGTAAGAAAAACGGCATCGGATATCGGACTTTCTGTTGCAAATAAGCCCGACAGCCAGGACATTTGTTTTGTGGAAAACGATTATGCGCAGTACATAAACAGCATCGGACACTCTAAAGATTTGCCCGGAAATTTCGTGGATATGAAGGGTAATATCATAGGAAAGCATGAGGGCATTACCCATTACACAATCGGACAGCGAAAGGGATTAAATCTTTCCATGGGCCATCCGGTTTTTGTCGTTAAAATCGATGCCTTAAAAAACGAGGTTGTTATCGGTGAATCGGAAGATTTGTTTTCCGACGAATGCATTTTAAAGGATATAAACTATATGTCCAAAAGTACCGACTTTGAAGACGGAATCGAACTTACCGTAAAAATCCGTTATGCCCATAAGGGAACAGCGGCGAAAGTATATCATGTCGCTGACAATAGACTCAAAGTTGTTTTTATAGAAAAGGTCCGCGCCATAACCCCGGGTCAGACGGCGGTTTTGTATGACGGTGATTTTGTTTTTGCCGGAGCGGTGATTGAATAAAAAAGCTCTTTGGTCGTGAAGGCCAAAGAGCTTTCGTTATGTAAAAGATTAAATTCTGTGGAAGTCGGGCTGGCGGTGCTCAAATGTGCAATAGTATTTGAAGCCGGCATCAAGTGCCATCATTGCGGCTACGTCGAAGTATCCGGCGATATCCGAAGGCTTGTGGGCATCCGAACCGAAAGTGATAATCTCGCCGCCGAGTTCTTTATATCTTTTTATGATGTCGAGACAAGGATTGGGGTTTTTGAAACCTTTCGTAAGAGCACAGGTGTTAATTTCGATTCCGCGACCGCTTTCGGCGATAAAGGAAAGCATGTCGTCAATGTAATCGGCATAATCTTTGTAATTGTAAACCGATTCGCCGCCGGGTACGGTTCGAACTATATAATCCATGTGTCCGAGAACGTCGAAGTTTTTGAAGAGCTTGATGTTCTTGCATTCGGTTTCAAAATATTCGGTCATGGCTTCCTTGACGGGGCGGTTGTCGAAGTATTTGTGATCATATGTGTCAAAACCGTTAACAACGTGTATGGAAGCAATGACAAAGTCAAAGTCCTGACTGTTTGATGTAATGAAGTTTTCTTTAAGGACTTTTTCCTGCATTCCGATTTCGATTCCGAAACCTATTGATATCTTTCCCATAAACTGCTCGCGCATGCTTAACAAGTCGTAAAGATAGGAATCTACGTTTAACATCCACGATCCTTCGGGAAATTCTTTGTTGAAAGGATAGCCGTGATCCTGGTGCTCGGTAAAACAGATATTGGTAAGTCCTTTTTCTATTGCGGATGAAACCATGGCCTCCATTTCTGCGGTTGAGTCACTGCTGTGATTGGAATGCATATGGCAGTCAGCTAAAATTGGCATGATATGAACCTCTTTTCTTTTGATATAATATATGAATGCTATCATATTTACTAAAAAAAATAAACATCATCATTATTATTTGGACAATCCATACATTTTACAATATTGGTATTGAATTTTTCAGGAAACTACATTAAAATAATAACGCTGACAAAATTTTGTCAAAGTAGAGGTGAAAATAAACGAATAACCCGGCTTTGGCAAATATATAAAAACATTTCTTTAGGAGGAAATTTAAAATGGCAGTTAGAGTAGCAATTAACGGATTTGGCCGTATCGGTCGTCTTGCATTCAGACAGATGTTTGGTGCAGAAGGTTATGAAGTTGTAGCAATCAACGACTTAACCAGCCCTAAGATGTTAGCTCATCTTTTAAAGTATGATTCTTCACAGGGTAACTACGCTAAGAATCACACAGTTGAAGCCGGAGAAGACAACATCACAGTTGACGGCAAGACAATCACAATTTACAAAGAAGCAGACGCTAATAACCTTCCTTGGGGAGAGTTAAAGGTAGACGTTGTTCTTGAGTGTACAGGTTTCTATACATCCAAGGATAAGGCACAGGCTCATATCAATGCAGGTGCTCGTAAAGTTGTTATTTCTGCTCCTGCAGGAAACGACCTTCCTACTATCGTATACAATGTAAACCACAAGACATTAAAGCCCACCGATACAATCATCAGTGCAGCTTCTTGTACAACAAACTGCTTAGCACCTATGGCTAAGGCTCTTAACGACCTTGCAGGTATTAAGTCAGGTATCATGAGCACAATTCACGCTTACACAGGTGACCAGATGATCCTTGATGGTCCTCAGAGAAAGGGCGACCTTCGCAGATCACGTGCAGGTGCTATCAACATCGTTCCCAACTCAACAGGTGCTGCTAAGGCAATCGGCCTTGTTATTCCTGAATTAAACGGAAAGCTCATCGGTTCAGCTCAGCGTGTTCCTACCCCTACAGGTTCTACAACAATCCTTGTTGCAACAGTAGAGAAGAGCGTTACTAAGGAAGAAATCAACGCAGCAATGAAGGCAGCTGCTACAGAATCATTCGGTTACAACGAAGACGAAATCGTTTCTTCAGATATCGTTGGATCAACATTTGGTTCAATCTTCGATGCAACACAGACAATGGTTGGTGCTGACAACTTAGTACAGGTTGTTTCATGGTACGATAACGAGAACTCTTACACATCACAGATGGTTCGTACAATTAAGTACTTCTCAGAGTTACAGTAATCAGTTCTTTTTAACAAGACCTAAAGCGGGTCCGGTCTATTTGGACCGGACCCATTTTTATTTTTCAAAAATATTTTTATTGGAGGACAAGAAAATGGCTTTAAACAAGAAATCAGTTGACGATTTTTCTGCAAAAGGCAAGAGAGTTCTTGTACGTTGCGACTTTAACGTACCTTTA
Source organism: Lachnospiraceae bacterium (assembly GCA_045642905.1). GTDB lineage: Bacteria > Bacillota > Clostridia > Lachnospirales > Lachnospiraceae > UBA1258. The sequence continues at coordinate 39,884 of JAZUJT010000023.1, read as the reverse complement.
AAGAACGGCGAAATCACAGACGATACACGTATCGTTGCAGCATTACCCACAATCAAGAAGTTAGTAAATGATGGCGGAAAGGTTATCCTTTGCTCACATCTTGGTAAAGTTAAGGAAGGACCCAATGAAAAGGAATCTTTAGCTCCCGTTGCCAAGGCTTTATCAGAAAAACTCGGCAAGGAAGTTAAGTTCATCGCTGACTACAATGTAACAGGCGAAGCTGCTACAGCCGCTGTTGCTGCAATGAACGAAGGCGATGTAATCCTTCTTCAGAATACACGTTTCCGTATGGAAGAAGAAACAAAGCCTCAGAAGGCCGGCGAAGCATTCGCTAAGGAACTTGCTGATTTGGCTGATGATTATGTATGTGATGCTTTCGGTTCAGCTCACAGAGCACATGCTTCTGTTGCAGTTGTTACCAAGTACATCACCGAAAAGGGCGGCGTTAACGCAGTTGGATACTTAATGCAGAAGGAAATCAACTTCCTTGGCAATGCAGTTGAGAACCCTGTTCGTCCTTTCGTTGCAATCCTTGGTGGTGCTAAGGTTGCTGATAAGCTTAACGTTATCGATAACTTACTTGAGAAGGCTGATACACTTATCATCGGTGGTGGTATGGCATTCACTTTCTTAAAGGCTAAGGGATACGAAATCGGTAATTCACTTGTAGACGATGAGAAGATTGATTACTGCAAGCAGATGATGGAAAAGGCTGACAAGCTTGGCAAGAAGTTATTACTTCCTGTTGATACAGGTATTGCAAAGTCATTCCCCGATCCCATCGACGGACCTATCGAAGTTTCATATGTTGATTCAAACAAGATTCCCGCTGACATGGAAGGTCTTGATATCGGACCCAAGACATGCGAACTTTTCGCTAACGCAGCCAAGGAAGCTAAGACAGTAGTATGGAACGGACCTATGGGTGTATTCGAGAACCCTACTCTTGCAAAAGGTACTATCGCTGTAGCTAAGGCTCTTGCTGAAACAGATGCTACAACAATCATCGGTGGTGGTGATTCAGCTGCTGCTTGCAACCAGTTAGGATTTGCTGACAAGATGAGCCACATCTCAACAGGTGGCGGCGCTTCTCTTGAATTCTTGGAAGGCAAGGAACTTCCCGGCGTTTACGCTGCAGATGACAAATGATTAAGGAGATTTTTTACTATGGCAAGAAGACGTATTATTGCCGGTAACTGGAAGATGAACAAGACTCCCAGTGAGGCAGTTGAATTATGTGCAACACTTAAAGACCTTGTTAAGAACGACGCTGTTGATGTTGTCTATTGCGTACCCGCAATCGACATCGTTCCCGTTGTTAACGCTGTAAAGGGTACTAACGTTCACGTTGGTGCAGAAAACTTCTACATCGAAGACAAGGGTGCTTTCACAGGCGAAATTTCTGCTCCCATGCTTAAGGATGCAGGCGTTGAATACATCATTATCGGTCACTCAGAGAGAAGAGATATCTTCGGTGAGAACGATATTCTTATCAATGCCAAGGTTAAGAAGGCATTTGCTGCAGGCTTAAAGCCTATCCTTTGCTGTGGCGAGTCACTTGCTCTTCGTAAAGCAGGTACTTACAAGGAATGGATTAAAAGACAGATCGCTTGGGATCTTTCAGCCGTAACAGCTGACCAGGTTAAGGAACTTGTTATCGCTTACGAACCCATCTGGGCTATCGGTACAGGCGAGACAGCTACAGCCGATCAGGCTGAAGAAGTTTGCAAGATGATCCGTGAGACAATCGCTGAAATGTACGATGCTCCTACTGCAGAAGCAGTTCGTATCCAGTACGGCGGTTCAATGAACGCAGCTAACGCAGCTGAGTTACTTTCAAAGGATGATATTGACGGTGGTCTTATCGGCGGTGCTTCTCTTAAGCCCGACTTTGGCCAGATAGTTAATGCCTAGAATAGGCATTAACCCGCGTCGCCAGTGATTGCTTGCAATCACGAGAGACTGCGTGATTTATCACGCATAGTTAATGCATAATTTAGTGGCGATTTATCTTTATTATTACAAAATTTAACACCTGCTTTGAATTTCTTCAGAGCAGGTGTTTATATGTGTGAGTCTCGGAGGTTTCGGCTTTGAAAAAGACAGGAATTATTATCGGTGCAGCTGCCGCTGTACTTTTGCTTGTTTTTATTTTTGTTTTGCCTAACAGGGGAGTAAAGCTTTCCGTACCGGAAAATATTGTTGCGGTATATGACGGAAGCGGAAATATGAGAATAACCTGGAAGGAAGTTGAAAATGCTACTTTATACCAAATAGTTGACAATGATACGGAGTATGAATCCAATATCGCCAATTTTACAGTAAAATATCCCCAAGAGGAAACAACTCACAACATTAAGGTCAGAGCTGTTGCCAATAAGAAATCAAAAGAATATTACTCGGAATGGGGAAGCATAACTTATGATATTGAAAGTTATATTTCGACTGAGATGGGGTCTTTACGCTATATACCGAGCGGACAATATCTTTATATCATCTGGGATGCAATAAACGGCGCAAGCTATTATTCGGTTAAACTGGGTGATGACGGTCAGGAATATAAAATATACGATATATATACGCGCATTAATAACTGTGTTGACGGACAGAATTTAAATATACATGTGACTCCTGTTCGTGAACTTGGTGATTATACATATTCGGGCAAGGAAGGTATTTATAACGTGGAATTTCCCACGTATGATTACGCTAAGATGGGCGCCTTTGAGTACGCATTGGATCTTGACCTGGAAAGATTAAAAAAGTGGGCATCCGTACATAACTATTCAATTGATATTTCCGAAAAAGACGGAGAGACATTTGCGGATGTTCATTATATAGATATGGAAAATTCCGGGCTTGCAAATACACTCGGAAGATTTTTTGGAAGTGTTGCGGGAGGATATCTTGTAGGATTTTTGGGTTCTGCAGAAGATACGTATAATGAGGACTTATCGCGTTTCGATCATATGCTCGAGGCCTTCGCAAAATCCGGCGGTGTCAAAGAATACGCACAGGATAAGAAGGCAGAGTTTTCCGAAAATGCCAAATACAGCGCAATAGAATATGGTTTAGAATCGTTGTTTGCCGATACGGATATTCACTATGTTTACAGATACAACGATGTGAACGATGCACCCTTAATCGTTGAAATGTATATGATGCATTTAAATCATGATGGTTATAGAAACAGTCATTACGGTGATGTTAAGCCTGATGCCGATAACATATATCATTTCACGAGTCCGTACTCGAAAAATGGTTTGAAGTCTTATCTCGATGAGGCTTATATCGGCAATCAATTATATTGGGTAGCGGTTGCCACAAAAGAATAAATTGTCGTTTTTGGTAATATATTTGAGACGAATGAATAAAAAACTTTCTACTGTTTAATGGTAGAAAGTTTTTTTATATTTTTGCAACTTTTTTCAGTTTAACGCTCTCTTTATAGGTGTAAGGACAAAAATCCTATGAAAGGAGGCAAAAATAATGCGGGGGAAAGTAATAAAAGAGCCCGAAATATTCGAAGACAAAGCAGCTTATGAATTGAGCTATTGCGGAAAGCAAATTTCGGCAGAATCGTCGGGAAGGCAGGCTGTTAAGGATTTTTTGTTTATTCGAAGAGGACAGGATGTTGAAATTGAAGGCGAGTCTTCAAAAAACCATATAAAGGTCAGCAAGGCAAAAATCGATATTTCAAACTTAGTCGGGTAAAGGTAAGCAATAGTGTGATATAATGGTAAACAGTGAAAAAGGAGACTGATTAATATGAAAACAAATGGAAAAATAATTGATTTGGTTGCAAAGGTAAAGGCGGGAGACAGCGCCGCGTTTAACGATTTATACAATGAAAGCTACAAATATCTTCATACATGTGTCATCAATATTGTTAAGGATGAAGATGCCGCAGAGGATATGCTTCAGGATGCTTATGTCGAGATATTCAAAAATATCGGGCAGCTTAAGGATAATGAAGGATTTCTGGGATGGGCTTCTACAATTGCAAACAGAAAGTGCTTTGCGTATCTTAAGAAAAACAAGGATATGCTTGTAGACGCAAATACAGATGATGAGGGCAATGAGACCGACTATTTCGAAACAATTGCCGATGATGAAGCTTTTATTCCCGAAAATGTACTTGATGACAGGGAGAAGATAAATATCATAAGAGGAATTATCGATGAACTTTCGGATATTCAAAGAGCATGTATAATCGGCGTTTACTACAATGAGCAGAAGCAGGATGAGATTGCCAAGGAACTCGGAATTCCGGTTAATACGGTTAAGTCTCATCTTAACAGAGCCAAGGCCAAGATTAAGGAAGCTGTAGGCGATACAGAGAAGAAGCAGGGTATAAAGCTTTACTCCGTTGCTCCGTTTATGCTTTTGCTCTTTACAAAGGATGCGGAAAGTTTTGCGGCAAAGGCTGCAGTACCTGCAATGAGCGCCAAGGTATGTGGGGTAGTAGGTAACGGCACCGCGACGGGAAGTACGGCTTCTTTGGGTGCAAAGGCTGTAGGAGGTGCTTTAAAGACCAAGGCGATTGCGGCTGCAGCGGCCGGAGTTGTTGTTATCGGCGGTATAGCAGGTCTTGTTATTTACAATGGAAGTAAGGAAGCACCAAAGGCTTCGACATTTGAAACATCGGTTGAAATGAACTTATCGGAAGAAAATTTATCCGAAGTAAATTTACCGGAAGATAATCTTTTGGAAGAGACCGTAAGTGAAGAAGTGTCGGTTGAAACTGATTCAAAAGAGCCTGAGGCAATAGTGGAAGAAATCGAAAGTTCGAAGCTTATAAAGATTGTGTCGGAAGACGAAACCGAGTACGAATACTTCGGTAACGGATACGGCGGTGTATTAATCGTTAAGAAGGACGAGTTATTCGGAGCAGTTGATTATGAAATGAACGAGATAGTACCCTGTATGTACAAATTCTTCAAGTCAGCCAATAATTCGGGATATTTTGTTTTGGCTGACGAAACGCAGCACTATTTGTTCTCTCCCGAAGGCGAAATGATTTTCCAAACAACCGACAATCTTCGTACCATGAGTAACTTCTATGCTACTTCCGCCAACTGGGGTTGGGAGGATGAAGAAATTGATACAACCATAAAGTATTATGATTATGACGGAAATCTTATTGCAGAGACAGACATGGGCGGAGAGGCAATTCCCCAAATAATAGGTTATCATGATTCCTGTATTCTTTTGAAGCGTGTAAGCAATGATGGCGATAATCATGTATTGGAAGAAGTCGGTCAATTGAAGGAAGATGGCTCGGTTTCATGGAATACAGAATATGACGGCCCCATGTCTGATGATCGTACGATTCATGTCAGCAAAGTATTTTTGTCGGGATTAAATGACGGATATTATCTTGAATATTTCGGACCGGGAATAGAATGGGGTTATTTAAGCCTTTATGATGCCGACAGTAACTTTGCTTCCAGCATAAATATTTGCGGCTTGGACAGCAACGGATATTTTGACGAGAACAATTATTTCTCAAACGATTTATGCGGATATTATTACGACGGCTGCTATTTCTATAACAGAGGAACAAAGATTATTGTTACATGTGACGATAAATTTATCCTGTATGATGCATTAACCAAAGAAACATTATGCATCTATGATTATATATGCTTTGCCGAAGACGATCTCTGGCTTGTGCAAAGAGAGGATAAGTTCGGTTATATCGATCAAAACGGCGTTGAAGTTGCAATGTATGATGATGCCTGTGCTTTTGCCAACGGATATGCACTTGTTATAGTAGACGGCACTGCTTGTCTGATTGATACGTCTTTGAATATCGTGGAAGAAATTGGGGAAGCCGATTCGGTATCCACATACGGAGAATTGTTTGTGGTTAAAAAGAACGAAATCAGAACGATTTATAAACTGGATGCCCAAAGAAAATGATATAAGTACATCTTATAACCACTATAAGTAATTAAAGTAACAATTATATCTTGAACTCCCTGAAAAGTGAATATATAATAATCACGTTGCTAAAAACAGTTTGCCCGTGGCAACAGATTGGCGGGCTAATATAAATTAGGAGAAAAGATTATGGAACGTTTAGTAGGAACCGTTTCACGCGGTATCAGATGCCCCATCATTCGTGAGGGTGACGATCTTGTTAAGATGACTGTTGACAGTGTGCTTGCTGCTGCAAAGAGCGAAGGCTTTGAACTTCGTAATCGTGACGTTATTGCTCTTACAGAGTCAATCGTAGCACGTGCTCAGGGAAATTACGCAACTGTAGATGATATTGCCGCAGATGTTAAGGCAAAGCTTGGCGGCGGTACAGTCGGAGTTATTTTCCCTATCCTTTCACGTAACAGATTTGCAATTAACTTAAAGGGTATTGCAAGAGGATGTAAGAAAGTAGTTCTTATGCTCAGCTATCCTTCGGATGAAGTTGGTAATGCTTTATTAACATATGACCAGCTTGACGAGGCAGGAATCAATCCCTACAGCGATGTTCTTTCACTTGCTAAATATCGTGAGCTTTTCGGAGCTAACGTACATGAATTTACCGGCGTTGATTACGTTCAGTATTATTCAGACATTATCACAGGCGAAGGCGCAGAGGTTGAAGTTGTTTTTGCCAACCAGGCCAAGACAATTCTTGACTACACAGATTGCGTAATCAACTGTGATATTCATACAAGAGTTCGTACAAAGAGAATATTAAAGGAGAACGGCGCAAAGGTTGTTTGCGGTCTTGATGATATTCTTACTGCTTCCGTAAACGGAAGCGGATTCAACAGCAAGTACGGCTTACTCGGTTCAAACAAGTCAACCGAAGACAAGATTAAACTCTTCCCCAATGAGTGCAAGCAGCTTGTACTTGATATTCAGGAAGATATCCTTAAGAAGACCGGAAAGCACGTAGAAGTTATGGTATACGGCGACGGAGCTTTCAAGGATCCTCAGGGAAAGATTTGGGAACTTGCAGACCCGGTTGTTTCACCCGCATTTACAGACGGACTTATCGGAACACCCAACGAGTTAAAGCTTAAGTATCTTGCAGATAACGATTACGCAAGTCTTTCGGGTGAAGAACTTAAGAAGGCAATTTCAGAGTCCATAAAGACCAAGGATGCCAACCTTAAGGGAAATATGGCAAGCCAGGGAACAACACCCAGACAGCTTACAGACCTTATCGGTTCACTTTGCGACCTTACATCGGGTTCAGGTGATAAGGGAACACCCGTAATTCTTATCCAGGGTTACTTCGATAACTACACCAACGATTAATTCCATAAATAAATTAAAGCCTTGTCGCAATATAAATGCGGCAAGGCTTTTTTTTGGCCATATGATTATGATAATTGAGCCATCTGAAGAGAGTAGTAAATACCCTTCTTGCTCATAAGCGTATCGTGATTTCCTTCTTCCGCAATCTTTCCGTTTTCGACAACGAAAATGCGGTCGGCCTTTCTTATGGTTGAAAGGCGATGTGCGATAACGAACGAAGTACGTCCCTTAAGGATTGCTTCGATTCCGGCCTGTACCATAAGTTCGTTCTTGGTGTCGATTGAAGATGTTGCTTCATCGAGAATTAGAATCTTCGGGTCGGAGAGAATGGTGCGGGCGAAAGCAATGAGCTGTTTCTGGCCGACGCTTAAGCCGCCGCCACGTTCCGTAAGCTCGGTATCGTATCCTTTCTCAAGTTTCATAATAAAATCATGTGCATTTACCGTACGGGCTGCAGCTTCAATTTCCTCATCTGTTGCGTCAAGCTTGCCGTATCGAATATTTTCACGGATAGTTCCCGTAAAGAGGAAGTTATCCTGCGTCATAATTCCCAACTGAGAACGTAAGGATTCAATGGATACCTTCTTTATGTCTTCGTTATCTATAAGAACAGTTCCTTTTTGAACGTCATAAAATCTTGAAATCAGGTTAACAATGGTAGTTTTTCCGGCACCGGTAGGTCCCACAAGCGCAATTGTTTCGCCGGGAGTAATATTGAAGTCAACATTTTTTAGAACTTCAACACCGTCTTCATAGGCAAAAGAAACATCCTTAAACTGTACATTACCAACAATCGGGGGCATGGGTACAACGTCGGGAGCGTCTTCGATATCGGACTTCGTGTCGATAACCTCAAATACACGTTCTGCAGCAGCTATGTTTGAAATAAGCTGGTTGTAAAAACTTCCCAGGTTTGCAATGGGCTGCCAGAAGAGGGTAAGGTACGACGAGAAAGCGACCAAAAGACCTAAGGTAACGCCGTTATTCAAATTTTTAACGCCTACATAATACAAGGCAATAAGACTTAATGCTTCCGAAATCTCGATAATTGAGTTAAATGCATCGTTTACACGTACGGCCTTAATAAATGACATCTTGTGTTCTTCGGATAACTGATTGAAGGTTTCAAGAGTTTCGTTCTCGGCAGTAAATGTCTTTACGATACGAATACCGGAAATGTCTTCGTGTACGAATGCATTCAGGTTGGAAGACTTCTTTCTGTGAAGCTCCCAGCGCTTTCTCGATAATGTTTCGATTGTAAACAATCCGACAAGCATAATCGGTAAGCCTACCATCGAAGATAAAGCAAGGCGCGGGTTCTTTACTATCATTATTATGATTACCGAAATAAGTAACACGAAGTCCGGCAAAAGAGTAATAACGAAGTTTGAAAGCACATCCGTCAAGGAGTTGATGTCACCGATAACACGGGAGAGAATCTTTCCTGTGGGACGTGAATCAAAAAACTTAAAGTCCAAAGTCTGTAAGTGCCTGTAAAGCTGTTCACGAATAGTCTTAATAACATTATTGGTTACTGTCGCCATAAGGTACATTCGAATCTTGACCAGAACAACCCAGACAAGATTAATGCACATGGCGATGGCAATAAGTGACAGAAGCCCTTTAAAATTACGAACGGATATATATTTGTCAATTGCGGTTTCGATTATAATAGGGTTTACCAAACTTACACCGACACAGTATGCCATAATGATGAAAACAATTATGATTTTCTTTTTGTAAGCAAGAAGGTATTTTAAAAGTCGTAAAATGGTAACCGACTTTTTCTCTTCATGATGAGTTTCATCTTCTTTAAAAGAGTTGATGGGCATTATACCACCTCCTTCATTTCGGGTGCTCCGTACTGTGAAACATAGGTTTCATAGTAAAGCCCCTTCTTCATAAGAAGCTCATCGTGTGTACCGCGTTCGGCAATACGTCCTTCATCAAGTACAATAATTTCGTCGGCGTTTTTGACCGAGCTGATGCGGTGCGCGATGATTATCTTGGTCATGCCGGTTAAGGCATTGAGTTCTTTCTGTATTTCTTTCTCGGTTTCCATATCAAGAGCGGAAGTGGAGTCATCCATTATAAGGATGGGAAGCTCCTTGGAAAGAGCACGCGCAATTGAAATACGCTGCTTCTGACCGCCCGAAAGACCGACACCGCGTTCGCCGATGACGGTTTCATAGCCATCCTCCATTTTCTCGATAAATTCGGATGCTCCTGCCTTTTTTGAGGAAACCTTGATAGTTTCTTTGGACATCGTGTGGCGCTTTCCCATCTTGATGTTTTCGGAAATCGTATCTGAAAAAAGAAAAACGTCCTGCATTACCAAAGAAACACTTCCCCTAAGCTTTTGAAGCGGAAGACTTTTGATATTTACACCGTCGAGTCTGATTTCACCGCTTGTTGCGTCGTAAAGACGCGTAAGAAGCGAAATGATGGAAGACTTTCCGGCACCGGTGGCTCCCATGATTCCAAGGGTATGACCATGCGCGACTTTAAAGGAAATGTCTGAAAGGATTTCGTGCATGTCCTCCTTGTGGAAACCAACGTTGATAAATTCTATATCGCCCTTAACCTTTTCTAACTCAACCGGTTCGTCGGGATTAACAATAGTAGGCATTTCGTTGAAGATTTTGTTTATCTTCTTTATGGAAGCAATTGCCGATGAAAATGAATTTGTAAGCCATCCTAACATTTCCATGGGCCACACGATGTTGTTGGCATATGCTACGAAAGCCGTTATAGTTCCTAAAGTCATTGTTCCTTTAACGTAGCAAAAGCCGCACGCTAAGATTACCAAAAGCGGTACAACACGCGAAACGAACTGGAAATAAGGGTAGTATTTTACAAAAAGCTTGGACTGACGAATATTCAATTCGCAGTATTTATCGTTGTGTTTTATAAACTTTGTAATTTCAAATTTTTCACGGGCAAAAGCCTTTACGGTACGTACACCTGCTATGTTTTCCTCACAGGTTGTGTTAAGTACGGCGTTCTCTTCGGAAATATCCTCATATATGGGATCGAGTTTCTTTTCCATATAAATAGCAAGAAATCCGCAAATAAACATTGCAACGGCCGGAATGATTGTAATCAAAGGATTAAGCTTAATCATGCAGATCATAATCAAAACGGTATGTAATGCTACTTCGATTAAAAGCATTGTTATATATGAAATGGCGCCCCATATTTTGTCAATGTCTTCCTTGAGACGTGCCATAACCTCGCCGGTATTGGTCTTGTCGAAAAATGCGGTATCAAGGGACTGAACATGGTTGAACAAATCTCTTCGAAGATTCGTACATACCGAAACCGAAATACGGTCAAAAGAATATTCCTTTACATACTGAAAAATCATTCGTCCGATTCCGACGAGCAAAAGTCCCAGCAAAAGCTTCGGCAAAAGCTTTATATCACCGCCCGTAATGACATCGTCGACGATGCGCATTGTAATCTGCGGGTTTATCATGGAGATAAATACGCTGATTATTAAAGCGGTAAAAGCAATCAGAAGATATCCTGCTTTTTTCTTTAAATGAAAAAATAATGTGTTGTTTTTCAAATCATCACTTCCTTTATGTGTAATATCCGGGATAAGGATAAAAAAACCGGTAGTAAATTTAATTTACTACCGGTCAATAAACATACAGATATAAACGTATAATCCGCTTATTTTATTTTAAGATTACCCCGGAGGTAAACAAGTTTTCTTTATTCGATTTTGACATTTCCATTCTGGATTTTAACATTTAAATTTACCTCCTTTCGAAATTGGTTATTTTGCATCAAGCTTTGTTTAATTTATTACCAAAAAATTATATTGTCAAGAGCAAATTTCAAATTTATCATAAAAGGATACTGACGGAAAGGATGAAAGTAATGCTGACTTTACTTATTAATATATTTGTTAAGAATAAAAACGATGTTAACAATCCCAAGGTACGCGAGGCATACGGCATATTGTGCGGCGGCTACGGCATCTTTTTGAATATTGTTCTTTTTATAGGTAAATACATTGCCGGTATTTTGTCATCATCCATAGCAATGACCGCCGACGCGTTTAACAACCTTTCGGATGCCGGCTCTTCATTAATATCTGTTATAGGATTTAAACTTTCCGGAAAAAAGCCCGATCCCAAGCACCCTTTCGGGCACGGAAGAATAGAGTATCTTTCGGGACTTATAGTTTCGGCTTTAATCGTAATTATGGGCTATGAATTAACGGTTGATTCGTTTGCCAAAATAAAAAATCCCGGAGATGTTTCTTTTTCCGTAATATCGATAGTAATTCTCGCCGCATCGATACTTGTTAAGTTTTACATGGCATTTTACAGCAGGAGAATAGGAAAGAAGATTGAGTCGGAAACTTTGCTTGCAACATCTACGGATTCACTTTCCGATACGATATCGACTTTCGTTGTACTCATTTCAACAATAGTTGCGTACCTTACGAACATAAGACTTGACGGATGGTGCGGAATGCTGGTGGGCATTTTAATCATTATAGCCGGCATCAAAGCCGCAAGTGAGACGATTTCACCGCTTCTCGGGCAGCCGCCGGCACCCGAATTTATTGCAAAGATTGAAGATATTGTACGCTCACATGAAGAAATTGTCGGAATACATGATTTGATTGTTCACGATTACGGCCCTGGACGTGTAATGGTTACGCTTCACGCGGAAGTACCGTCAAACGGAGATATTAATGAACTTCATGACGTTATTGATACTGCCGAGAACGAATTGTTTTCGAAACTTAATTGTCATGCGACCATTCATATGGATCCTATCGAAGTAGGAAACGAAAAAGTAGAAGAAATAAAAGAAATTGTTAAAGAAGTTATTAAGAATTACGACGAAAATATGAATTTTCATGATTTCAGGGTTGTTGTAGGTCCGACACATACGAATTTGATATTTGATGTGGTGGCTTCATACAATTTGAAGAAGAGTGACGAGGAGATAGCAAAGGACATTTTCGCATTGGTAAATAAGGAAAATCCGGCCTTCAGATGCGTCATAAATGTCGACCGTGATTATACAGGTGTTTGATTTTCGGTAGTTTTCGACAAGATAGTACAAAAGTCAAACATGATAGCGCAGATTGTTACAATTTTTCGAGAATTATTAACAATTTATTATATTTTTCGTTGACATAATTATTCTATATGTTATCATATTAAAGCAGTGTAAAAACGAAAGGGGTTTCGGAATGACACCTATTGAGGATATTCTTAGAGTTGCTAAAGATGCTAATGCCAGCGACGTTCATCTTACAGTCGGAATACCGCCCAAGATGCGAGTAAACGGCGATCTTATTACAATGGATTATCCTAAAATGCTTCCCAACGATACGATGGAAGTTGTAAAGGAAATTATGAGCGAGGCTCAGAGAGAAAAATTCGAAGAGCGTGGCGAATTTGATATGTCATATTCCATTCCCAATTTAGGAAGATATCGTATAAATGCGTATCATCAAAGAGGTTCCGCAGCCATGGCGTTCCGTCTTGTCGGTACTGAAATTCCTTCACCCGAGCTTTTGGGTGTACCTTCAAGCGTTGTTGAACTGTCACAGCGTAAGCGTGGACTTGTTCTCGTTACCGGACCTACAGGTTCAGGTAAATCAACTACACTTGCAGCTATTATCGATAAGGTAAATAAGACAAGAGATGCTCATGTTATTACTCTTGAGGACCCTATAGAATATTTGCACCAGCATCAGCTTTCAATGGTTAATCAAAGAGAAATCGGACTTGATTCACACAGTTATGCAGATGCATTAAGAGCAGCTCTTCGTGAGGACCCTGATGTAATCCTCGTAGGAGAGATGCGTGACCTTGAGACTATTTCAGTTGCCATTACGGCAGCCGAGACCGGTCACCTGGTTCTCTCAACATTGCATACCATCGGTGCGGCAAGCACTGTCGACCGTGTAATAGACGTTTTCCCGCCTCATCAGCAGCAACAGATTCGTATTCAGCTTGCCAATGTTTTGGAAGCTGTTATTTCACAGCAATTGATTCCTACGGCTGACGGCAAGGGACGTGTGGCAGCATTTGAGGTAATGCATGCCAATCACGCAGTAAGAAATCTTATTCGTGAAGGCAAGTCACATCAGCTTGTAAGTGTTATGCAGACTAACCGTAAGCTCGGAATGATTACCATGGATGAGACGATTACCCAGCTTTATTACACCGGAAAGATTACAAGAGAAAGTGCAATCGAATTTGCACAGGATATTGACGGTATGGAACTTAAATTGGGGTAAGTTCGGAAAATATTATTGATGTATTGGAGAACCGATAATGGCTTATTTTGGACAACGTAAGGTTCGTTTGGGTGAACTTTTGGTTAATGCGGGAGTGTTGACCGAGGAAAAGCTTGAAAAGGCTTTTGCCGCCAAGGATCCTTCAAAACGTATCGGCGAATATCTTGTCGAGAACAATATAGTATCGGAAGAGTCTATAGCACATGCTCTTTCAACGCAGCTTGGTTACGAAGAAGTTGACCTTTCAAACGTTGCCATTGCACCGGAAATTCTTGAACTCGTTTCCATTCAGGTACTTAAAAAGGATAAAGTTATCCCGGTTGAATATGCGCCGGATAATATGAATATATTACGTGTTGCCATGTCGGATCCTTTGGACATGGATGCAATTGATGATATTTCCATCATCACAGGTTGCCAGGTTGAACCCCTGGTAACAACTCCCCGAAGTGTCATGCTTGCATTGGACCGTTACTACGGCGCCAATGAAATGGACTCCGTATTGGAAGAATATACCAAGGAGAAGCTTGACAGGGAAGAAGAGGATGCTTTCAGTGACGATATTAACAGTTCGCCTATCGTTATCCTTGTTAAGGAAATGATCGACAAGGCTGCCAGAAAGCGAGCATCTGATATTCATATCGAAGCTTTGGAGAAGCAGGTTCGTGTAAGATACCGTATCGACGGTGCTTTGTACGAACAGGCAAGATACAGTATTAAAGTCCTTCCCGCCATCGTTGCACGTTGCAAGATTATCGGCGGTATGGATATTTCCGAAAAGCGTAAACCTCAGGACGGTCGTATTACTCAGATTGTTGACCGTGTCGAGTACGATATCCGAGTTTCCGTTCTTCCTTCCGTTTACGGAGAGAAGATAGTTATGAGACTTGCGGCCAAGAAGGCTTTGAACCGTGAAAAGAGCCAGCTTGGACTTAAGCCGGGAGAAATGAAACAATTTGATCATATTCTTTCAAATCCCCACGGCATCTTACTTGTTACCGGACCTACCGGTTCAGGTAAATCAACAACGCTTTATACCGCATTAAGCGAGTTAAATAAAGAAGATGTAAACATTATTACGGTTGAAGACCCTGTCGAAGCAAATATCGACGGTATCAATCAGGTTCAGGTTAATCCCAAGGCAGATCTTACTTTTGCAAGCGCACTTCGTTCTATTCTGCGTCAGGACCCTGATATTATCATGATCGGTGAGATTCGAGACCAGGAAACCGCAGGAATTGCAGTTCAGGCTTCAATCACCGGACACTTGGTTGTATCGACTCTTCATACCAACTCATCCGCCAGTACAATTACTCGTCTTGAAGATATGGGTATTGAAAGTTACCTCATTGCCGATTCTGTTATCGGTGTTATCGCACAAAGACTTGTAAGACGTCTTTGCCCGAAGTGTAAAGTAGCACGTCAGGCTACCGAAGACGAGCTTGAAATTTTAGGATGTAAAAGCGGCGAGACACACATGATTTACGAGCCCAGAAAGATGGTTCCCGGAATGTCGCATTGTTCCGAATGCGAAGACATGGGATACAAGGGACGTATCGGTGTATACGAAATTCTCGAAATGACACCCAAGCTTCGAACATTAATCAGCAAGGGCGGTAATGCCGACGAGATTAAAGAAGTTGCATTATCGGAAGGTATGCATACTCTTCGTATGAGTGCAGCCGAATATGTTTTGGACGGAATCACATCATTCAGTGAAATGATGAAGGTTTCCTTCGATTCATAAATAATTATGATGATTTAACGATAAGAATAGATAGAAGGGGAGATAAAACATGCCGGCTTATTCTTATGAAGCAATTGATAAGGCGGGTAAGGTAATGAAGGGCAGCGTTGAAGTAGACAGCATTGATGTCTTAAGAGCTCAGCTTAAAACCCGTGACCTTACACTTCTTGATGTTAAAGAACAAGGCTTACTTACAAAGGATCTGAATATTGAGATTGGCGGATATCCCAAGCCGAGAGATTTGAGTGTTTTCTGTCGTCAGTTCGTTTCAATGACCAAGGCAGGTGTTACGATTCTTGAAGCACTTAAAATGTTATCCGAACAGACCGAGAACAAGCAGCTGCAGAAGGCTGTCGAAGGTGTCCGCGTAAGCGTAGAAAAGGGTGAAACCCTTGCAAATTCGCTTATGGAATACCCCAAGGTATTTCCCGAACTTATGGTTAACATGGTTGCAGCCGGCGAAGCTTCCGGTTCACTTGACCTTTCGCTTGACAGAATGTCAACGCAGTTTGAAAAATCCGCGAAGACCAAGGCTTTGGTTAAGAAAGCACTTATTTATCCTATAGTTGTTTTATCTGTTGCATTTATCATGGTAATCGTAATGCTTACCTTCGTTATTCCCCGATATACCGCAATGTTCATGGAACTTGGAACGGATTTGCCGGGAATAACAATGGCAATGGTTCACTTAAGCGATTTCATAAGAGAATATTGGTACATATTGCTTCCTATATTGGTTGCGATTATTGTTGCCCTTTCAATGTTTTCAAGAACGGACGGCGGAAAGCATGTATTCCATATGATTAAGCTTAAAATGCCGGTTTTCAAAAACCTTGAAATTAAACAGGCTGCTTCACTTATGGCGCGTACATTAAGTACACTTATGGTTTCCGGTGTTCCGCTTATAGATGCGGTTGAAATGGTAGCCAATACCATGACGAATGTTTATTTCAAAGAGGCGATGATGCAGGCCAAGGATGATATAATGATTGGCCAGCCGCTTTCAAGACCTCTTGAAGATGTAGGGCTTTTCCCTCCGATGGTTTATCACATGGTTCGTATCGGAGAAGAATCCGGTGATACAGAAGGAATGCTTACAAAGCTTGCCGATTATTACGACGAAGAAGTAGAAATGGCCGTTCAGTCGGTTATGGCAGCGTTGGAGCCCATGATTATTATTGTACTTGCCGCAATCGTCGGAGTTCTTGTGGCAGCATGCTTCGCACCCATGATTTCAATGTACGGTGCACTCAGCAACTTATAATTTATTACGAATAAAGCATCGCGGTAGGGTGCGGTGTTTTAGATAAAAAATTTTATTTAAAAAGGGAGATTTAAAAATGAAAAAATTAAACAACAAAGGTTTCTCATTAGTCGAGCTTATTATCGTTATTGCTATCATGGTTATCCTCGTAGTAGTAATCGCTCCTCAGTACACAAAGTTCGTTAACAACGGTAAGATTTCTGCAGACGTTCAGACAGCAGATGAAATCGCAGTAGCTATCAACGTTGCAATCGCTGAAGGCAAGACTGTTTCTATTACAGGTACAAATGTTGCAAACTGCCCTAACTTAGCAGCACTTCCTACTTCAAGATTCAATGAAACAAGTTGGGTTGTAGATTTTGACGCTATTGAAGGTGTAAAATCGATTGAACTTGCCGGTTTCGAAATCTGGCCTGATGCAGACGCTTACAAGACGGGTAAGGGTTACAAATAAGTAATATTTTTTGAAAGGTTTTCCGACATGGCTTTTATGGTATTCATGATAATATACATATTTTTAATAGGTATCGTTATCGGCAGTTTCCTCAATGTCTGTATTTACAGAATTCCGTTGAAACAGGATATCGTGAAGATAAGGTCACATTGCATGAGCTGTGGTTATCAGCTTAAGTGGTACGATTTGTTCCCTTTGTTTTCCTATATCTTTCTTAAAGGCCGGTGCAGAAAATGTAAGACAAAGTTATCTATTCAATATCCGGTCATAGAGGCACTTAACGGTGTCCTCTATGTCCTGATATTTGTTGTAAAGGGGGCAAATGTAGAATCCCTACTCTACTGCCTGCTTTGCTCAAGCTTAATTGCACTTAGTGTAATAGACTGGCGAACATTTGAAATCCCTGTGGGATTTAATATATTTATCGCCGTTTTGGGACTCGTTCGTGTTATAACGGACTATCACAACTATAAAGATTATTTGATCGGTTGTGTTTCCGTGAGTCTGTTTTTATTGATTTTATATATTGTGTCTAAGGGACGCGCCATAGGTGGCGGTGATGTGAAATTGATGGCTGCCGCAGGACTTTTACTGGGATGGAAGTCCATAGTCCTTGCTTTTTGCATAGGTTGTGTAGGCGGTGCGATTATTCACGTAATAAGAATGAAGGTTTCGGGCGCTGAAAGACAGCTTGCCATGGGACCTTACCTTTCTGCAGGTATATTGCTTGCAGCTTTATGGGGAGAAGATATTGTCAGATGGTATCTTTCCATGCTTGGGTTATAAACTAAAATGGGAGAGAAGAAAAAATGTCCAGAGTACTTAGTATTGAAGTAGGTTATTCACTCACCAAGATATGTGAGATGGATTTCAGATCCAAACAGCCTAAAATTTACAAATATTTTAGTATACCTACTCCTGAAGGCGTATATGATGATGGCTTTTTGCAGGAAAATCCCGATTTCTATAATGCGATTAAGGGAATTCTTGCTGCCGATAAAATAAAGACCAAACAGTGTGTTTGTACAATTACTTCAAGTAAGATTGCTACCCGTGAGGTATTGATTCCCGCGGTAAAGACAAGTCAGGTTTCGGCACTTATTGAAGCCAATGCAAGTGATTATTTCCCTATCGATCTTTCCGAGTACGAATTGGGACATTTGGTTCTTGGCTATACCAAGGATACCGACGGTACACAGAAATTAAAGTGTATGGTTATGGCTTGCGGTAAGACATTGATTGAAGGCTATGAAAAGCTTGCTGCAGGTTGCGGACTTCACCTTATAAGTGTTGATTATTCCGGTAACAGTATTTACCAGATAATGAAGGGTGAGGTTAAGGAAGAAACAGAGATGGTCATCAAGGTTGACGAAAGAAACTCTATTGCTTCCATCATCAGCGGACAGAACCTCGTAATGCAGAGAACTTTTGCTTACGGTGTTGAAAACGCGATTATGACTATGATGAATTCTCCGGCATTTCCGCAGAGAACATTTACGGATGCGTTGGATGAAATGAAGAGAATTACCTGTATTAAGCTTGCATTAAACGAAAATACGGTAATGATTGAAAGTGAAGAAGAGGTTGAGGTTTCGGCCAAGGTTGCCGAAGCGATGAAAGAGATTACGGAAAGCCTTGCTCCGTTAATCGGAAACATTGCAAGAGTCCTCGATTTATATAATTCCAAGAATACGGATTCACCTGTTAAGAGAGTAATTCTTATCGGTATGGGATCCGATATCAGCGGTCTTTCAAAGTTATTTACCAATGAACTTCAGATAAAGACAATTATAGCTGATAACATTCACGGTATTTCCTGGAACCACAATGCGGGAATGGGTACGAGCGGAAGATATGTTACAACTATCGGCGCCGGCCTTGCACCTATCGGTTTCATTAATGAAGAAAAGAAGAAGAGCGATTTAAAGGATGTCAACTATCGAAATGTCGCTATTCTTTCCGCAATACTTTTTATCCTTTTGTGTGCAATACTTATGGTTATGGGTTACAGCGAGTACAGAACCCAGGAACTTGAACAGAAGACATTAAAGAATCAGGAAGCTCAATATTTACCGGCCGAACAGGTTTATAAGGATTATCAGGCAGTAGAAGCTTTATACAATGAGATTTTGGCCGCCGATAAGTTATGTTCTTCGGAAAATGACAATTTAATAGCTTTCCTTACCGACATTGAAAAGATGTTCCCCGAAGATGCGATTCTTCAGGAATTTACTTCGGATAACGATCAGGCGGTTTTGAAGATGAAATCCGAAAAACTTGAGTATGCTGCAAAGCTTGCCGAAAAGTTCAGAACTTTCGAATCGGTTATGGATGTCAGGGTAGATACCGTTACGGTAACAGAGCCCGAGGGCGCAGAAGACGGTACGGGTGAAGCCAAGACCGAGAAGAAAGAAGCTTCCGAAGAAAAGAAAACAGATGAATCAAAAGACTCGGAAGATTCAAGAACTACAGTTTTCTATGAATCTGTTATTACCGTAGTGTTCTGGTCTTCACTTGAAAACAGTGAAGACGCCAATACCGGTGTTGTTTCGCAGGATTTAACAGAAGAATATCTTGAGGAAGGAGGAAATAATTAATTATGAAGGGCAAAGATACAGCCAAAATGGCAATGACTTATGTTATTTTAGTCGGACTTATCGCTTTTGCACTTGTTTATTTCCTCGGATACAAGGGATATCTTAATAAGGCAGATGCATTAAGAGCCAGCAATGCGACCTTAAAGGAAAGAGTTAACGAGTTAGCTGTTTTCTACGAACAGGTTGAAGAGAATAAAAAGGGTATTATCGAAAAAACCGATGCAATCAACGGTATTATCGATACTTATCCTTCGAATGTAAAAGCGGAAGATGTAATCATGCTTGCGTATAAGGCATTTAACGATACCAAGAAGTTACAATATGAAGGTATTAACGTTAATGAGCCTTCGGTTATTTATTCAATTCCTTTGTCAACGGTTAAAGCAGCCAACATTGAAACATATCAGTCACCTCTTGTTTTTGTGGAAAACAGTTCCGCATACATTAACAAGTCTGATTATGAAGACATGAAAACTTTCGTAAAGACGGTTTTGGCCGAAAATGACAAGAAGACGGTTAAGAATATCACTTATAAGCTTCTTGATACGGAAAATATTCTTGAAGGTACCATTGAAGTTTCCGCATATTATGTATTGGGTACGAACAAGGAATATGTTCCTGTTAAGATTCCCGATTACAAGAGCGGTGTAACCGATTTGTTTGGATTAAAGTCCGATGAAGAGTGGGCTGAAGAACAGAAGAAGAATGAAGAGAACAAATAATACAGGAAAACAACTTAATAATAAGGGATTCAGTCTTGTAGAAGTAATTGTGGCAATTATTATCGTTATGGTTGCCTCCGCACCTGTATTGTCATGCTTTGTGGATTCGGCCAGATACAATGCCAAGGCCAAGGTTAATCAATATATAACCGGAGCAGCGCAAAGTGTAATGGAAGGTGTAAAGGCCAATGATATTGATAAGCTTGTAGAACAGTTTACGGATCCTGACCCTACCCAGTTTAAGGTAGTCAGCAGCCCCGTTCCCGGTGTTTCGGCATTCACAGCATATTCGATGGATGCAAGAGATCCGATGGCAACAATTGCCGATCCTTATGTTTTCAGAATTAGCGGAATGCCTTATGAAGGAAATGTTTTTGATGCGGTAATAACCGTTTCACCTTTCGGAACGGCAGGAGATCCCAATTACGGGATTAATGAAGTCGATTATATTGAAAACATGAACGGCTTCAGAGATGCAATATATACCGAGCAGACCGATTTATTGACGACTGCATATAACAGTGCACTCGATGATATAGTTGCCGATTTGAACGCTGTTTCGGGTTCCAGACGTGTTAACGCTTTAGGTGTTATTGAATGGTACGGCGATTTCACAAGAGATAAGCTTTTTGAAAGTCAGTACAAGAGTAAGATAGCAGTCGACAGAGTTACCGAAGTTTCGGCAACAGGCGGCGGTTCACAAAAGGTTGATGTAACCATCAAGATTAATGTTGAAGTTAAGAATCTTGAGTACAAGCCCGGTATGTATTTTTCAAAGACCTATTCCAAGACGGTTGATTCTGTTGAAATATATGACAATTCAGCGACCGTAGGTGCCGGTGCCACACTTGAAAATGTATTTTTGTTCGTATATCCCGCTTATAAAAGTTCAGCCATTAAATATTCGATTAATGCTGATAAGTACAATATTGTAAACAATCTGTCCGGTTCAACTCCGTTGAACGTTTTCTTTGTAAAGCAGGTTAATAATTCATATTCATCCGGTGAACTTAATACGTACGAAAATTTATATAAGCCTACGATTAACTGCAACAGCTATGTAAATTTGTATCATAACACCAATGATAATCTTGCAGGTGGAACGATGAGCGGAGATACAAATATTTCGGCTTTATCTACATCACATATTATCGATGGTCTTACCAACAGAGAAAATCAGGGACTATTGTATAGTATTAACGTTGATTTGTATAACTCAGGTGATACTGATATAATTTATTCTCTCACCGGTACAATGAGTGACAGATAAGGAATTTATGATGGTTAAATTAAAAAGGATGCGAAAACTGAATAATAGCGGTTCATCACTCGTTACGGCAATCGTTGTTGTATCGTTTATCTGTATTCTTGCAACCATGATGCTTTATATTTCCGGTTCCAACTTCGTTTCCAAGATGACCGACAGAAGCAATAAGGAGGTTTTCTACGAAGCGGAAACCGCAATGGAGCAGGTAAAGAGAGGACTTATTCTTCTCTCGGCCGAGGCTTCCAATGAAGCATATATTGATACGATGGTTCAATATACCGTAGATAATGCATTTACAAGATACGCCGAATACCAGGGAGCTTTCATTAAAGAATTTGAAAATCTTTGGAACGCAAAGGTTGACGCTACAGCCGGAGCGGATTATGATGAACAGGTTTTAAATTATTTAAAATCCTTCGTTGACTCACAATATGCTCCTTTTCTTACGGTTACGGTTTTGAAAAATCCGAGTGGCGCTTATTATACAGACAGCGTTACAGGTCACAAGGTTACTCTTGACAGGGCTGATATATCTTTGGGAAAACTTTATCTTCGTGATGTTGAAATAGCCTATACCAAGGACAACTATACAGCAGTTATCAATACGGACTTCATGATAACTCCGCCCGAAATGAACTGGTCGGTTAATGCTTCTTATAAGCTTGCAGCCGATTCACCCGATCCGGAGGGAGAACATCACGGTACGGAAGTTGCCGATACAAGAAAGTCATATGATATAGCTGAGAATATTAATTATATTAATTGGTCGAAGAATTAAATGAAAAGATTTTTGAGAGAAAACAAAGGAAAACTGAATAAAGGTTTTTCACTAGTGGAAATGGTTGTAATTGTTTCTTTACTGGTTATTGTTTCTTCAGCAACAATTATCGGAGTAAGTTACATTTCCGGAAAACCCGCACAACAGGCGGCTTCGAGGTTTTCAACGCTGGCGCAGACAGACAGAAATGCAACGATGGGCAAGTACAAGACGGAGCTTATTATTAAGCAGGATTCAACAGGAACTTCTGCAGAAGAATATTTTTATTCCGATGCTTCCGGTGTACCTTCCAATAATAAAATTACAAAAATTGCCGATAAACATGTTATAACAGAATTCAGCCTTGATAATGTAAACTGGACTCCGGTCGATGCAGCGGGTGTTACCGTTGAATTCGACAGAGGTACGGGTGCTTTAAAAAATCCTTCCTCTGATGTTTATTTTCGGTTTACTAAGGCAGGTTATAATTACGTAATTAGGATTTATCATTTAACGGGAAAGGTGGCAGAGCAATGATGAAAAGTTTGTTGAAGCTCATTTTCAAAAGCAGTAAACAGAATAGCAAGAACTCAGGCTTTTCTATTGTTGAGCTGGTGTGTGCGGTTACTATTATGGCTTTACTGGGCACTTCTGTTGCCGGCATTATGATTTTGTGTTCAAAAACATTTTCGGGTACTTCCGTAGATGCCGGACTTCAGCAGGATGCACAGCTTTTGGTTAATCAGATAAACAGCCTTATTCAGGATGCTTATTCGGTTACCAAATCGGATGTTCCGGGTCCGGGAGGAATTGACAATTCACAGATTACCATTAAGAAGGGTTCCGATACTATTTTAGTTTATCCCGACTTTACGACTAATCGTGTAATGGTTCAAATCGGTGGAGAGACACAGCCGTTGGCAGATAATATTACTTCATTTGTTGCCGACGTAAGTGATTATGTTAATTCCGGACTTATCCAGTTATATGTTAATTTTAATGATTCAACAGGTAACAGATCTTTTTCGGGAAATTATACGGTTGCTTCACGTAATAAGGATATGAATCCCGATATGGCAGCAAGCGTACTTCAGATTAATTGCGAAACAGATGTTATTGTTGAACCCAATATGGTTCGTGATATCGATATCGAAGTAACCGGTTCGGCTACCATAAGTGATATCGAATGGGAACTTGCAAATAATCTCAATTCATCCACGACATTGGTTGAGAAGATAGTTCCCGGTGCAGGCCCTACAAAGACAACGCTTACTTTAACGGTTGCAAAGGGTGAAACTGCATCTGAAATGATTATTTACGTTAAGTCCAAGGAAAAGAAAGCTGACGGACTTACACCCAAGGCACAGAAGGCAATCAAGGTTTACTTAAGAAGAGTTACAGGTGTCAACCTTGACGGTCAATTAGCAGGTGGAACTGCCAAGAAGAATGGTGCCAAGTATAAGATTGATTTAAATACTTTCGGTTCAAACCTTCCCAAGAAGGCATTGCCCGCAGACTCAAGTTATAATGTTAATTCTCCTTACAGAAATAATATTACGATTTCATGTTATGCAAACGGTGCTACCAAAGATTTGACATACAATAAGTCAAGTAAGACTTTTGAAAATGAATTCTGTAAGTTGAAGCTTGTTGACATCGACAGTGCAACTATAGAAGATGCATCGTCCATGGGTGCGCAGCTTTCAAACGGAAGCAATGTTCAGGAATTTATAGTAGATTATTATAACTATGCAGGTGCTTCGGCTCCTTATTTCGAGCTTACACTTAAGAAAGATATTTCGTCGGATTTTACATTTGCAATATTTAACATTTGTTTGCATCCCAACGGAAGAAATATTACCGCAACACCGTATGTTGACAGTAATATTTACGGTGAATGGGCGCTTACCTCAACAGGTGGAGTACCTTTCCTCGGAGCAAACATTAAAAGAGGTTCCGACCAGCAGGTTGCTGACTGGAATAATCCTAACCCCGGTTACTTAAAGGGTTATTTGAAGACAAAAACAGGAATTGACGAGAGCAATTATGTATTCCAGAAGTGGTGGCAGGTTGCGGAAGTATTAAGTTATGATCCTTTAACAGGTGATGTGGTTGATGTGGCTGCTCCCTCGGACTGGATGTATATGAATGAAAACGGTGAGAATAATGCCATTAACATTCGTCCTTCCGGCGGACTTATCCTTGATCCTTCAAAGGGATATCAGGTTAAGGTAAAATGGCAGGTTATCAATAAGCTTAACGGACAGGTTTTATGGCCTGACAATTCGACTCCTTCCAATCAATATTCAAGTGACGGATATGTTAAGCCTGTAACAGTATTCTATAATGTGGATGGTGTCGGTGGAGTAACCGGTTCACAGGGTATCGCTGTTCATGGCGGAAACGAATACCATGTTAATTATGACGGTTATTTCGAAGGAATTGCAGGAAACTTCTTTGATGGAAATCAGCTTTTGTTTGATATTCAGAGAAGTGAGAACGGAGCTTGGGTTTCGGCACATTCTGATGATATAAGCATTAGAAAAACACAGTCCGATCGTTTTGATTTTTATGTAAAGACCAACAGAAAAGGTACTTACAGAGTATTGCTTGTAGGTGCAATTGATCATTATGAGTATGATTTTGCTACGGCTGCAAGCCAGGCAAATGCCATCCGTAACGGAAGCAGATCGGTAGGAAGCTTGTATAAATTAGTTGAAGCCAAGAGACATTCGCCAATTTATAATGAGAGTACCGGTCAGGGTATTTTCGTATTCAACTGTGACAGTAACTCTTCCGATTGGGAAGATAAGTACATGGAGATTAACGGTAAGCTTTATTACTTCAAATGCTCTGTAAAGACTGCGGGCGGTAAGAAATATCTTAACGGCGAAGCTTATGAAGGTCATGATGATACCGGTACGAGAGTTCTTCATATTACAAACGGAGATAAGATAGAAGCTGATGAGTCCAATTATCTTTCTAAGTTTAAGTCACTTCTTAAAAATGCCGTGAAGTAATAATTTTAGATTTTAACTGCGTCTCAATCGCGAGACGCAGTTTTCTTTTGCTCATTATTTTTATTATATTCATTTACTTTTTTGCAAAAAATGGTTATAATACCTTCGGTTTATTAATGTAAATAATTTTTATAGGAGATAGATATTATGGCAAAGAAACCTGTAGTTTTGTTAATTCTTGACGGTTACGGCCTTAACGAAAAGGTTGAGGGTAACGCTGTTGCACAGGCTAAAACACCTGTAATGGATAAGCTTATGAAAGAATATCCTTTCGTTCGCGGTAACGCAAGCGGAATGGCAGTAGGTCTTCCCGACGGACAGATGGGCAACTCTGAAGTCGGTCATCTTAACATGGGTGCGGGACGTATTGTATATCAGGAACTTACACGTATCACCAAGGAAATTATGGACGGTACATTCTTCACCAATGAAGAACTTATGAAAGCCGTTAATAACTGCAAGGCTAACGATTCGGCACTTCATATTTACGGTCTTTTATCGGACGGTGGTGTTCATTCACACAATACACACCTTTACGGTATTCTTGAACTTGCAAAGAGAAATAACCTTTCAAAGGTTTACGTACATGCTTTCCTTGACGGACGTGATACACCTCCTACAGGCGGTAAGGGTTATGTAGAAGCTCTTGAAGAAGAAATGAAGAAGCTTGGTGTCGGTAAAGTTGCTACAGTAACCGGTCGTTACTATGCAATGGACCGTGATAACAACTACGATCGTGTCGAAAAGGCTTATGATGCACTTACAAAGGGCGTCGGCGCAGACGGTGGATCTTCGGCACCCGCAGCAATTCAGGCTTCTTACGATAACGGTGTAACAGATGAGTTTATGGTACCTACCGTTATTATGGAGAACGGCGCTCCCGTAGCTACCATTAAGGATAAGGACAGTATCATTTTCTATAACTTCCGTCCTGACCGTGCCCGTGAAATTACTCATTGCTTCTGCGATGATGATTTTGACAAGTTCAAACGTGGAAAGAGACTTGATGTAACATATGTATGCTTCTCGGATTATGATCCTACAATTCCCAACAAGGAAGTAGCATTCAAGAAGATTTCCGTAACAAATACATTTGGTGAGTGGCTCGCTTCAAAGGGAATGAAGCAGGCTCGTATTGCCGAAACAGAGAAGTACGCTCACGTTACTTTCTTCTTTAACGGCGGTGTTGAAGCTCCCAACGAAGGCGAGGAGAGAATTCTCGTTGCTTCTCCCAAGTATGTTCCCACATACGATAAGAAGCCTCGTATGAGCGCTTATACAGTATGCGATAAGCTTTCGGAAGCTATTACAGCCAAGAACGAAGACGGTTCGCCCGTATATGATGTTATTATTTGTAACTTTGCAAACCCTGATATGGTAGGACATACCGGAGTTTTGGAAGCTGCAATCGAAGCTGTTGAAACAGTTGATAAGTGCGTAGGCGAAGTAGTTAATTTCGTAAAAGAAGTTGACGGCGTTCTCTTTATCTGCGCTGACCACGGTAATGCAGAACAGCTTGTTGATTACAACACAGGCGATGCATTTACAGCTCATACCACCAACCAGGTTCCTTTCATCCTTGTTAATTACGATGACAGCGTTAAGCTTCGTGAAGGCGGATGTCTTGCAGACATCATTCCTACACTTATCGAGTGCATGGGTGAGACACAGCCTGCCGAGATGACAGGAAAGAGCCTTATTGTAAGATAATCATTGGATTTGTAAAGAAAAGTGCTTGAAAATGGCACTTAGGTATGATAACATATTCAAGTGTCAGTTTTTAAGGAGGAACATTAAATGGCAGCATTGAGAATTATTTTGATAATTTTATTTATATTGGTTTCTATAGCACTTCTTATCGTAGTACTTATGCAGGAAGGCAAGACAGCAGGTCTCGGAGCTATTTCCGGTGCGGCTGAAACATACTGGGGCAAGGCAAAGGGCCGTAGCATGGAAGGTTTCCTCGTAAAGTTTACAAAGTATCTTGCAATTGCATTTATTCTGCTTGCTGTGGTACTTAACATGAATATCTTTTAAGGATTGCTTACCGAAGCCACTCACTTGTTGAGTGGCTTTTTTTTCGAAAGGATTTTGTATGTCAGATAAGAATCGTGACAAAAGAAAAAAGTTAATACAATCTCTTTTTGCCGATGATATGTATGTTCCGATGAGACGGCGTGAACTTGCCATGTTCATGCAGGTTTCGGATGAATTGAGACCGGAATTCGATTCGATTGTCGACGAGCTTATAAAGGAAGGCACTGTTGTAGTTTCCCCAAGAGGCAAGCTTACTTTGGCAGGAAACGGTAATAAACCCATAAAGGCTTCTTCGGGTAATAATGTTGATAAAGATAACAGACATCCTCATTTTACCGGACGCTTCGTCGGTAATCCGAGAGGCTTCGGTTTTGTAGAGGTTGAAGGTCTTGATTCGGATTTTTTTGTTTCGCCCGAAGACAAGTTAAACGCCTGTCATAACGATACGGTCGAAATCGAAGTAAAAAAAGGTGCTACTCACTTAAACAGAGCTGAGGCGAGAATCGTAAAGATTGTCGAGCGAAGCGGGGATACAATAGTCGGAACTTATGAAGCCTGCAAGGATTTCGGCTTCGTTAAGTGCGATAACGCCAAGCTTTCGGATGATATTTTTATCCCGGGAAGATTTTCGAAGGGTGCGGTTTCGGGACATAAGGTCATTGTTGAGATTACCGATTACGGCGACAAGAGTCATAAGCCCGAAGGAAAGGTCGTTGATATCTTAGGACACGAAAACGATCCGGGTGTAGATATTCTTTCGATTGTTATGGCAATGGGTATCGAAAGTCAGTTTCCCGAAAAGGTTCTTAATCAGGCGGAGAGGCTTAATATTCCGGTATCCGATGCGGATATTTTGGGAAGAAGCGACCTTAGGAATGTATGTATGGTTACAATCGACTCGGAAGATGCCAAGGATTTGGATGATGCGGTTTCTCTTAGAATGGACGGAGACAAGTACGTTTTGGGTGTACATATCGCGGATGTTTCCAATTACGTCCAGGAAAATTCCGCCCTCGATAAAGAAGCAATAAAGAGAGGCACGAGCGTTTATCTTGCGGACAGAGTTATTCCGATGCTTCCGCACGCACTTTCAAACGGAATCTGTTCCTTGAACCAGGGTGAGGACAGGCTTGCTCTTTCGTGTATCATGACAATTGATTCGGAAGGTACCGTTACGGATTATTCCATAGAAGAATCCGTTATTAATGTTAACCGCCGTATGTCGTATTCGGTCGTAAATAAGGTCATCGACGAGCACGATGAAGAAGTTATTAAAGAATACGGCGAACTTTCCGATATGTTTATAAAGATGTACGAGCTTGCATTAATTTTACGTAACAAGCGTAAGAAGAGAGGCTCGATTGATTTTGATTTTCCGGAGACGAAAGTTATTCTGGATGCTGAGGGAAGGGCAATCGATATTAAGCCTTACGACAGAAATGAGGCGACAAAGCTTATCGAAGAGTTTATGCTTATAGCCAATGAAACCGTAGCGTCCCATTTCTTTTGGCAGGAGTTGCCTTTTGTATATCGTGTTCATGAAAATCCGGACGAAGAGAAGCTTGAAAAGTTCAAGGCTTTTATCAAAAATTTCGGGTTGTATATAAAGTCGGGCAATGAAAAGCTTCATCCGAAGGAATTGCAAAAGCTTTTGGCCAGGATAAACGGCACACCGGAAGAAATTTTGATTACAAGGCTTGCACTTCGCTCAATGCAGCAGGCTAAGTATTCGACGGAGTGTACCGGTCATTTCGGTCTTGCGTGTGAGTATTATTGTCATTTTACTTCGCCCATACGAAGATACCCGGATTTGCAGATTCACAGAATTATTAAGGACCAGCTGCGGGGAAGATTAAATGCTTCCAAGATTAAGCACTATAACGAGATTTTGCCTTCCGTTGCGGCGGGATGCTCGAGAAATGAGCGCAAAGCCGAGGAAACGGAGCGCGAGACCATAAAGCTTAAAAAAGCTGAGTATATGTCTATGCATATTAATGAGATTTATGAGGGCTTCATAAGCGGTGTGACAAACTGGGGACTTTATGTTGAACTTGAAAATACCGTAGAAGGTCTTGTACATGTTTCGACAATGACGGGAGAGTATTACAGGTTCGATGAGGCGAACTATGAACTTATCGGTGAATTGAGTAACACGCGTTATAAATTGGGCGACAAGGTAAAGATTATGGTTAAGGGCGTCGATTTATCTGACAGAACCATAGATTTTATTTTGGCTGATTTTGAGAATAACGGTCCGGTTCACGATTTTTATCGCAATTCACGAAAAATTCACGATTATTTTATTTAGTGTTTTATGACTATGTGATATAGTTGTTTCGAAGGTGAAGATATGGCCAAAGATGGTGTAAGAAAATTGGTTTGTAACAACAAAAAAGCATATCACGATTATTTCGTTGAAGAGAAGTACGAGGCGGGATTATCTTTACACGGCACGGAAGTTAAGTCTTTAAGACTTGGAAAGTGCAGTATAAAGGAATCCTTTATCCGTATTGACAAGGGGGAGGTTTATGCGTACGGTATGCATATTACTCCTTATGAAATGGGTAATATTTTCAACAAGGATCCTTTAAGACCGAAAAAACTTCTTCTTCACAAGAACGAGATTTTGAAACTTGCGGGTAAGATTACCGAAAAGGGTTATACACTTGTTCCGCTTGAGGTTTATTTCAAGGACGGCAAGGCTAAGCTTGAGTTCGGGCTTTGCAAGGGTAAAAAGTTATACGACAAGCGTGAGGATATCGCCAAGAAAGATGCAAGGCGTGAAACCGAGCGTGAATTTAAGGTAAAAAACCTGTAGGGTTTTTACATAAATTGAATAAGGGCCAGTAAAGGTTTCGACGGGGTTTAATAAGCCGGTGAAGCAAGCCGTTGCGACACGTTAATCGCAAAATTAAATTTAAACGCTGAAGATAATTTAGCATACGCTGCCTAATGGCAGCCGTCCGCTCTAGTGCACCTACACATTAGAATACGGGCGTCGACTATGTAGGAAACGACACATGCAAAGCTTTGAGTGTGTGGGCGTATTATGAAGCTACCGATTTAATGTGGGTGTTAATTTCCGCATTATTGAGGGAACGGGAGCAATCCAAATAATTAACTAGGCTTGTAGAAGAACGGGGGACGAGGCTTCGGACACGGGTTCGATTCCCGTCTGGTCCACTTTGTTATAAGACGATCGAAAGGTCGTCTTTTTTTCTGTCTTTTTTTATTGTTATTGCAGAATTGTTAATAAATATATGATATAATGTATCTAAAAATAACAATTGAACGGATGATTTTCAGGCATGACTATTAAATTATACGATGAAGATGCTTACAACACCAAGTTTAGTGCCAAGGTTTTGTCGTGCGAGGAAGACAGCAGGGGATTTTCACTTGTTCTTGACAGGACTCTTTTCTTCCCGGAGGAAGGCGGACAGACTCCCGACAGAGGTACAATAAACGGCTTGGATGTTTCTTATGTTTCCATTAAAGACGGTATTATTTCACATTATGTTTCACAAAGAATCGAACCGGGTTGTGAAGTTATCGGGGAGATTTTATTTTCACACAGATTTTCAAATATGCAGATGCATTCGGCCGAGCATATTTTTTCGGGACTTGTTCATTCGAAATTCGGATATGACAATGTCGGTTTTCATTTGAGCGATAACGATGCGACGATGGATTATAACGGAAAGCTTTCCGATGAGGATGTTTATGAATTGGAAAGAGAAGTAAATGATGTCATTTATGCTTCCAAGGCCATAAAGACATGGTATCCGGAGGATAAGGAGCTTGCCGATCTTGATTTTCGCAGCAAGGCCGGAATACAGGGCGACGTCAGAATGGTTGAGATAGAAGATATCGATTTATGTGCCTGCTGCGCTCCGCATGTGAAGTCTACTTCGGAAATCGGTATTTTTAAAATAGTAAGGTTTGAAAGCTATAAGGGCGGAATCAGGTTACACTATCTTGCGGGCAAGAGAGCTTACGAATATTTGAGTAATATTTGTACGGATGTGAATTTGCTTTCAAAGCTTCTTTCCGTTTCGACAGATAAGGTTTTGAGCGGTGTTGAAAAAATGTCCGAAGAAATTAAATCTCTTAAAATTTCGAACGGTTTGTTAATAAAACGTAAATTCTCAACTGATATATTTGAAAAAGCTTTAGGAGACGGATATAAAGATTCGCCCGTTGATAAGAATATTTACTTCATTTTCGACAAAGAGGCTGTTGCTTATCTTAGATTTATTACCGATGAAATACATAAATATTACAAAGGCTTTTCATTGGCGATAGCGGGAGATGACGAAACAGGTTACAGATTTATTCTTGAAAGCGGTTTTGACAATTATTCGAAGTTCTTCGATGACTTCAAAAATTCTTTTAAGGTTAAATGCGGCGGCCGTAACAATTCTTTCCAGGGTTCTTTGGAAGGTAACGGGGAGGAAATTGAAGAGTTCTTAACAGAGCACATTAATTTATAAGTTTTTCTTTTTACATTGTATGAACAATATTCGGTGGTGAATATGTTTATAATAAAATTGAGTGGAGGATTTTTTTAATGGCAAAGAAAAATGCAAAAAACAAAATCAATTTTTTCAGTTCAATTAAGTTCAAGGTTATTCTCGTAGTTCTTGTAGCGGTTATCGTTACATTCTTCGCACTTGACTTAACAGTTCTGAACAACACAAAGAAGACCATCGCCAAGGTTAACCAGAATTACCTTTACGATATGGCAGTTCAGACAGGTTCAAGATTGAACACAGAAATCATTAATGTCGGATATGACACAGCAATGACTTATGAAAATCTCGGAAGTATTTTCAAGGGCATGGGTATTGCTGAAATGTCTACCTCTTACATTTACGTTGTAAGTGCTGACGGTACAATGATGTATCATCCCACAGAGTCCAAGGTTGGCGCACCTGTTACCAACGAAGTTGTTAAGGGCGTTGCTGCAGACCTTTCTGCAGGAAAGAAAGTTGATCCCAAGTTCGTTCAGTACATTTTCAACGGCGCAGCTAAGTATGCAGCT
Source organism: Lachnospiraceae bacterium (assembly GCA_045642905.1). Classification (GTDB taxonomy): domain Bacteria; phylum Bacillota; class Clostridia; order Lachnospirales; family Lachnospiraceae; genus UBA1258. The sequence continues at coordinate 7,429 of JAZUJT010000023.1, read as the reverse complement.
TATTATGTAACAGACGATCAGGGCGCTATCGTTGTTGCTACAGTTGATGAAGACGAAATCATGGCCAGCCAGAAGAAGTTAATTCTTACAACTTCTATCATCGGTGTTATTATTCTCGTTGTTGCACTTTTAACAATTATCCTTGTTGCAGAAGCAATCGTTCGTCCTATCGTTGGTATTACAAAGGTTGTTACCAAGACAAGCGAACTTGACTTTACGGAATCAGAAAACATGGCAAGCCTTGTTGCACGTAAGGATGAAACCGGAGCTATGGCTCGTGCGGTTGCAGTTATGAAGAACAAGATTTCCGATGTTGTTGTTTCCCTTCAGGATCAGGGCAAGACTCTTAAGGAAGCAGCTACACAGCTTAACAATTCTTCCAAGGAAACAGCTTCTACTGTTGAACAGGTTGAGAAGGCTGTATCTGAAATCGCCGACGGAGCAAATTCACAGGCTGAAGAAACTCAGAAGGCTACAGAAAGCGTTATCCTTATGGGTAACATGGTTGAAGAGACCAACGAAGAAGTTGCAAGACTTTCAAGCACAGCTAACATTATGAAGCAGTCCGGTGATGATGCATCTTCAACATTGGATGAACTTGAAAAGATCAACATCAAGGCTAAAGAGTCTATCGATGTTATTTACGAACAGACCAATACTACAAACGTTTCAGCTAACAAGATTCGTGAAGCTACAGCAATCATTACTTCTATCGCAGAAGAGACCAACCTCCTTTCACTTAATGCTTCTATCGAAGCAGCTCGTGCAGGTGAGCAGGGTCGTGGATTCGCAGTTGTTGCATCACAGATTTCAAAACTTGCCGAACAGTCTAACGAATCTGCAAGACAGATTGAAAGCATTACTGATTCACTTATTTCCGATTCAGCTAAGGCCGTTCAGACTATGAACGAAGTTCAGGATATCATGAAAGAACAGTCTGACAAGGTTCTTCAGACAACCCAGATGTTCGCTCAGGTTAAGGAGGGTATTGATACTTCTATCGACGGTATCGCTAACATCGCTGACAAGACCAAGAAACTTGATGACGCTCGTATCACTGTTGTTGATGTTGTTCAGAACCTTACAGCTATCGCTGAAGAAAATGCTGCATCTACTCAGGAAACAAGTGCATCTGTTACGGAAGTATCCTCAATCGTATTCAACATTTCTCAGAACGCTAACAAGCTTGATGATGTTGCAGTCGAATTACAGGACAACGTAAACTTGTTCTCACTTTAATTAAGTATTTTGAAGGGCCCCGATTTTTGAATCGGGGCTCTTTTTCTTTTTACAAAGTATTCAAAATAAATGATTTTTGGTATTATGGATATATATTTATTTGTTTATTAATGGAGATAAGCACATGGAAAATGTAGAACAGTTAACTGTCGGCGGTTATATTTTTGCTTCATATGAAGATGCTGAGGCGGCTTCAAATGAGATCAAGAAAATTTCATATATCGAAACGCATACGGATATGAGTAAGGTTTCCAATGTTAAGGCTCTTTACGACAAAGCTTTGGAAACACGTGCATTTGCTACTCCCATAGGACTTGAATACATGCACGGTTTACAAAACATATTAAAAGACAGCGGTTATGCACCGGAGGATATTAAGCCGATTCCTCTTTATTCTACGTTTCATCGTATCTCTCTTAATAAAGAAGAGAAGGTTCCCCGTCGTGTTACGATGGCTCAGAAAAAAGAGATGAGCCTCAGGATGAAATATCGAAATGCTGTTTTGATTGCAACGATTTTCGGCATTCTTGCGGTTGCCATGTTACTCATTACGTTTAACGGAACTACTCCGAATGCCATTAATTATAAAAATGCGATTACCAACCAGTATGCGTCCTGGGAGCAGGAGCTTACTCAAAGAGAAAATGTTATCAGGGAAAAAGAAAGAGAATTGAATATTTCTTCCGATAATTAATTTTTCCTATAATTAATTTTCTCCGGTGATTACACAATTTTGACATATTTATCTTTTATAATCTCCTTATAAAGGAAAGTGAGAGCAATAAATATGGATAATATCAGAATTCTTGTTGTTGATGACGAAAGCCGTATGAGAAGGCTTTTAAAAGATTTTTTAATAAAGAAAGATTATGAGGTGCTTGAGGCCGGTAACGGAAGCGAGGCTTTGGATATTTTCTTTGAACAGAAAAATATTTCTCTTGTTATTCTGGATGTTATGATGCCTGTCATGGACGGATGGGAGACATGCAGAGAAATTCGTAAATTTTCCAAGGTGCCGATTGTTATGCTTACGGCGAAAAGCGATGAAAGAGATGAGCTTTTGGGATTTGAGCTGGGCGTTGATGAATACATTTCAAAGCCTTTCAGCCCCAAGATTCTAACGGCAAGAGTTGAAGCTTTGTTGAGACGTTCCATGCAGTTCGATGCAGACTCCGTAATAGATATTTTCGGTGTGCATATCGACAAGGCAGCTCACATCGTAACTATCGAAGACAAGGAAATCGACTTGAGCTTTAAGGAATTTGAACTTTTGACTTATTTTGCCGAGAATAAGGGTATTGCTTTATCAAGAGAAAAGATTCTTAACAATGTTTGGAATTATGATTATTTCGGTGATGCCCGTACTATTGATACCCACGTTAAAAAACTCAGAAGCAAGCTTGGAGACAAGGGTGATCTGATTAAGACAATTTGGGGTATGGGCTATAAGTTTGAGCAATAAGGACTTTATTATGAATAGGAATAAAAAATCCAAAAGAGAATACAAATATTCTGTTCGCCTGGTAATTACGTTTACTTTTGTTTCGATTCTGATTCTTTCTTATGCCGCATATTTTCTGATTAATTCTTTTTTCCTGGAAGATTTTTACATTAATAAGAAGGAATCAACGTTGATGGATGTTTTTTCCGAGATTGACGATGCTTCCGTGGAAGATACGTTGACGTCCGAAGAATTTGACATCAAGCTTCAGAAAATCAGTTCCAAGTACAACACGAGTATTATTATCATAAGTTCGCTTTTTGAACCAATAAAAGTTTATTCGAACGAGCAGACCGACAGGCTGCTTCGCGAACTTCGGTACAACATTAACGGGTGGCTGATTGCCAACGATGTGATTGTCGAGACCGACGATTATATTATGGTAAGAAAATCCGATTCTTATGTTGATACGGAGTACATTGAAATTTGGGGAAATCTTTCCGGCGGCGGTTTTGTTATGCTTAAGACCGCGATTGAAAGTATTCAGGAGAGTACCGCCATTTCGAATACGTTTATGTTTTATGTCGGGGGTTGTGCGATTTTTGTATTCGGTATTTTTATTTTTCTTTTTACAAGGAAAGTTTCTAAACCGATTATCGACATGGCTGAAATTTCATCGAGAATGGCCAATTTCGATTTCGATGCAAGATATGAAGGAAACAGCAACACCGAGGTCGGCCTTTTGGGGCGTAACATTAATGCGTTGAGCGAAACGCTCGAGCAGAAGATTTCGGAGCTTAAAGAGGCCAATGTTAAGCTCCTTGGCGATATCAAAAAGCTTGAGCAGTCGGAAAAAATGCAATCGGAGTTTTTGTCGGATGTTTCGCATGAACTCAAAACGGCGATTGCACTTATCCAAGGTTACGCGGAAGGCCTTATGGAGGGCGTAAACGAGGAAGAGGAAAGGGATTACTATTGCGATGTCATTATTGACGAGGCCGGAAAGATGAATCACCTCGTAAAGCAGCTGCTTTCTTTAAACCAGCTTGAGTTTGGAAACGGTAATCTTTCAATCGATCGTTTTGATATTGTTTCGCTTATCGGCAACTATATTCAGTCGGCCGAGATTTTGACGAAACAGGATGATATTGTTGTAAATATTAATGCAACCGGTCCTGTTTATGTGTGGGCCGATGAATTTATGATAGAAGAAGTTTTCACTAATTTGTTTTCAAATGCCATTAATCATTGCGAGTCTGATATACAAAAAGAAATTGACGTTTCGGTCGTAAAGTCAGATAATATTGTTGTTGTGAAGGTGTTTAACACCGGTAAAAATATTCCCGAGGATGTATTGCCTTATATCTGGGATAAATTTTACAAAGTCGATAAAGCAAGAACGCGTGAATACGGCGGTTCGGGAGTAGGGCTTTCAATCGTAAAGGCGATTGTCGAATCTCATGGCCAGAGCTGTAGTGTTGAAAATAAAGAAAACGGTGTTGAATTTTTGTTTACCCTTGACGGTAAACAGAACTAACTCGGAGGATAAATGCGGATATGGAAGAAAATTCAAATGTAGAAGTAAACGGTGCGAAGGTTATTCTTTTTGCCGACGTTTACGAAAGAATTAATGAATACAGGAAAAATTCCCGGGATGCAAGCTTTCACAGATATTTGGACAGTGTGGAGAGCTGTGCGAAAAATGCTTCACGCCCTGCCGGTGAACTTTATGCAGAGCTTGAGGTTAATTACAATAAATATTTATCTGTTTTTGAAAAATCACATGGTACGGAAAATGTCCCGGTTACTCCGGCTAAGGCAGATAAGCCCGACAGCATTGAATTTAAGCTCGGGGTCGGCGTTTTGAGTGTTGTCGGTGTTTTGTTTTTGCTCATAGCACTTATTTCTTTCGGAAGATATTTCCTTAAAGACGCTGCACTCGGCATTGCTTTTATGGCAATTTCAGCCTGTGTTATTCTTATAAGCGAACTTTTTGTTGAAAAGCGAAACAGTAAGATTGCACACCTTACAACAGGATTCGGAATTGCGGCCATGTATTTTTCGGTTATCTTTTCTTCGGTCAGCCTGAAGCTTTATCCGGAATGGGTTGCCATTGTACTTGTCCTTGCTGTTTCCGTCGGTTCTTATATTTTAAGCAGGATCAGAAAGTCCGGGACGATTGAGATGATTATCGGCCTCGGGGTTGCGTCAATCGCACTTCCGTACATGGACATTACTTCTTTACCGGAGTTTGCTTTATATGCGTCGACTATTATTATCGTGAACTTGCTTTTGTTCCTGCTTCCTTTTGACTCTGAAAAAGAGGCCGGTACTTCTTCGGTTATTGTAAGAATGTTTGCGCTTTTACTTGCCACACTTGCTTTAACAACGAGGTTCTGCGATGAGTGGAAGGCAATGTACGCTATTTTCGATGTTTTTGTTTTGGCTCTTTATGCACTTGTTAATGCAAGAGCCGGCAAAAAGAATATTTCAATCAAGGTTACATCCTTCGCTCTGTTTTGCATTGATGCTTTTTTGATAATATGCAGAAGATATACTGTATCTTGGAGTGCGGTAATTGCTATTTCCGGTGTGCTTTTGGTATGCCTTCTTGCCGCAATCTTTAATGAAGAGAAGGAAGACAGATACAGCTTTGCGATTGTGTTCATAAGCTATATTACCCTTCAGGTTATTGCTTTCAGAGAAGATATCGTATTCCTTCTTGTGGTTATTACATGCTTACTTATTATTAAGATTCTGGAATTTTACAAGAGCAGTTGCATATCCGTATTTGATTGCGTTTATTCAACATTTGCGTTTGTTGCGGCGTTAGGTTATCACGAGGAACCGCTTGTTTATGCTATTTTCGCGGTTGCAATTATCGGATGCTTTGTTTCTGAGAAGAACAGAATGTATCACGTAATCTCTACCGCGTCCGCAATTTTGATTTTCTCTTTCCTGTGCGATGAATTCTGGGTAAGCATAGCGCTTATGATTGCCGCATTTGTTCTGATTGCGGGCGGCGCTGTTATTAACAAGGCCGAATTACGTCTTTCCGGCTTGATTATTGCACTTGTTGTATGTATTAAGGTTGCTTTTTACGATGCAAGAGAGCTGGGAGAATTGATGCGTATGGTTGTATTCTTTGCAGTAGGCTTGATTGCCATCGCTATTTCCTTTATTTATCTTGCAATCGAGAAAAAAGAAAAACGTCAGCTTTCGAAGGAAATGACCAATTCGGATAGTGATGTTGTTTACGGTAATATTGGAGCTTCTTTGGATGCTTCGGATGCAACAGATGATTTTGCTTCTTCCGATGAAGATGAAGAAGATATTGAGGAGAACGAAGAAAATAATCCTGCAGTATCGGACGAAGAATCGGATGATGTTGATGAAGATGACGAAGAGGACGATTTATATAATGATTCGGAGGATTGGAATGCGTAAATTCCGTTTTTCTTTTGCCACAATTTTTTTAATGACTTTCGTATTATGCGGTTGCGGTGGGGCTATTCCCGATTTGTCCAAGGAGCAGTCAGAAGAGGTTTCTCAATATGCTGCATCATTATTGCTTAAATATGACAGCGAAAACCACACAAGACTTGTTGATACCAAGGAGTTTCTTGACCAATATACCGCCGCATGGGATAACTATAATGCCGGTAAGGAAGCTTACGAGAAAGAAATTCTCGCTGAACAGGAAAAGCGCTTAAAGGAAACGCTTGCCCAGGAAGAGGCGAATGCTTTTAATCCCGAAAGCGGAGACAGCGAAACCGTTATTGTTGACAGAAGTGAGTCGGGCTCGGGCTCGGGTTCCGGCAGCGGTAACACTGCCAAGATTATTGACGCGATTTCCATTTCTCAATTTCTGGATGTGGATTTCGATATCGAGTACTCTGATTTTAAACTTTTAAAGACTTATCCCGAAAGAGGAACGGATTTCTACTTTACGATGGATGCAACGAGAGGAAATGATTTACTTGTTATATTTTTCGACGTAACAAATACTTCGGGGGACTCTCAGGAACTCAATATAATGGATAAGCTGATCTCATTTAAGCTTTCCATAAACAACAAAGGTTATTCTTCTTCGTACAAGACAATGCTTGAGGATGATTTTTCCGAATACTTCGGTGAATTTTCGGCAGGAGAGAGTAAAAAGCTTGTATTGATTTCGGAAGTGCCCGAGGGAACGGAGATTTCTTCCATAGATATGCGAATGTCGGATCCGAACGGAAATTATATTACGAAAACATTGGTTCAGTAGATTCGGTAGAAAATGGATTTGCATGTTACTTCAGAATTGTTTGCGCAATTCGCACAATAGATACAATATAACAGATAATTAAGATATCAAATGGCGGTTCATTAGCAACAAAATGCGATGAAATCGCCATTTTCTTGCCTCATGAAAATTTTTTCAAAAAAAGTGAAAATTCTTGTTGACTTATCTTGGGAGGAGTGCTATATTACTTTTTGTTCCCGTGAGGGACACATAAAAAACGGTGTTTACACCGTATGAACCTTGACAGCTAAACAGCATATGCAACCCTGAAAATCTTTGAAAAGATCATTCAGAAGGTCTGAGAGAACAGACAATAAAAAAATTACCCAAAACAGTAAAACGTGAAGGATAAATAGCCAAGCTAAATCCTCATGGATACAAACTTTTATTCGAGAGTTTGATCCTGGCTCAGGATGAACGCTGGCGGCGTGCTTAACACATGCAAGTCGAACGGAGTTACTTAT
>JAZUJT010000022.1:0-7276 GCA_045642905.1 Lachnospiraceae bacterium | reverse complement strand
TTAATTATTAAGATATTTGATATAACCTTTTAAGCCATGAAGAATTTATTTAAGATATTTTTGTTTTGCGCATGCGCTTTTTTGTGTGCATGCTCCAAGGGAGATATAATTGTCGAGATAGACGATCCCGGTATTTACTACATTAAAGATGTTAAGTCGGATGCAGCCCCTTTTACCGAAAGATATTTTGTCGATAAGGACGGTAAGATTTATCATTCGGTCGACGAGGGTGTCTGCGCACTTTCTTTTGACAAGCTTTGCGAAAGCTACCGAAACGGTGAACTTGCCGATAAGGCCGAAGTCATTTCTTCCTGCGACGGCACGCGTTTGATGGAATTGTACAGAACGTTCGTAAGAGAGACGTACTCGACGGTTTACAAGACTGTCGGCGGTGAGGACGCGGATACGGGAGACTTCTGGTACGGCATTTACAAGCTTATGGAGGGCACGCCTACGGCATACGCCATTCACATTTCAAGCGACGGTAACGAGTATGTTACGGACAACGAAACCGTAAACAGAATGTACGATCAGCTGAATTCCGTTTTGAATCTTCCGTAACAACGTAACTTAATTAATAAACATATAAAAGGTACTGCTTGGATGAGGTGACTCCTCAACACTAAACAGTACCTTTTTTTATTGCATCTTTTCCGTATTTATCGCGTATCTTTGAAAGCGCATCTTCAAGACGTTTCTCGCGTTGTGTATCAACGGGCGTATTCTGAGCCGTTCCCTCGGGCTTAAAATCAAACACGCCTTCATCGAACAGGGAAAGCTGGAAGGGTTCATCCTCGGACACGAGCTTGGTGGCCCGCACTCCCAAAAGACGTATCGGTTCTTTGTTCCAAAGCGCTTCAAACAGTTGCATGACCGCCTCGTGAAGAGCCTTGGCGGTATAAATCGGCCGCTCAAGTCCCATCTGGTGCGATGCGGTTTTAAAGTCCGAATATTTTATCTCGACCGTAACGGATCCTGCCAAAACCCCGGATTTTTTGAGACGGTTGGAAACCGATTCGCAAAGCGAATATAAAATCTTCGACGCCTCCTCCGTTTCGGTCACATCCTTTGAAGACGTGGTGGAATTGCCGATTCCCTTGGCCTCGGGCGCTATTGTGATGACACCGGAATTATCGATTCCGTTGGCAAACTCCCACAAGGTCTTTCCCATGCTCTTTAAATTGGAGGAAAGTACCGAAAGGTCCGCGTTGGCAAGCTCCCCGATAGTGTTTATCTCAAGCTTTTTCAAAACTTCCTGAGCCGACTTTCCGCACAGAAACAAATCCCCCACCGGAAGCGGCCACATTTTTTCCTTTATTTCACTTCGATACAGTGTATGTGTCTTGTTGGGCTTTTCGAAGTCGGAAGCCATCTTGGCAAGAACCTTAACGTCCGAAATCCCGACATTAACCGTGAACCCGAACTTTTCATATATCGTATTTCGTATCATATCGGCGCATGCCTTCGGCGACTCGTAAAGATGTGCTATCGGCGCAAAATCGAGATAAACTTCATCGATGGAAGCTTGTTGTATATCGTCGGTAATTGTATGAAGATAATCCATCATGGCATGGCTCATTTTTGAGTACAGCTTCATATCCGGCGCCGCCATGTACAAATCCGGATATTTCCTGAACGCATTTACAATAGGTTCGGCCGTTTCAATGTGATACTTCTTGGCAGGTATGGACTTGGCAAGCACAATTCCGTGCCGCGAGGATTGGTCTCCGCCGATAATGGCGGGAACGGTGCGCAAATCGACCGTATCACCGTGCGCCAGTCGGTCCACGGCGGTCCAGCTTAAGAATGCGGAATTAACATCTATATGAAAAAAACACCGTTCGCCCATGCAATCTCGCTCCATGCCTTTCGTTGGTTTCTGCCTATGATTATACCACTAACTTTACAATTAAGGCATTTACTGTTAAAATACGTTAGTCAAAAGAAAAATTTTTCTTTTGCCACACAGTCGGCTTAAGCGGTCGGCGACGGGGTTTATTGTTATGGCTTTAGTTTCCAGATATCATAAAAAATGCCGAATATCATTTCTTAAAGTAGCACTTCTCGCAGCAGCGGTAAGTGCTGTTTTCGTGCCCCAAATCAAACCCGTTCAAAGTGTCGGGGATAACATTTTCGCATTGTATATAAACGGAAAGAACATGGGAACCGTCGATGACAGACAGACGGCCTATGAACTTATGAATACCGCAAGACGTGAACTTTCCAAGGACAGGGAAGATATCGTTTTGGTGGAAGCACAGAGTGAAATTGTCGGTAAGGAAATTCTGGTGGGAAAGACCGACGACAAGAAACTGGTGCTCGACAACATAATCGATGAATATTCCAAGTCTATCCACGAGACAATGACACATGCTTATACACTTAAGATTGACAATTACATGGTTAATCTTGCATCAACGGACGATGTCATTAAGCTTATGAACGCTTCGCTTGAAAGATATGACACCAATGACAGATTTTCGCTTGAACTGATAAGTGACGAATCCCGTGAACTTCCGGTAAAGGTTCCGAAGTTCATTAAAAATTTCGAGGTTGAGAAGAAAGATACCGACGCGGAGACCACGAGAAATTACTTTAATAACGACGGTGTGTACGGTGCGATTGACGACGTTATCGACAACATAGATTTTGAAAAAGAAATGAACTTTGACGATTACAGCTACGGTATCACGGAAATGTGGTTTCCCAACGCCATCGAGGTTGTAGAAGCATTCCTGCCGAAGCGTGAAATTTCTTCTCTTGACAAGGCAATCGACGAAGTTACCAAGGATAAAGAGCAGAAGACCATTTACGAGGTTGTTTCGGGAGATACTCTTTCGGGAATAGCCGAGAAGACCGGCATCAGCGTAGACGAACTTATTGATTTGAATGAATCGCTCGAGAACGAGCGCTCAATTATTCGTGTAGGCGACGAACTTACGATTACGGTTCCCAAGCCGGAGTTATCGGTCGGAAGAGAGGAACTTGAATATTACGAAGGAACTTATGAAGCACCCATTCAGTACGTTTACAACGACGACTGGTACACAACTTCGGAAGTAACGCTCCAGGATCCTTCATCGGGATATCACAAGGCGGTTAATAAGACCACCTACCTGAACAATGAAGTGGTATCCAAGGAACTTGTAAAGGAAGAAGTTATTGCGGAAGCCATTCCCAAGATAGTAGAGAAGGGAACGAAGATTCCGCCCACATACATTAAGCCCATTTCCGGCGGACGACTTACAAGTCCTTTCGGTTCACGTACGGCGACCATTCGAGGCATGACCTCTTACCACATGGCAGTCGACTGGGGTACACCTATCGGTACCAGCGTTGTTGCTTCCTGTGGTGGTACGGTAGTTCATTCCGGATGGATGTCCAGCTACGGATATTGTATCTTTATCAACCATCCCGACGGAAGACAGACAAGATACGCACATCTTAGTAAGCTTTTGGTAAGCAAGGGACAGAGCGTTGTACAGGGCGAGAAGATTGCACTTAGCGGTAACACCGGTGTATCAACCGGACCTCACCTCCACTTCGAGATGAGAATTAACGGATCGGCAGTTAACCCGCTTAACTATATTTCGTATTAATCGATAAAGGCAGCAATATCGCGGCACCGGAGTGCTTCGAACAGGTTGCTTTGACAAATGAATAGTAGTGTGCTACTATGCATCTGTTATACTTTGGGTTTATATACAGGATGGACAAGAAATGAGACAGTACGCTATCAAGGGTGGAAATCCCCTTGTTGGTGAGATAGAAATAGGCGGTGCCAAGAATGCCGCACTCGGTATTCTGGCAGGAACACTTCTTACCGACGAGACAGTGGAAATTGAAAATGTCCCCGATTTACGTGACACAACTGTCATGCTTGAGGCTCTTGAAGAACTCGGAGCTGAGGTTGAAAAGGTTGACAGACATACGGTTCGCGTTAAGGCAGGACATCATTTATCTACAAAACTTGATAATGATGGAATAAAGAGAATTCGCGGTTCCTATTATTTTGCCGGATCGTTACTCGGCAGATACCATGAAGAAGAGGTAGCGCTTCCCGGAGGTTGCAACATCGGAAGCCGTCCTATCGACCAACACATCAAAGGCTTCAGAGCATTGGGTGCCGATGTTGATATAGAGCACGGATGCGTTATTTCAAAAGCTGAAAAGCTTGTAGGAACACATATATATCTCGACGTAGTATCGGTAGGTGCAACCATTAATCTTATGCTTGCATCGGTACTTGCGGAGGGAACAACTTATATCGAGAATGCAGCCAAGGAGCCTCACGTCGTAGACGTAGCGAACTTCCTTAACAGCATGGGCGCAGTTATCAAGGGCGCCGGAACTGATGTAATCCGTATTAAAGGTGTGGAAACACTTCACGGATGCCATTATTCAATTATTCCCGACCAGATTGAGGCAGGAACCTTCATGATGGCGGCAGCAGTTACAAAGGGCGATGTTCTTGTAAAGAACGTTATCCCCAAGCACCTTGAGTCAATCACCTCCAAGCTTCTGGAAATCGGTTGCGAGGTTGAAGAATCCGACGATGCGATTCGTGTTGTATCGGCAAAGCCTTTCAGACATACACAGGTTAAGACTCTTCCTTATCCCGGATTTCCCACAGATATGCAGCCTCAGATAGTAGTTGCATTGGGACTTGCAGAAGGAACGAGTATTGTTACGGAAAGTATTTTCGAAAACCGTTTCAGATACGTTGATGAGCTTACAAGACTCGGCGCCAACATTAAGGTCGAGGGCAATACGGCAATCATCGAGGGCGTGTCCAAGTTTACGGCAGCACATATGACGGCACCCGACTTAAGAGCGGGAGCGGCACTTGTTGTTGCGGGACTTGCAGCAGACGGATATACATTCATCGACGACATTCACTATGTTGAAAGAGGATACGAAGACTTCCCCGAGAAGTTAAGAAGCCTCGGCGCCGACATTGAAGTAGTCGAGAGCGAAGATATGGCTCAGAAATTTATGTTCAAAGTAGTATAAACTAAACCGCATTCTTAATCGGAATGCGGTTTTTTGGTAAAAAGAAAAGGAGCTTGGCTTGGGAAATTTAAACCAACTTGCGGAAAAAGATCTGTTTGAACCCATAAAGCAATTCTTTGAAAGCGAAGGCTATGTATGTGACGGAGAAGTTGCTTCCATGGACATATTTATGCAGCGGGAAGGCGAAACGGCAGCTGTCGAGCTTAAGAAGACTTTGGATTTTAAAGCTGTAACGCAGGGCGCATTAAGGCAGAAGCTCGTGGACAGAGTATACATTGGAATTTATCGTCCGAGGGATATAAATTCCCATGGCTTTAAGGATAAGATATACCTGCTTAAGCGTCTCGGTATAGGTCTTCTTGTTGTGTCGCCCCGCAGCATGAAGGCTGAACTTGTAAGCGACGCGATTGAAAGCAGCCTTGAGAACTTCAAGCGAGTAAACAAGAGACGAAAAGAAGCAGCCTTGGATGAGTTTAATCGTCGCAAGACTCACCTAAACACCGGGGGAGTGACACGTACAAAGCTTATAACAAGCTATCGCGAAGATTCTTTGCTTGTTCTCGATGCGCTGTGTGCCCTTAAGGGCGAAGCCAAAGCCTCCGAGGTAAGTAAGCTTTCAAATATAGAAAATGCCGGAAATATTATGTACAAAAATTATTACGGATGGTTCGAAAGAAAAGGAAACGGAATATATGCCATAACCGACAGCGGGTTTGACGCGCTGGAAGAGTATGAAGAAGTGCTTAGAAAAATGAATGGCCGGTAACGAAGGTTACCGACCATTTTTATTAACCATTAAAATCAAAACGTAAGTTTATTTAAATGATTGCCTCGATATATAAATCCGGAGAAGCGTAAAGATCGATGAAATCATTGCCGGATTTAATAGTGGGCTTTGACAAAGCCGCACGGTTTATGAATACCACATCACCTGTACGACCATCGTTGAGACGGACACGATGAAGCATGTAGGTATTAACGATATTTTCCAAAAATGTCATGATAAAGCGGGTGTCATATTTCTGAAGACCTTCGCTTTCGAATATTTCAACAACCTTGAAAGGACACATGGGACCTCTGTAAACGCGGGCGGAAGTCATGGCATCGTAAACATCGGCAATGGCAACCATCTTTGCATAGGCTTCGATCTTGTTACTCTTAAGACCGAAAGGATAACCCGAACCGTCGCAGCGTTCGTGGTGCATAAGGGCAGCAGTCTTGATACATTCCGGAATAGGATATTTCTTTAAGGAATTGTAACCTTCGAGAGTATGCTTTTTAACTACCGTAAATTCGCTTTCCGAAAGTTTTGAAGGCTTTTTGATGATGTTTTCGGGAATGGAAATCTTTCCGATATCATGAAGCATTCCGCACAGTGTGGCAAGGCGGGTTTCTTCCTCACTCATATGAAGCCAGCGTGAAAAGACATTACAGATAAGCGCTACGTTAATACTGTGAACGTAGGTTAAATCATCGTACTGACGCATATTGTGGAGCATATCAAATACATTGAGATAACCGTTATCGCTCTTTAAAAGCTCTGCGACAAAATCGAAAAGTGAATCTAAGTTTACGGGACGCTTCTCGGAAGCGGCACCGTCAAGAAGAATCTTGAACTTGGGAAGTTCGGATTCAAACTTGGCTTTAAATTCCAAAAATTCAGGACTTTTTTTAATCTTCTCGGAATACGACTCATCGGTTGTTGCCGAATCGGCAACCTGCTTATCGACTTTATCCTCTACACGAACATTAATGATTGAATAAAACTCAAGCTTGGTAATGGTCTTGTCTGTTAATACAAGTCCCTTAGGAAGGATGAGCTGATTATTGTAAGTGTAAACATCCTCGGCGGTAATCATTCCCGGCACGAGTTCCGCTGTACTCACACGTCTCATAAAAATACCCTCTGATGACATACAAAAGTCATAAACAACAACATGATTAATAACGCCATATTATTATAGACTATCTTTCCCGAAGATACAATACAAAGCACACTTTATCAGGGTAGAGAGATATCAAGACAGCACGCTACCTTGCGGGTGTGGACTTTTGCCGAAATATGTCTTATTATGTGTTAACGGAAAATTAACAGTAGATGAGCATAGGCTCAAAGGAGATTTTATGAATACTAAGAAAAAACGGGTTTTGATTTCCTGTATTGCCGTTGTAATGGCAGTTGCTTTGGAAATTGGCTGTGTGGGAATTATTAAGTCAAAATCATATTCCGCATTCAGACAAGGTGGTTTGAACCTTGAAGCGA
>JAZUJT010000021.1:0-72057 GCA_045642905.1 Lachnospiraceae bacterium | reverse complement strand
CGCGAAGTGATGTTGTGCTCCGCACAGTGAAGTTAAGTTTGCCTTCTTTTATCACTCTGCGCGCTGCGCAGAACTTCACGCGCCGCAGGCGCACTTCACTTTGCGCGCAGCGCAAAACATCTCTTGCCGAAGGCAAACTTAGTTGTAGAGACTGACGTGCTCAAGAAGCACGACAGTCTCTACCCCCGCGGTCCACGGGAACTGGTCGACGCAGGTTGCTCTTTCAACCTTGTAACCGGCTTCAAGAATCGGTTCAAGATCTCTTACAAGACTTGTAAGCTTGCAGGAAATGTATACAATCCGGTCCACGCCATAATCAAGAATCTTAGGAAGTGCCTTGGGATGGATTCCGTCTCTGGGCGGGTCAAGAATGATAAAATCAGGCTTCTCTTCTATGTCGTCGAGTGCCTTTAAAACATCGCCGCAAATAAAATCACAATTATCGATACCATTTTGCTTGGCGTTGTCGCGTGCCGCCTCCACCGCTTCGGGTACAATCTCGACTCCGATAATTTTCTTGGATACAGGCGCCATAAGCTGAGTTATTGTACCTGTGCCCGAATACAAATCGTATACGATTTTATCGGGAGTTTTTCCCTCGGACAAATCTCCAATAAAGTCTCTTACGGTTGAGTAAAGGACCTCTGCTCCCAAGGAATTTGTCTGGAAAAAGGAAAATTCGCTAATCTTGAATTTTAATCCCAACAGAGTTTCGTTTATATAATCTCTTCCGTAAAGAACCGTTGTTCCTTCGTTTTTAACGACATCTGAAACACTGTCGTTAGCAGTATGAAGAATGCTGACAATCTCTCCTTTAAGATTAAGGCCAAGAAGCATATCCTTATAGTCCGAAAGATTAACATCCTCTTCGGTAGTGGTAACAAGCGCTACCATAATTTCACCCGTATGCTTGGCTTTTCTTAAAAGCAAATGTCTCAAATATCCTTCATGTCGAATCTTATGGTAGAAACTAAGTCCGAGGTTCTCGAAATATTCCCGGGTTTTGGAAAGAATCAAGCGATAATCTTCATCGCAAATATAGCAGCCGTCCGTAAATACCACATCATACATGCTGCCGCGTTTATGCATTCCCAATGATAAAGGTCCGTCCTTATATTCATCACCGAAGGAAAACTCCATCTTGTTTCTGTAACCGGTTTCTACGGGGCTTGCTTTTATAGGCTCCCAAACATAGCTTCCCTCGTCAAGAACAGTATTTAAAAGCTTCTTAACCTGTTCTTCCTTCATCTTGAGTTCATTTTCGTAAGTCATTGTAAGGTAGGTACACCCACCGCAAATACCGAAATGCGGACACTGCGCCGGCACAGAATCGCCTGCATGCTCAATAACCTCAAGAATCATTCCTTCGGGCTTGTCCTTGCGCATTTTATGTATTCTGATTTTAACCATATCGCCGGGTATACCGTTCTTGGCGGTTACAAAGCCTTCCTCGGTCTCTATTACAGCCTTGTTGGGGAAATTTACATATTTTACCGTACCTATAAGTTCCTGACCTTTTTTCATACAACATAAAAGGAGTGTTACCTATCGGCAACACTCCTGTCTCCTTACTGTTTACTCGTCACCTTCCAAGTCATCTTCATCATCAAAGTCTTCAAAATCGTCATCAAAGTCTTCAAAATCGTCATCGAAGTCTTCAAAGTCTTCAGAATCCTCCGGAATAAAGAAATAATATACCGCATAAGCAATTGCTGCAACAGCTGCGATTGCTCCTATAATTGCAAGTGCAATAACTGCGGGATTAGCCTTCTTCTCTTCTTTCTTAGGATAAAGGCTACTGTGAATAATGAGTTCTTTGATTTCATCAAGTTTGCTCATGGCAATCCCTCCGTGAAAATAATATTTCAATCAAACGAATACTTAAACAATTATATACTCACTATATCATTTTCCTATTAAATAATCTATCCTGTTTTAAAATTTAATAAGTTTGGCAAAAGAAGCATACATGATCTTTGTGCCGTATGTATCAAACATTACTGTTACCTTTTGATCCTTTGCCTCATCGACAACGTTAAGAACCGTTCCCTCTCCAAACTTAACATGCTTGACTCTGTCGCCTTTTGAAAGCTTTTCTGCCGGAGCGGATATGTCTGCGCCCTTGGTAAGCGAGCCGAGTGTAGCCTGTCTTGCGATAAACGGCTTATCTTCCTCTTTGGTGCGCTTTGGAATCGACACAAGCTTGGGCTCGAATCTTGAGCCGAAACCGTTCGACGATTCAAAATTGTCAGATGAACGAGAAAAACCGGAAAATTCGTTATCCTCAATACGGTTTCTCTTGAAAGAAAAATCGTCGTCATAGCTGTTTCTTTTGAAGGAATAATCGTCATCATCGTACTTTTTAACTTTCGTGGGAGCGATGTCAAAAAGATCTTTGGGAATTTCGTGAACAAACCGGCTTACGGGATTATACTGTGTCTCGCCGTGAACCATTCTTGCCCTTGCACATGTAAGCGTCAGACTTTCCTGTGCACGGGTAATTCCGACATATGCAAGACGTCTTTCTTCCTGAATCTCCTCGTCACCCTTGGAAATGGACATATAGCTCGGGAATAAGCCGTCTTCCATTCCCACAAGGAAAACATTTTTAAATTCCAATCCCTTGGCGGAGTGGATAGTCATGAGAAGAACACAGTCCTGCGACTCATCCATACCGTCAATGTCGGCCACAAGAGAAACTTCCTCCAAAAATTCCGAAAGATTGGGATGTTCTGCATCTTCCTCGTATATTTTTATTTTGCTTATTAATTCTTCAATGTTCTCAATTCTTTCAGTGGCTTCCTCTTCGGAATCAACTTCCATCTGATTGATGTAATCGGTAACCTCCAAAAGTTCATTCATTACGGCACTGACACCATCGGTTTCGGCAATTGACTTAAGTCTTCCGATCATCAACACGAAGTTATGAAGCTTTTCGGCCGTTGCGCCCTTGATGTCATAAAACTGCCCCGATTCCATGGCATCATAAAACGAAATGCCATGTTCGTCTGCCGCTCCCTGAATCTTTGAAATGGTAGTTGCACCTATTCCCCTTTTGGGAACATTTAAAATTCTTCTTACGGCAAGGTCATCTCTTGCATTGTCGATGGTCTTTAAGTATGCCAGAAGGTCCTTGATTTCACGCCTTGAATAGAAGTTTACTCCTCCGAAAATGCGGTACGGAGTATTCATCTTGATAAGTTCTTCTTCTATCGCTCTCGACTGGGCGTTTGTACGATACAAAACCGCATTCTCGCAAAACCTGCTTTCCTCGTTTTTAACGGATTTTCTGATGCTGTTGCATACAAACTCCGCTTCTTCAAACGCCATGTCAAATTGCCTGAAATGGATACGTTCTCCGTCATCCTTTGCAGACCAAAGCGTCTTATCCTTTCGAGCCGCATTATTGCGGATTACCGCGTTTGCAGCCTTCAAAATGTTCTGTACGGAACGGTAGTTCTGCTCGAGTTTGACAACCTTCGCATCCGGATAAACCTTTTCGAAATCCAGAATATTTCTGATATTGGCTCCTCGGAATTTATAAATGGACTGGTCATCATCACCTACCACACATAAGTTTCTGTGACCTTCGGCCAATAACTTAATCAATTCAAACTGTGCACTGTTGGTATCCTGATACTCGTCTACCATGATGAACTGCCAACGATTCTGATAATGACTTAAAACATCGGGATTGTTCTTAAACAATTCCACCGTCTTCATCAACAAATCGTCGAAATCCATTGCATTATTCTTGAAAAGCTGATTCTGATACTCCATGTAACAAGCGGCAACCTTGCGCATATTCGGATCCGAATTATTGAGCGCAGCAAACTTTTCGGGACCCACAAGTTCATCCTTGGCGCTTGAAATATAATTCAATAAAGTACGTTCCTTAAGCTGTTTGGTATCAATCGAAAGTTTTTTGCAAACCTCTTTCATTACCTGCTTCTGGTCGTCTGTATCATAAATGGTAAAATTATTACCGTACCTTATTGCATCCGCATATCTTCTTAAAATGCGTACACACATTGAGTGGAACGTCGAAACAAAAATCTGCTCGGAGCCGTATCCGACAATTCTGTCGACACGTTCACGCATCTCTCCCGCGGCCTTGTTAGTAAAGGTTATCGCCAAAATGTTGTAAGGATTAACGCCTACCTCATCAATAAGATATGCAATTCTGTGCGTCAACACACTGGTCTTTCCCGAGCCTGCACCTGCCAGGATAAGTAAAGGTCCTTCGACAGTAAATGCCGCCTCTTTTTGTTGTTCATTCAGCTTATCGTAAATACTCATTAAAAACTCCGTAACTAAAAACTATTATCTTTGAACTCTTCCCGAAGCATCTCCTCCCGCAAGAGTTTCAACCTCTTTTCTTGATGCGCAGTTGAAATCGCCCGGTATGGTATGCTTAAGTGCCGAAGCCGCAACACCGAATTCAAGTGCTGCCTTGAAATCCTTTCCGTCCAACAGTCCGCAAATAACTCCGCCGGCAAAAGAATCACCTCCGCCAACGCGGTCAACTATCGGATGGAGATTATATGATTTGGAATGGTAAAATTCCTTGGTATCTCTTGAATAAATGCAAGCCGACCATCCGTTATCCGATGCCGAATGACTTTCTCTTAAAGAAGAAACACAATATTCAAAATTATAGTCGCTCACCATCTGTTCAAAAATCGACTTATATCCTGCAAGTTCAAGCTCACCGCTTGTTACATCGGTCTTTCCGGGCTTGTATCCCAATACAAGTTCCGCATCCTCTTCGTTGCCGATACATACGTCAACATACTTCATGAGGTTTTTCATAACCTTCTGAGCTTTTTCGGAAGTCCATAACTTCTTTCTGAAGTTAAGGTCTACGGAAACTTTTACTCCGTGCTTAACCGCTGCCTTTAAAGCCTCTTCCGTCAATGCTGCTGCCGCGTCCGAAATCGCAGGAGTAATACCTGTAAAGTGGAACCAGTCCGCACCCTCAAATATCTCATCAAAATCAAAATTGTCCGCGGTTGCTGTCGAAATGGAAGAATGTGCTCTGTCGTAAACCACCTTTGAAGGTCGAACACTGCTGCCGCTCTCAAGATAGTAAATACCGAGTCTTTCTCCGCATCTTGCAATATGCTTTGTGTCTACATTATATTTTCTTAATGCCGCTACTGCGCACTCACCGATTTCATTGTCCGGAACAGCCGTAACAAATTCGGCATCATGTCCGTAATTGGCAAGTGAAACCGCTACGTTGGCTTCTCCTCCGCCGTAGTTAACATCAAACTCATCTGCCTGAATAAATTTTTCGAAATTGGGAGTAGAAAGACGTAACATAATCTCTCCCATAGTAATTACTTTAGCCATGGTATTCAATCTCCTTTATCAGATTTTCTTGGCAAGGTGAACGGCAAACCCGCCGAAATCACCGTCAAGATATGCGAGTGTCATTACACCGTTTTTGTAAGCAAAAGATTCTTCAATGAACTTCACGCCCTTTACGGTTGAAAGATAATTAACCGCTCTCTCCACACTGTAAGTAGCGATGGCAATATGTCCCTTTGCACCTCTTCCGGGCTTCTTCATTGTTTCGATTTCTCTGCCGGCAAAATAAGAAAGTTCACCGTTTTCAAAAGCCTTAAATCCGAAAAGATTGTCGAACTTACCGGCTACCTCACAAGCCTCGCTGTCGCTTTCGCAATTAATACCGATATGGCGAAGTGAAAAGCCCAACATGGTCATTACGGCTTCTTCGGTAAGCTTTTTAATCTCATCAAATTTACCTGCGGCAATCAAATCCTTCTTTACCATCCATGAACCGCCGCAAGCTATTATCTTGTCAAAAGAAAGATAATCGTTAAGGTTCTTTGCGTTGATTCCGCCGGTAGGCATAAACTTAACATTTACGTAAGGAGCAGCCATTGCCTTAATCATGGCAATACCGCCGCTTTGTTCAGCGGGGAAGAACTTAACGACATCAAGGCCGAGTTCCAAAGCCGTTTCGATATTACTGGGATTATTTACACCGGGAACTACGGGAATATTCTTATCCATACAATACTTTACAACCGTAGGATTAAGTCCCGGAGCTACAATAAACTTGGCTCCCGCATTAACTGCATTGTCTACCTGTTCTGTAGTAAGAACCGTACCTGCACCGACAAGCATATCGGGAAATGCGGTTGTCATTTCTTTAATGGACTGTGCGGCAGCTGCGGTTCGGAAAGTTACTTCCGCACAGGGAAGACCGCCTTCGCAAAGAGCCTTTGCAAGGGGTGCCGCATCTTTAGCATCGTCAAGTACAACTACCGGAACAATACCTATTTTACTGATTTTTTCTAATATAGCGTTCATAGTACCTCCATGATAAAGTTTTATATGGAAATTATATATTCAGTATAAATACTTTCAATAACAATAATTGCGGTCTTCATTGCCGATAATGCTAAAAGCCGAAGTAACCGTTTTGTGCCATATATCTTGTAAACTTTTCCTGCCCTCTAAAGTTAAAATGCTGTCTGTCCATCCAGTCCGAAGAATCATCAATCGAAAGCTTGTCGACCTCATCAAACATGTTATGATACTCAACATTTTTCTTTTCGCAATAAGAAGCAAGATAATTAAATACCCTCTGTCTTCCCTTTACATCATATACGCTTCCCTCGTCATCATAAAGGCCGTTAAACGGTGCAACGTATATAATAAGTTTAACATCATTATCTTTGCATAAATCCACAAGCAAATCCATATACTTTTTCATCTCTTCGGGCATTGGATCTGTTTCGGACTTGTCTGCCAACGGGATGGGAGTATTTCCCTCAACTTCCTCAAAATGCGTTGTGCCCCGCTTCGATACGGGAAAGTCTTCAAAATCCGCCTTTGAAAGTTCCTTCCATCTTGAATGGAACTGACCTAAAGGAAATAAGTAATAAAAAGCATCCTCTCCCGCCAAATCCTTTAATGCAAGCCACTTGGCCTTACAATTGGGAAAGCCGTCAAAGAAGCAGTGATCCATGCTGTCCACGGTTCTAAAATCATTCGCCGTATAAGAAGCCTCAAAAACAATTGTATCCGGTTTCTTTAATTCAATAGCCTCCATTGCCGCATAATATGACATCGGAACCGTCTGTGCGGACGTAGCAAGCATATATGACTCAATACCGTACTCATCATATAAAAGATCCGTACTTACCGAGCAAAACTGATGACTGTTACCTATAAAAACTATGTCGGCGTTTTGAGGATTCCACTTTTTAAATTTATCCTGCGCGCCTTCATATTCCTTATTGCGAAGCACATAATTTAACCCAATAAGAGAAACTGCCAATATGCAATTAAAGAGTAAAAACAAAAACACATTACAAGCCTTTTTCACAACAGTCTCCCTAAAATCTAAAGTAAATAAAATCCGCCGCGTTATAAGCCTTTCCGTATATACCGAAAACAACTATTGCAAGAATACCAAAAAGCATAATAAAGAATTTAAACCACACATTCTGCTTCATGATAAGTGCATTGACGTCTTTTCCTCTTCGCTTAAAAATATCCATGATGCACATAAATGCAACGGAAATAACAAGAACATTCATCTCCTTGGCATCAAGTCCGAGATTTAAAAGAGAATTATCCGTAAGCTGCCATAAGCCAAAGCCTTTTATCATATTTCCAAGCATTGAAAGAGTCATGGAAACGCTCTCTGCTCTGAAGAACATCCATAAAACGGTAACCGTCAAAAATGTTGTAATTACTCTAAGTACCTTATGCGAGAAACAGTCTGTATTGTAATGGAGCGCCTTGGAAATTTTAATCCTTATATCTTTGGTTATCTCACCGGCAATTCTGAAAATGCCGTGTAAAACACCCCATGCGACGAAGTGCCATGCCGCACCGTGCCACAAACCGCTTACCGTAAACACTATAAAAATATTAATGTACTTGCGTACCTTACCTTTTCTTGAACCACCTAGCGGGAAATAAAGATAATCTTTAAACCATGTCGAAAGCGATATATGCCATCTGTTCCAAAAGTCCTTGATATCCATCGCAAGGTAAGGAGCATTAAAGTTTTCGCATAACGTAAATCCCATCACTCTTGCGGCACCTATTGCAATATAAGTATATCCCGCAAAGTCACCGTAAATCTGAACCGAGAAAAGAATGGCGGCAAGCAAAACCTCAAATCCCGAATAATTCGAATAGCCCGCCGCATCGAAAACCGTGTTAACCAAAACGGCCGCTCTGTCGGCAATCATCATCTTCATGAAATAACCGTACAGCATGGTTAAAAATCCGGACACAATCATGTCCTTGTCAAAAACCTTTCGTGTCTGAAGATTCGAAATCTGTTTTAAAAGATTTTTGCTTCTTTCAATGGGGCCTGCAACAAGCTGTGGGAAAAATGAAACGAAAAGAGCATACTTCGCTATGTTTCTTTCGCACTCTGCTCCTCTGTAAACATCAATTGTATATCCAACCGCCTGGAAGATATAAAAAGAAATTCCTACCGGCAAAAGAAGGTTAAGCGTCACAAACCTGTTTCCTTCATTCCCCGGAAAGATTTTGTTAAGTGTATCCGTAAAGAAATTAAAATACTTAAATACGAACAAAATGCCGAAGTTGACAAAAAGACTTGCCGCAACCGTCAGCTTCTTGGCCTTAACGTTGTCATTAAACTTATAAATTAACCTTCCCGCCGTATATGTAACCAGAATGGATGCGATAAGCAACAGAACGTACGACACGTTCCAGCACATATAAAAGCACAGGCTGCACAAAAGAAGAAAATAAACTCTTACTTTCTTCGGCACGATAAAAAACAGCCCGACGCATATAGGGAAAAATATCAAAAATGTTAACGAGTTAAACAGCATAAATTATTTACCTGCTTTTTTGCTTTTGTTTATTCCGAGTTCGTTTTTAACGTTCTCGTACGCAATTTCCATAAACGATTTAATAATCTTCTGTACGAACTTCTTGGTGTTGTCATCAAATTCCTTACTGTTTTTTACAACAGTGGAAAAATACTTGAGTTTTTCTTTGTAAAAATCAAGCGTTGAATCTGCGCCGGTATCTTCCAAGGCCTCTTCGCATAAGGCAACAAGCCTCTCCAAAGTGTTCTCGTCCAAGGAAAGAATCCACTGATTTACGCTTTTTAGCAATACTTTATGCTTGTCCGAAAGTTCCGTCTCGACCATCGTCTTCTCTTCGATCACCCAATTATACGGGTTATGCTGAGAAACTCCGAAGGTCTTTGCTTCCACAACAAGACTGTCCTCGGCTCCCGACAAAAGCATTCCCACAACCGACGATCTGGGAATAACGCTTACAATCTTGTCTTTAATGCTGTCATAATCATATTCCTTTAACACCTCCGGTCTGAATCCGGGTGCATCAAAAGAAAAAACGGTCTTTATACTGTCACTGATTTTATTCGGGCAGTTCATCATACTGTATAATGCCAGGTTTCCGCCCTTTGAATGTCCGCCCAGCATAAGCTGCTCATTAAAATAATCATGAACATTGCAAATATATTCAACACTGAGTTTTTGCCCTTCTATGGGTCTTGCAAGCGAAAGTCTGAAATCCTCCTGCCAGCCCACGATATTTTCATCCGTACCCCTGAAAATGACAACAGGCACGGTATCGGGCAGCAAAAACGTAATTGCGCTGAACTGGGTTTCCTGCTTTGTCTCAATTCTGTTTATATAAAAGCATACTTCCATAAGGCAGAATCTTCTGCTGAAGTAAACAGCATCGAACAAATCCCGATTATCCTTCTCGTATCTGAAATCCGAGAAAAGAGTATCGAATTTTTCGGATGCAACCATCTTTGAAAGTGACATCGGTATTCCGTTGGTTTCCGGCAAAAGTTCATCGAACTTCAAATACGAAAACTGGCACAATACCAGCGCATCTTCTTTGCAAAAAGGCCTTTTATCAAAAGAATCGTTACAATATTGAGAAACGTATCCTACAATATTTTTATCCACAAATACTCCGTTCTGCGCTTAAAATATCAGAATTTCGCGCTTATGTTACCGATGTTTTTAATCAGTAAAGAAATGGTTCCGTCGTCGTTTTGCGTAAATTCGACATTACCCGAATCTTCGTACTGACTCATCGGAATTTTAATCTCGATTCCGGTATCTGTTATAAGATGCTGCTTTTGATACTTCTTGGTGGTCGTCTCGCTTTGAGGAAGAATTTCCTCTTTGACCATGTTGTACTTCTCCATGCGTTCCTCAAAAGCGGTCTTTAAGTCATCGCGCTCCTTAAAAACTTCATTGGCAAGCTCTTCCACAACAAACCCGCCGTTCTTTTCAAGTGTTTCGTTAATGGTAGCCTTGGCCTTCATCTGTTCCTCGAATCTGTTGGCTTCCTCGTATGCATTGTTGTTCACATTTTCAATTGCCTTCGTGACAATCGCAAGCTTTTTCTTGTTCGAAAGCTTCGTGGAACACTTAAGATAATATTCGCTGAAATAATCTTCCTTCTTGCCGTTAATCTCGGCCTTCTTCTCAACAAGCATAATGGAAAGGTCGGTAAGCCTTATTACCGCAGCCTCCGCAAGCTTGGTACTTTCCGAAGGGAGCAGTTCCTTGAAACGATAAACCTCGTTTTTCATTACATCGTCTTCACCGACAACACTTCTGTGAGTATACATCGGCTTGTAGTTCATCTTAAGAATCGCCAGATATTCAAGTGAGTCAAAAGAAAAACGCACAATAAACAAATCAGCAGACGGAATATCCACGTTTGCACGCATAACGTCATAAAGACGGTTTGCAAGTTCCTTACTGATTTCCGTAAAATTCTTGTCATCATAATCGGCAAGCACCTGATAAACCTCGGATTCCTGCTTGTAAAACTCACATTTTTTGCAATCGTCCCCGCCCGAAATCTTGGCAATATGCTCTTTGATAAACTCGGAAAACTCGGAACCGTACTCTAAACACTCGTCCGAAAGAAGCGGCTGACCCGCATTTGAATCAAGAATATGTAAAATAACTTTTCGTAATGCAATTTCCTCTTTTACCATTATCAATTATCTCCGTAAATATATTTTAAAACAAGTTCAACCACACCCGAATAAGAAGCAATTCCTTCCTCAACGCCGTTAAGCGTAAGATTGGTTTCAAGAAAATCATTTGAAAGCTTATTAACGGTTTCGGTATCCAAAATGGCTGTCTTTTCGACCTCTTCCCATGCATCCTCCGTCAAAAACACCATATCCTTTTTAACTCTGGGCAAAACGCCGTGAAGCTGTTCCAAAAAAGAGCTGTTTTCATTTGCAAAGGAAGCCATGTATTCAATAACCATGAGGTCGACACTGTATTCAAAAAAAGAATCCTTTGCGCTGTTACCCGCAAGAAAAGCAATAAAATTGGCCTCGTCTTCCCGAATAAAGCCTTTTAAATGAGTAAGCTCATGGCACATGGTCGCAGGCATGTTGGCAATGTACATACGCGAATTAATATTTGCCTCAAGTGAAAACGGAAAATAATAACCCATAATACCCTGCTGACTGAAAAACTTGGAAGTTTTCAAAAACTTAGGTGCGCTGTACACGCCCGAAAGCCTTTTAAGCTTTTTATCCAAAGGTCTTTCCTCGGAAGTTCCGACTCTTTTCTTTGAAGTCTCTCCGATACTTCTCAAAACATCCATCGAAGCACTTTTAATATCCTTGTCGTAAACTATCGCGCCCTTTCCGTCTCTTTCAAAAGAAATGGATAAAAGATTTACACGGTCGACAAGTATATTGTAAAGATCGACAAAATCATCCTGTGTCGGCTCATATGAATCGTACACGGTACCCTTTAAAATACCGTCCGAATGATACAGTACAAAACAGTTATTTACCTGAAGGACAATGACAAGCGTCAAAAGCGCCGTAAAGAAATAAGTATTTACCCTCACAAGCTTCTTAAGACTGTCCCTTTTAAAAAGTCTCATGAAAAATCTTACGATATAAAGCACAATCGAAATGACTGCATAGATAACGGCCGCATAAAGAAGTATTTCGCCTATCGAGAATTTAAACACGCCTGTTATTTTACCGTAAGTCTTGGAAAAGAACGGAAAAACAGTGTCAATATACCAATCCGAATATCCTCTTATACACCATGAAAGTGCCAGGTTCATAAATGCCAGAACAACAATCATGAACAAAAATCTTAAATACTTTTTCATTATAAATTATCTTCTCTTCCATGTATGGAAATTGATTAATACAAGCATCGGGAAAATTTCAAGACGTCCTGCCAGCATATCGATGGTGAGGACGATTTTTGAAATATTCGAAAATGCTGCAAAGTTTCCGCTGGGGCCGACCATTTCAAGACCGGGGCCGACATTGCTTACAGATGCGATTACCGCGGTAACATTCGATGTAAAATCGAATCCGTCCAGGCTTACGATAATCGCTGAAATAATAATCAGTGCAAAGTATGCCAAAAGAAAAGCCGCAACCGTCCGAACTATATCATCCCCCACCGAACGGTCATTGAGTCTGACCTTTCGAACGCTTCTTGGTGACACCAAAAGGCCGATTTCCTTACGAAGTTCGCGAATGGAAATCATAAGTCTTGATACCTTAATACCTCCGGCTGTTGAGCCCGCGCATCCGCCGACAATCATGACAAATACAATCAATGCTTTCGAAAGCATCGGCCAGACGTTAAAATCGACCGTTGAAAAACCGGTTGTCGTCATTATTGACACAACCTGGAAAATGGCATGATGGAAGGCTTCTCTTATTGTCGGGAACGATCCTCTGACCTGGAACGTAATTACAACGGATATAAGAAGAACAATTATTGCATACCATTTAACTTCTTCGTTTTTGAAAAATTCCTTGGGATGCTTACCAATAAGCACAAAATATGCGGAGAAGTTAATACCGCATATAAACATGAATATGGTTGTAATTGTCTGAACCGCATACGAATAACCGCCGATACTTAAATTCAGATTGGCGAATCCGCCCGTACCCATAGTGGAAAAAGCAATAATAAGCGCATCGTAAATATTCATTCCGGCGCACAAATAGCAAATAATCAAAACTACCGAAATACCTATATACATTAAATACAGAATCTTGGCAGTGTTCTTTATCTTGGGAACAAGCTTACCGACATCCGCGCCCGTACTCTCGGCGCGCATAAGATGAAGATTATAGCATCCCGAAAGCGGTACTACGGCCATAATAAATACGATAACTCCCATACCGCCTATCCAGTTTGTAAAGCATCTGAAAAACATGGAAGTGTAAGAAAGAGTTTCAACATCGGTTAATATGGTTGCTCCCGTCGTGGTAAAGCCTGATGCAATTTCAAAAACAGCATCGACATACGAAGGAATCTCCCCCGAAAGAACAAACGGGATTGCTCCGACTATACTTAAAATAATCCATGACAAAGCAACGGTTACATATCCTTCCTTGGCATAAAACACCTTGCTCTTGGCGGGGATAAAGCTTCCCAATGTTCCAAGAACAATGGATGATAAACCGACAAGAAGAAAATAAACACCGGTATACTCTTTATAAATGAGTGCCACGATGCACGGAAGCATCATGAAAATGCCTTCAAATTGAAGCACGCGACACAAAAGAAAACGAATAATTGACTTGTTCATCGCTTACTCCATTACAATAAAATATCTTTAATATCACTGAATCCCGTTTCCGTAGTAACAACAATAACCGTATCGCCTACGCGAATAACACTGTTTCCTTTAGGAGTTTCGACTACTCCGTTGTGGACAATTCCACCGATAAGAACATTATCCTTAAGTTCAATATCCATCAAAGGTTTTCCGGTAAGTGCCGACTCTTCCCTTACGATAAACTCAAGTGCTTCGGCGTCTTCGGATAACTTGTACAACGTTTCAATATTACTGCCGAGGGAATTCTGCATCGCACGAACATATTCAACAACATTCTGTCCCGCAATAAGCTTGGGATTAATAATACTTCCGAGATTCATATCCTTAATAATGTCATCGTAAGAATTCCTGTGAACCTTGGTAATAATCTTTGCTTTCGGGTTCACCTTCTTGGCGTAAATCGACATCATGACGTTTTCCTCGTCTCTGTCCGAAAGTGCCACGAAAGCCTGTGTTCTTTCAATACCCTCTTCGCTTGCATAATCCTTATTTCCGCCGTCCGCATTAATAACGACAGCTTCCGGAAGAATATCCGCAAGTTCATTGGCGCGATTTTTATCTTTTTCGAAAATCTTGACCGAAACGCCGGAATTAAGCAAAGATTTTGCAAGATACTCGGTAATGCTTCCGCCCCCTACGATAATGCAGGACTTTGCCTTACCTTCAAGCATATTCATTGCCTTGAAAAACTCCGATGCTTTTCTGGCGGATGCAACAAAGTAAATTTTGTCGCCTTCCGTTATTACAAAATCACCGTTGGGAATAATGGTATCATCGCCACGTTCCACTATGCAGACAAGGACATCACACTTAAGTGCGGAGTGCATCTTCTTAAGAGTCATGTTGCATAAAGGACAGTTCGAATTAACCTCGAACTTCATAAGTTCAACTCTTCCCTTGGCAAAAGAATCAATTTCGATAGCCGACGGAAACTTAATGAGTCTTGAAATTTCTTCGGCAGCGGAAAGCTCGGGATTTACGACCATGGAAAGACCGAGTTCATCCTTAATATATCCGATTTCGGCTCTGTATTCGGGGTTTCGTACACGTGCAATTGTATTACAGCCCGAAGCCTTTCTTGCAATTAAACATGCAAGAAGATTTCTTTCATCCGAATCGGTTACGGCGATAACCAAATCCGCTTTTGAAACATTTGCTTCCTTAAGGACACTTAAAGTGGAACCGTTTCCGACGATTCCCATTATGTCCATGCCGGTGGAAGCTTCCCTTACTATCTGCTCGTTTACATCAATAACCGTAATATCATGACCTTCGGCGCTAAGCTGTCTTGCTATACCGAAACCGACATTACCGCATCCGATAATAATAATTTTCATATTTATTCTCTCATAAACTAATTAATATTCGTCCTGAATAACAATGCCTTCTTCAAGTGCTCTTGTCATGCAGCCTTCTTTCGCCGAGCCGATTTCACATACCTCGGCAAAACCCTCGCTTACGCAGGAATCGCAGGCGGGACACGGCATCATTACACCGCACATATCTCTGGGTTTTCCTTCGTTTCTGGAATTATGCTTGCAATCATAGCACCAACACTTTGAGCATTTTTCAAAAAGAAAATCGGTTTGGGATTTATTACTCTCGGGCTCTTCTTCCTTCTTAACATCCGATGCCGCGATAAACTCGTCCAATGATAACTGCTTATTCAAATCGCTCATCGGCTCGGCATCCTTAATCGTAATGCCTCCCCCTGCACTTTTGCGCGGCTTAAAATCCGAATGCGGGGTAGATACTTTAACGGAAGCACCTGTATCGTCCGTGTAGGAAGAAAACATATTAAAGAAATCCATTTGTCCGTCAATCTTAAAATCTTTACTCATATCCCACCTTTACAGTTTATCACTGTATCTTAACAGAATACCACAAAAACGCGCAAAAAAACAGTCCGAAACCTTAGTTTCGGACTGTAAAATATTTGTAAACATTATTCTGAAATAACATCTTCGGGAAGTGCAATCTTCTCTTCCACAACCTTTTTCTTGTCGTAGCATTTGAAAGAAAAATCAATTTCGCCCTTATCAAGTTTGGGAGTAATCAATGATACAACGGGAACTACCACAAGACCCGCAATCATCGAAATTGCACCTGCGTTAATGGGTGATGTCCACTTGAAGAACATATTTGCAACAGTAATGCCGACACCCGATACAAAGCCTGCCCAGACACCGATTCTTGTAACACCCTTCCAATATAAACCATAGAGAAGAGGAGCCAAAAATGCACCGGCCAAAGCACCCCATGAAATACCCATAAGTTGAGCGATAAATGTAGGCGGGTTAATTGCAAGGACAACCGAAATAACAATAAATACAACAATGAATACTCTCATAACAAAAAGCTGCTTCTTTTCGGACATGTTCTTGACAATATTATCTTTAATAAGGTCAAGTGTCAGCGTTGAACTTGAAGTAAGTACAAGTGATGACAGCGTTGACATTGAAGCCGAAAGAACCAATACAATTACTATACCGATTAAGATATCGGGAAGCTTTGAAAGCATTGTGGGAATGATTGCATCGTATGCAAGTCCGCTCTCGGTTGTAATCGCACTTACATCAACAAGTCTTCCGAAACCGCCCAAAAAGTAGCTTCCGCCCGCAACAACGATAGCGAAGAATGTTGAAATAATAGTACCTGTTCTAATTGCCTTCTCATCCTTGATAGCATAGAATTTCTGAACCATCTGAGGAAGTCCCCATGTACCTAACGATGTTAAAATAACTACTCCCAAAAGGTTTACGGGATCGGGGCCGAAGAATGAAACGAATGCTCCCTGAAGTCCTGCGGTAACCGCAACATCGCTTTCCATTATTGAAAGTTTCATGTAAGCTTCAAAGAATCCTCCGTTTCCGTTAAGCACACCTACGATAACAGCTACAATACCGATTAACATGATAATACCCTGAATGAAATCGTTTACCGCTGTTGCCATATATCCGCCGAGGATAACATATACACCCGTAAGAACTGCCATAACAATTACGCAAACCGTATAAGGAACATTAAATGCCATACCGAAAAGTCTTGAAAGACCGTTATATACGGATGCTGTATAGGGAATAAGAAAAATGAAAGCAATTAATGCGGAAGCAATCTGAATTGCTTTTGAATGATAACGCTTACCGAAGAAATCGGGCATTGTTGCCGACTTCAAATGCTTGCTCATTACTCGCGTACGTCTGCCGAGGATAACCCAGGCCATAAGTGAACCGATTAATGCGTTGCCGATACCTATCCATGTTGAGGAAAGACCGTATTTATATCCGAACTGTCCCGCATAACCTACGAATACTACGGCACTGAAATATGAAGTACCGTATGCAAACGCTGTAAGCCAGGGGCCAACACTTCTACCGCCCAGGACAAATCCGTTAACATCTGTTGCGGATTTACGTGTGTAAACGCCTACACCGATCATTACCGCAAAAAACAGAATAAGCATAATAATTTTACTGATCATTTTCTTCTATCTCCTTAGAATTTACTTTCGCGCTTAAACGCGTAAACGCTTTAACGTTTTAAAGTCAAATAGTATTATAACACCCTAAAAAGATATGTCAATAGGTTATTCAGTCTTTGAATACAGTAAAATTCTATCTCCGCTCTTAAGCACGGTTGAGCCGTTTGGAATGATTGTACGGCTGCGTCTTTGAACCATGACAATCTGTTCCTGTCTTGAAATATCCAAAAGTTTTATGGGCTTATTCACCCAAGCATGTTCTTCCTTAAGAAGAATTTCCTTAAGCTTAATGGGCGTATCCGAATATCTTCTGGCTCCCAAGATAAGAACATCGCCTTCCTTCATGACAAGGTCACCGAAAGGAACTATTTCCTCCTCGTCTCGGATAAGAGCCACAAGAATTATCTCCGGAGGAAAGGTAACATCCTTCACCGCTTTGTTGCACCAGAAATGATCTTTCTCCACTATCGAAGTCACAAAATTGATTTTCTTTTCCTCTTCCTTGCGGGTAATAATATTAATCTTTGTGTACTGTTCAACGAATCCTGCGGAAATAATACCTGTAGGAATCGCAACAAGTCCGACACCCAGAAAAGAAAGGAATATGGCAATTATCTTACCCAAAGTGGTAACGGGATAAATATCACCGTATCCGATGGTAAGCAGAGTTGATGCCGACCACCATATACCACTGAAGGCATTTTTGAAAACATCGGGCTGGGCTTCATGCTCAAGTGAATACATAAACATCGATGAAGCTACCATTAAGATCAATATCATAAAAACAGATGATAAAATCTGCTTTTTCTTATCGTTCAATACATCAACAATAACGTTGAAAGCGTCGTATTTTGAGTTTATCTTAAACAATCTGAAAATACGTACTACCCTGAATATTCTGAATGCAACCGCGCCTGCCGGAAATACAATCGGAAGATAATAAGGAAAGAAAGTTAAGAAATCAATTATTCCGTAAAAAGAAAAGAAAAAGCATACCGCAGCCTCAAATCTTTTCTTCTCAGGATATTCAAAATCAGCTGTCCAGAGCCTTAAGATGAACTCGATTGTAAAGATAACAACCGTTACCAATTCAACAATATTAAGGATTGTCGTATATCTGTAGGATTCCTCATATGTTGAATACAACGTGGCAAACAGGTTGATAAATATAACCAGAGTAATGAAAATATCAAAAAGTTTGCTCGGTGTATCCGACACATTTCCGATTTTAATAATCTCATATACACGTCTTCTGACTTTATCCTTGTTCATTTTTAGACTCCGTCCTTTTAAACAATTTATTATTGATGGTAATCAAAAAGGGAAGCAACATGCTTCCCCTTTATTTTACTTCCATATAAAGCATAAGAAAAGAATCAAAAGTGCAAAAACACCGGAAATTATCAGTCCCACCAAAAGAGCAGCACCCAAAACTCCTTTTATAATGGCAAAGGTTTCTTTAACCGATGCCACCTCACCCAGGGGTTCGGTTGACTTTTCGGGCTTAACGGGATTATACCACGGGGTACCCTCCACGTTCATATCGGCTATTGTTCTTCCGTCATCAACGAATTCTTCCTTAAACTTTTTCTTCATTATTTACTCTTTTTTTCCTTGCTTTTCTTGTTGGTAGAAATTTCCACTTCAACGGAAGCAGTAATTGTCTTGGGCTCATTAGCCTGCTTTTCAGCCTTCTTTGCTTCTTTTTCGGCCTTCTCGTTCATCTCGGGAGTATTGTAAAGATGGCAGGCAACAAAATGTCCGTCCTCTACTTCCCTGTATTCGGGATTTACCCACTTGCAAATACCCATACACTCTTTACATCTTGTATGGAACTTACAACCCGAAGGCGGATTGGCGGGTGAAGGAATACTGCCCTCGAGAATGATTCGATTAATCTTTGCATCGGGATCCGGAATCGGAATAGCCGAAAACAGTGCCTTTGTATAAGGATGAAGAGGATTATCGAAAATCTTCTGTGTTTCGGAGTATTCAACCATATTTCCAAGATACATAACACCAACCGTATCGGAAATGTGTTCTACAACCGAAAGGTCATGTGAAATGAAAAGGTACGTAAGATTAAATTCCTTCTGCAAATCCTTCAAAAGATTAATAATCTGTGCTTGAATCGAAACATCAAGTGCGGATACCGGTTCATCGCATACGATAAATTCCGGATTAAGTGCAAGCGCACGAGCTATGCAAATACGCTGTCTCTGTCCGCCGGAAAACTCGTGAGGATATCTGTCCTTATGATATTCCTGGAGTCCGCAGGCTTTCATGATTCTCGTAATATAATCGTTGAATTCCTCTTCGGGAACAATATGATGTTCTCTTACCGCTTCTCCTATGATATCACCGATAGGAAGACGGGGTGAAAGGCTCGAAAAAGGATCCTGGAAAATAATCTGAATATTGGGTCTCATCTTTCTGAGTTCTTCCTTGGAAAGTGAGAAAATTTCTTTTCCGTTAAAATATACTTCACCGGATGTCTTGTCCTGAAGTCTCAAAAGTGTACGACCTGTGGTTGATTTACCGCATCCCGACTCTCCTACAAGACCCATGGTTGTTCCTCTTTTAATGCTGAAAGAAACACCGTCTACTGCTTTAACGTAACCGGCAGCATGTCCAAAGATGTTCGTGTTTATCGGGAAGTACTTTTTAAGATCCTTTACGACAAGAAGATTGTCATCATTATTTATTGTTTCTAATTTTTTATCTTCTGCCATTTTAAAGTTCCTCCACATTCACAGACTTGGGATAACCGATTATTTCTCCTTCATCGTAATAACGATAACAGGATACGTAGTGAGTCTCCGATATCTTGATTTCGGGAGGATAATTTCCGAATCCGGCTTCCTTGTTCTTGCACTTATCGCACTGATACTCGCAACGATCTCTGAAATAGCAGTAATCGGGCATATTAATCGGGTTCGGAACGCTTCCGGGGATATTGTAAAGTTCATCTACCTTCTTACCTACTACGGGCTTTGATTTCATAAGTCCGATTGTATAAGGATGGCAGGGATTTGAGAATATCTCCTTGGCAGTACCTTTTTCAACTACACGACCGGCATACATAACAACAACATAGTCAGCCATATTGGCAACAACGCCAAGGTCGTGAGTAATAAGCATAATTGAACTTGAAAGCTTCTCTTTAAGTCCCTTCAAAAGGTCAAGTATCTGAGCCTGAATTGTAACGTCCAATGCCGTTGTCGGCTCATCCGCAATAATAAGTGCGGGATCGCAGGCAAGTGCAATAGCTATCATTACACGCTGGCGCATACCACCCGAAAGCTCGTGAGGATACATCTCGTAAACGCCTTCTTTGTTGGCAATACCGACAAGTTCAAGCATTTCAAGAGTTCTTGCCTTTACATCCTCGGGTGACATTTCGGGATTATGAAGTTCGATAACTTCGTTAACCTGTTCTCCGATCTTGAATACAGGATTTAAGCTTGTCATAGGCTCCTGGAAAATCATCGACATTCTGTTACCGCGAAGATTCTGCATCACTTCCGTGGGTGCCTTAACAATATTAATGGCTGAGTTGTTCTCATCGCCAAGATTTAATCTGATTTCGCCGCCTACGGTCTGACCGCTGGGACGCTGCAAAAGCTGCATAAGCGAAAGGCTTGTAACCGACTTTCCGCAGCCCGACTCTCCTACGATACCAACTGTTGAACACTTGGGAACGTTATATGAAATACCGTCTACCGCCTTAACAACACCGATATCCGTAAAGAAGTACGAACATACATTGTCAAATTCAACGACGTTACCGGGATCCTTCATCGTGGTAGTATAAACCGAAGGATCTGTGTTCTTCTTACTTCTGGCTTTTTCAAGTCTTCTTGTAATCTGACGGTTGCGTCTGGTAATCTTCGCCGTCTCTTTATTTGAAATATAACTGTTTTTTTTGGCCATCTTCTTACCCTCCTTACCGCTTCATCTTAGGATCGAAGGCATCACGAAGTCCGTCGCCTACGAAGTTAAATGCTACTACAGTAAGACATATAAGAAGTCCTACGGGAACCCAGATATAAGTATAAGCTTTCATTGCCTCTGCCGAAGATACCGAGTCAATCATCGTACCCCATGTAGCAAGAGGATGCTTAACACCAAGTCCCAAGAATGAAAGTGTGGACTCGGTTATGATAATGTCACCAAGACCTGATGTAGCCGTTACAATCAAAAGAGGCATAACGTTCGGAATCAGGTGCTTGAAAATTCTCTTTTTGGTGCGAATACCCAAAGCTTCCGTAGCAACCATGAATTCCTGCTCACGTAAGGAAAGAATCTGTCCTCTGACCATACGTGCAACACCTGCCCATCCCAGAACACCCAGAATAATCATCAGGTACGCCACACGAACGTAAGGCTTTACCTTCATGGCATCAAACATTGCACCCAGGATAATCAAAATAGGCAAATGAGGGATGCAATAGAAAATATCAACAAGACGCATGATAAGGTTGTCTACCCAGCCCCCGAAATATCCTGCGATACCGCCCATGATAACGCCTAAAACGGTTTCGATAATAATTACTACGAAGGAGAAAATTAAGGATACACGGCCACCGTACATCATACGTGCCAATACGTCCATTCCGTCTCCGTCGGTACCCGCAAGGTGAACCTTGGAAGGTCTTTCAAAAGTATTGATAAGATATACTACCTGTGCAACGGACAAGTCATAAATGCCGTTCTTTTCCGTAATGGTAATTTCGCGGTCTTCCTTGACAATTTCTCCGTTATCGTCATAAGTGTACTCACCGTTTGCATCAACCTGAGCAATCGGCCATGTGAATTTGGCAGTCTTCTTGGAATCCGCAGCCATCTGTTCGATAACTTCACGGGTCTTTTCCTTGAAAGCAAATTCAAGAGTATCCTCACCGTTGCTTCTTCTTATAACCTGTGTGGATAATGCTCCGACAGGTTCGGAAGAGTTGGCCTTGTCATATACAACGAATTCATCGTTTTCTTTTTGGATAACATATGTTATGCCATCACATTCAAATGTCAGCCCATTAGCAAATGCCGATACTGCGGCATTTTCGAAATTTTTGCCGAGATTATCTTTGCCATCATAAGCATCGAAAACATATGTGGTAAGAACAGCAACTTTTTCTTCATTGTCAATCAAAAATGCAACAATGTTCTCGCCTTCGGTCTTTACACGGTATGTCTTGTTGCCATACTCGAAGCTGTCACTTGCAAGATTATCGGTAAATGCTTTTTCGAAGCCTTCACCGGGATAAAAATCTTCGTATACTATTCCTTCTGCTTCAAGATAAATGTTATATTCTTTCTTGTTCTGAACAAGTGAGAAGTTCTTTCCGCCGACAGAAAACTCTTTCGCACGTGATGCAATTGCATCTGCAAGTGCATTGTCAAAGCCCTTAACCTTTGCTACACCTTCATTTAATTCAAGCTCTTTTCCGAGAACTTTATATACGCCGTATTCGATACTTGAACATGAAGTAGCGATTGTCTCACAATTTTCCTTGTAAAGACTGAAAACATAATCATCATCTTTACAAAGTCTGTAAGTATTGCCCTGTTCATCGCTTAAAAACTTTTCGGAAAGATTTTTTGACTTAATATCATTAATGTCTGCGGTCAGATAATTTTTGAGCGAATAATGAAGTTCATCCGCATCCGCTTCCATCATTATTGAATAGTCTTTTCTTTCGGTAACCTGTGCATACTCTACAACCGTATCGGAATACTTATAAAAAATTTGTGTCTGGCTGTAAGGATAAAAAATCGGCACAATAAATGCAAAGGTAAACATTGCCAGCAAAATAAAAGTACCGGCTATCGCAAGTTTATTGTTTACAAAACGCTTAAAGACAAGCTGTCCCGGACTTAATACCTTAACACGTTCGGTACTGTCAAGTGACATATCCTTCTCGCTTTTCGCGTTCTCATCAAGTTCACGTTGTTTTAATACTTCATTAAAATTTTTACTCATAACGCGACCCCCTTAATTTACTCTTACGCGGGGATCAACCACAGCGTAAAGGATATCGGAAATAAGGTTACCTACAAGAACAAGCACAGCACTGAACGCAAGGTAGAACATTGTGAACGGAATGTCACCCTGTGTCATGGCGTGATATGAATAGTAGCCTATTCCTCTGATACCGAACAAAGTTTCCGTGATAAGTGCACCGCCGAAAAGACCCGGAAGTGAACCACCAAGCATTGTAACAAGGGGTATCATTGTATTTCTGAAAGCATGGTGCGAAATAACCTTCTTTTCGGGAAGGCCCTTTGCTCTTGCGGTACGCACATAATCAGCATTAAGAACTTCAAGCATGTTGGTACGTGTGAAACGCATAAGTGAACCGATGCTTACTACTGTCAATGTCATAATGGGTAAAACAAGATGATTGGCAAGATCCATAAACTGTCCGAAGCTGCTTAATGTAGTATAGTTTCGTCCCTGCATACCAATCAGTTCAAACCATCCGAGTTTTACCGAGAAAATAAGTTTGAAAACCGTTGCCATAAAGAATGTAGGCATTGAAATACCGATAAGTGAAATAACGGTAACCGTATAGTCAGTCATACTGTACTGCTTTCGTGCAGCCAGAACACCTAACGGAATCGAAATGATAATTTCCAAAAAAAAGCAAATAAGCCCCATAAAGAAGCTGTACCAAATACACTTTTTAAATAACTCGGTTACCGGCATAGTCTGTGACCAGCTGTCGCCGAAATTACCCTTTAATGAATTGGAAAGCCATGTGGCATACCCTTTAACAACACCCTTATCCATTCCATATTGGGCATTAAGTTCATCAATCCATTGCTGAGCACTCTTCTGTGAACCGGGACGCTGCGAAAGTTCGAGCGCGGTCTTCTCTACATAGCTTGTAGGAAGTGAATACTCAAGAAGATAAACCATAAATGTTACGAAAAATAAAATAATCAGACTCAACCCAAGTCTTCTTACAATAAATTTAGCCATAAGAACATTACCAAACCCTTTTGAAAAATCGTATAAAAGATTCAAAGGGGTGCAAGGCTTTTGCACCCCTCGAATCAATAATAACAACTGAAACTTAGTTCATTTCAAGTAATTCAATGTCATTCATCCAGCCCCAGAATGTTGTGATATCGGGAGTAACTGTTGAAAGGTTTACACGCTGTGAACTGAATACAATTGCATTCTGTCTCTGGTAAACAGGAACTTCAACAGCCCAGTCAAGGATGATTTCAAGACACTGCTTGTAAGTTGCCTTACGATATGTCTGGTCTGCGCTTTCACGTGCAGCAATGATGAGGCTGTCGAGTTCTGCAGACTGAATAGCATAGTGGTTTGACTTTGTTCCCTGATTGTAGTTATCAGAGTGATATACCTGATACATATCAGGGTCAACTGTAGCGCCCCATGCAGCACACCACATATCAGCTGTATCTGCATCAAGAGCATCCCAAAGAATATTTGAATCTGAAGGGTCGTTGATTTCAAGAGTGATACCGATTGTAGCAAGAGCTTCCTTAGCAGCTGTAAGGACACCGTATGCAGGGTGATCACCATGACCGTCAGCAGGGATAATTACTTCATATGTCATACGAGCGCCTTCGGGAGCAGCTGTAAATGTTCCTGTAGCGTCATCATATGTATAACCTGCAGCCTTGAAGAATGAAACTGTAGCCTTTAATGCTTCTGCAGCCTTCTGCTCATCTGTCATATCGGCTGTGTAGATTGAATTGCCGTCAGCATCAACTGAGTAAGCAAGTCTGTATCCTTCATCAGCAGGCTTGGGAGCTGCCCATGAAGTATTTGAAATAGGATACTGAATAACTGTAGCCATTTCTCCGTAGTAAGAGTTAACTACTGTATCACGATAGCATGCAAATAATGTTGCAAATGCCTTTCTTAATGACTTGGAAGCATCGCTTTCCTTGTCATCGCCAACCTTAACGTTGGTAGCGGAAATACCCATGTAACCATAACCGAGGTTATCTACAAGGCTTGTCTCAAGAAGGTCACCGCTGATTTCGCCGTTTGAGTTGTATCCCTTAATGCTCTTTAATACTTCAGCACTCATTGAAGGGTCTGAAATATCGAATGTACCTGAAGCGATACCTGTAAGCTTATCTGAGCCGGGTGTTTCCTTAAACTGGATGTACTTGGTCTTCGGGCATCCCTTGAAGTAGTTTTCGTTAGCTTCGAATGTAACAACACCGTTTTCGTAGCTTACAAACTTGTAAGGGCCTGCACCCATGGGCTTTGTTGTCTTATCCTTAACACCGCTCAAATCACCCTTATTGAAACCGAACATATTGTTGTCGTAGTCATAAAGGCTTGCATCACCATAGTAGTGTAAAGGAGTTACAGTCTGACCAACCTGGTAAATTGCGTTGGCATCGAACTTGCTCATCTTAATTGAGAATGTGTTGTCGCCTGTCTTAACAATACCTGAAATGTTGGGAGCTGATTCGCCGGTAGAAATACCGGATGTGTAGTTAGCATAGTTAGGCATAAGATCAAAAAGTGATGAGCCTGCAGTTTCTGTATCACTTAATGTTGATAAATCATAGCCGTAAGCGTCTGCCATAATCCAGAAAATATCTGCTGTGGTAGCATCTTCGGGTGCTTCAAAGCCCCATGTTCCGATAACTACTCCGGCAGGATCTTCTGCTGCGTTGTAGCCTGCTGCTATACAGTAATCAACGATTTCCTGTACAAAAGCTGCTCCGCCCTGTTCGAGATCTGCCCAGAATGCTGTCTGAGTAGCTTCATCCCAGTTAGTGAAATCGGTATTGTCCTTACCTGCTGCAACGAGAAGGTTAAAGAGTGTATCCATACCGCTTCTGTACTCTTCCATACCTACGATGGGAAGTGAATAGAATGTTGAGGTTCCGTCATATGTAGGATCTGACAATACGTAAAGTGAAAAGATTACGTCATCAACAGTAAGTGCTTCGCCGTCAGAGAACTTAAGTCCGTCTTTAAGAACGAAGTTGTAATCAACAGATCCGTCATCGTTTGTAACAACATCAAGATCAGCGATACCTGTGTATGTATAATCTGTTCCGTTATAAGGAATAACTTCACCTTCAATACCCTTCATAACAACGTTACCTTCACGGTCTGTACCGAGAAGTGCTACAGATGTCATTGATGCAACATCCTGGTCATAAGCTGTTGTAGCGAAGAAAGGACTGAACTTGCTTGAAAAGAAGTCATATCCAACTACGAGTGTCTTGTCTGCCGAATCTTCTGCAGGAGCAACATCTTCTGTGCTTGTTGTAACTTCTTCTGAAGAAACCGATGCTTCAGTAGAACTTTCCGCAGAACTTTCAGTAGAAGCCGGAGCGGGTGCCTGAGTCTCACCGCAAGCGGCTATTGTGCTCATTACCATAACTGCAGCCATGATAAGAGCAAGTTTTTTCATGAAAGTCTTCATGATTTTTTCCTCCCTTAAAAATAAGAAAAATAGATTATTTATATTATGAAGTTTCCTTCGTAATACCGATTTAAAACTTACGCCATTTGCGCTATATCCGTCTTAAAGCCCAAAGCTTTAATAAATACTATGACAAAAGAAACAAGCGTCATACATACAAAAACAAAAGTAATGATATTGCTTGTATTAAATAACGCAAGGCGAAATGCGAAGCTTAGTACCGCACCGATTACGGAAATTGCCGAGAAAATAATACCGAGAAGTGCGGTTGTCTTCATTCTGTTCACAATATTATTGCAAGCCTTGCGCTCCAGCTTGTCTACTCTGCCCGAATATCCTATAACGGCAAACAGTAAGTATACCCATATAAGAACATTGCAGGCATAAGGCATCACTACATAAAACAATCGAAACAAGTCATTGTTTAAAAAAAGGCTTACACCCAATGAAACAAAAATCAGAACCGTGCATGTCCAGAAAACGATAATACGGTTTCTTCTAAGTTCACTGTCTTCGATAATTGTAAAATACGCTCCGATATAATCGTTCTTTGTATTAACCCTGGTAGGGTCCTTGGGAACATACTCAAACTTATACTTGTTATTAATCATAACCTTCCCCCATGACCGATTGTATTTCACTTTAAAAAGCAAAACAAAAGACGGGCATAATACATCCCGTCTCAAGTAAATACACCTGTTTAATGCGGTTTTACCTGAATTGAACACGGTTGCCCCTCTTTGCTAAGCATTGACATATTAACAAAAATTTACGAAAAAGTCAATAAACACGGCTCAATTCAGCGTTTTGCATAAACTTAAAATGAAGCAATTTCCTCATCCGTAAGGAAAGAAATCTCTTTATTTTCCAATGCTTTTTTACAAGCATCTTTATCTGTAGGTTTAATAACTATGCACGCATTTTCATCTTTTGTAGAAAGTGCATACATGTATTCAATATTAATTCCCGCGTCTGTAATCATAGAAATCACGTCGGAAAGAGAACCGACCGTATGCGGAAGCTTAATAGCTATAACATCCGTAAGATGTGCCGAAAGACCTTCTTTTTTTAATGAATCTTTGGCTTTTTGTGCATCAGCGGTAATCATTCTTAACATTCCGTAGTCAGACGTATCGGCAAGACTTAATGAAATAATATTGATATTTTCTTTCTTAAGAACATCAAGAGCGGATAAAAGTCTGCCTTCTCTGTTCTCCAAAAATACAGAAACCTGTTTAATAAACATACATTTTTCCTTTCTAATCAAACACTCGCTTGTCGATTACATGTACGCTTTTTCCCTCGGAACGCTCCAAAGTCTTAGGTTCAACCAGTTTGACTTTAACTGCAAGTCCGATAGCGGTTTTAATAGTTGATTCTATCTTTTTGGTCAATTTTTCCAATTCTTTTATTTCGTCACTGAAGAAACGTTCTTCTACTTCGACCTGAATTTCGATAGTGTCAAGGTTGTTGACACGGTCGACAATAATAAGATAGTGCGGCAATGTTTCCGATACTTCCAGCAAAGCTGCTTCTATCTGTGAAGGGAATACGTTTACTCCGCGAAGAACCATCATATCGTCGCTTCTGCCCTTGAATCTCTGGATACGGGCTGTTGTACGTCCGCATTCACACTTCTCATGTGT
The DNA here is from genome assembly GCA_045642905.1 of Lachnospiraceae bacterium. GTDB lineage: Bacteria > Bacillota > Clostridia > Lachnospirales > Lachnospiraceae > UBA1258. The sequence continues at coordinate 43,843 of JAZUJT010000021.1, read as the reverse complement.
AATGCTTGTCAAATCCTTGGTCCTGTAACGAATAAGCGGAATTCCTTCCTTGGTAAGTGTCGTGAATACGAGTTCACCAAGCTGGTTGTCTCCTATGGGCTTAAGTGTTTCTGCGCTGATAATTTCGGGAAGGAAATAATCTTCCTGAACATGAAGTCCCTTATGGAAGCTGCAATCGCATGCCACGCCGGGGCCCATGATTTCCGAAAGTCCGTAAATATCATGGCAGTTAACATGAAGCTTCTCTTCTATCTGAAGTCTCATATTCTCCGTCCAGGGCTCTGCTCCGCAAAGTGCGGTGCGCAGCTTGATATTGTTGATTTCACCTGTTTCTATCAAGGTTTCCGCAATATGTAAAAGATATGACGGTGTACACATAATACCCGTAACACCGAAATCCTTCATCATTGTAATAAGTTTCTTGGTATTTCCGGTAGACATGGGCACTACCGTTGCTCCGGTATTTTCAACACCGTAATGAGCACCCAATCCGCCTGTGAACAATCCGTAACCGTAAGCTACCTGAACAATGTCATTCTTACCGATACCGCACTGTGTAAGGGCACGCGATACGCATTCCGACCAGGTTTCAATATCTCTTCTTGTATAGCCTACTACTGTAGCTTTACCTGTTGTTCCGCTTGAAGCATGTATTCTGACAATTTCAGACTGGGGTGCAGCGAACAATCCGAAAGGATATGTATCTCTTAAGTCATCCTTGGTGGTATAAGGAAGCTTGTCAAGATCTTCAAGTCCTTTAATATCGCCGGGTTCCACTCCTGCCTGCTGCATTTTCTTGCGATAATATTCTACATTGTGATAAACGTAATTTACCTGCTTAACAAGTCGCTTTCCCTGAAGATTAGCCATCTCATCGCGGCTCATGCATTCTTTTGCTTCATTCCAAATCATTTTGTCGTCTCCTTTTTTATGTCGGTTTTTATTTAGCTTTCAAAACCAACGCAAAAGGCCTTCTGATTAATTTCTACAGTCTTTGCGGGAACAGTATCCGCTATAACGTTAAGCCACTGCTCTTTCGTAAAATTCATGTGCTTGGCAGCCATACCGAGAATAATTATGTTAAATACTCTGGCATTGCCAAGTTCCAGCGCTTTTTTCTGAGCATCCATGCTGTAAACTTTGTAAGTTTTTGAAAGTTCTTCGATAATGCCTTCGGGATAAGTTGCCGCACCCGTAACCACCGGCATGGGATCGATTCTTTGGTCGTTAACAATCAAAACGCCGTCTTTCTTAAGGAAGTGAGCGTATCTTTTTGCCTCAAGTCTTTCAAAAGCAATCAGAACGTCTGCCTGTCCTTCTTCAACAATAGGCTCGTTAACCTTTTCGCCGTAACGGACATAAGTAACAACGCTTCCGCCTCTCTGGGCCATTCCGTGAACTTCGGAAAGCTTTACATCATATCCGCCTTCTATCATAATTCCGCCGAGAATACGGCTTGTAAGCAATGTGCCCTGTCCGCCGACTCCGACAATCATAATGTTTTTCGTTTCCATTTTATTTTTCCACCTTATCTATGGCATCAAACTTGCACATCTGTTTGCAAAGACCGCAGCCGTTACACATAGTTGCGTCAATTGAAATAGTACCGTCAGCATTCTTGGTAAGTGCAGGGCAACCGGGTTTTAAGCAGGCACCGCACTTCTTGCACTTTTCGGGCAAAGGCTTGCACACGTAAGGGAACTTCTGTCCCTTAAGCAATGCGCAGGGAGCCTTGCAAATGATAACCGATACGGCATCTCTTGCGGTTTCTTCCTTAATAACCTTTATAAGCTCATCCTGATTGAAGGAATCTGCTTCCACAACATTGTCGATTCCCATAGCCTTGCATAAATTGTAAATATCGATAGCATATGTAGGCTCACCCATAAGTGTCTTTCCTGTAGCCGCATGGTCCTGATGACCTGTCATTCCGGTTGTGGAATTATCAAGAATCATAACAGTTCCCGTAGCCTTATTGTAGACCATATTCATAAGTGAGTTAACGCCTGTATGTAAAAATGTCGAATCACCGATAACGGCAACCCAGTTTTTAACATATTCTTTTCCCTTGGCTTTCTCCATACCGTGAAGTGTGGAAATACTTGAGCCCATGCAAACGGCGGTATCTACTACATTTAAGGGTGCAACGGCACCGAGTGTGTAGCATCCGATATCTCCGGCAGCATGAATGTTAAGTTTCTTCAATGCAGTATAAACGCTTCTGTGAGGGCATCCGGGGCAAAGAATCGGAGGTCTTGCGGGAACATCAGCGGCTTCTGTTGTTACTGCCTCGTTGTAAAGAACCTTTCTGAGCATATTTGCCGAATATTCACCCTGAACGGTAAATACTTCTTTACCGATACATTCGATTCCCATTGCACGAACCTGAAGCTCGATAACAGGTTCAAGTTCCTCGAAAATGTATAACTTATCAACCTTTGAAGCAAACTCTTTAATAAGCGAAGCCGGAAGAGGATTAACAAGACCAAGCTTAAGAACGCTGGCATCGGGGCAACACTCTTTTACATACTGGTATGCAATACCGTCTGTAATAAATCCTATCTTGGTATCATTCATTTCTACCCTGTTAAGAGGCATGCTCTTTGCATCCTCAGCCATCTTCTTAAGACGCTCTTCAACATAGACATGACGCTTCTTGGCCATTCCGGGCATCATAACGTTTTTGGCTATATTCTTCTCGTAGGGTTTATCCTCGGGGACTACTCTGTCTTCCAATGTAACAAGTCCCTGTGAATGTCCGAGTCTTGTGGTGGTACGTAAAATAATGGGTGTATCGTACTTTTCGGAAAGTTCGAAAGCAAGCTTCATATAATCCTTGGCTTCCTGTGAATCCGAAGGTTCGATGACGGGTACCATTGCAGCTCGCGCAATCATTCTCGTATCCTGCTCGTTCTGAGAGCTGTAAAGTCCGGGATCATCGGCAACTACCAATACCATACCGCCGTTAACACCTATATACGAAACGGTGTATAAAGGATCGCTTGCCACATTTAAACCAACATGCTTCATGCTGCACATTGAACGGACACCGCTCATGGATGCACCTATGGCTACCTCACAGGCAACCTTTTCATTGGGTGACCACTCACAATAAATTTCGGGATAATTTACCAGATTTTCACTGATTTCTGTACTGGGAGTTCCGGGATAAGCGGCGCTAACCTTAACGCCTGCTTCATACGCTCCTCTGGCAATTGCTGCATTGCCCAGCATAATCTTACGTTCCAATTTATCTTCCTTCTTTCTGACACTTTAGCAGTTTAAATTACTAACATGGTATTTTAGCATTCCGCAATTTAAACGTCAAGGTAATCAATAAAAATAAAAAGCAGTATATCCTGCACCGTAACCGTTAAAGAATCCCCACCGCCCAAGGGCAGTGAGGACTCATCAAGGTTTATATATTATCTTCTTTTCTTCTTTCCGGCATCGGTAACAATGCTGTAATACGGGTTGGAATCATGGTCTCCCGTCTTTTCATCTGCTTTTGAGGGTGCATACGAAGGTTCATCGGCAAGGCTTACAATTAAGTCGTCGGATACTTCTTCATCATGCATTCTTGTCTTCTTTACCTTATTACTTGTAAACATGTCATATATACAGGGAACTACAACAAGTGTCATCAATGTACCGTAAACCATACCGCCGATAACAACAATTGCAAGCGGTCTTGACATATCTGCACCCATCTTGGTGGAGAATGCCATTGTACAAAGTGCAAGAATAGTAGTAAGTGCCGTCATAAGTACCGGACGAAGTCTTGTAACACCGGCTTCCACGATGGCATCCTTCTTGCTCATTCCGCGTTCTCTTAACTGGTTAATGTAATCTACAAGCACAATACCGTTATTTACAATAACTCCCGAAAGCATTACAAAACCGATCATGGCGATAATCGAAAGTTCAAAGCCCGTAAAGTAAAGTGCAGCGAGACCGCCCGTAAATGCAAGCGGAATCGTAAACATGATAATGAACGGTGAGCCGAGTGACTGGAACTGGGCAACCATAATCAAGTAAATGAATACTACAGCAAGCACAAGCATGAGGAGTAACTGCTTCAATGCATCCACAATCATCTCATTCTCGCCCGTAAACTCAAGTGAATATCCGTCGGGAAGATCAAGACTTTCCATGTTCTTCTCGGCGTCCTGCGATACAAGACCGATATTATAGCCGTCGGCCACCTCCGCAGAAACCGTAACATATCTTGTCTGGTCTGTTCTCTTAATTGTTGTAAAGCCTTTAACGTCATCAAAGTCCGCAATGGATTTAAGCATTACGGAAGCTTCCTTGCCATCGGCATCCGTATACGCAAACTTAAAATTCTTTATCCTGTTTCTTGTATAATCAAGGTTCTTCTGATCCTCAACATATACCGAAATATCATCCGTAGCAGTGGAAAGAGTTGTTGTTGCCTTGGCCTCGGAAAGTGCGGGATAGATTTCTCCGAAAATCTGAGCAACCGTAAGTCCCTTCTCGATAGCCTTCTCTTTATTAATTGTAATTCTAAACTCGGGGTCCGAATTATAGCTGTCACAGCTTATATCCGTAAGGCCCTCCGTATCCTTCAAAATCTTTGCCGCATCATTTGCAAGATTATAAAGAACGTCAAGGTCACGTCCCTTAATTTCAAGCGATACTCCACTTCCGCCTAAAGCCGACATATCCATTGTAGACATTTCGACGTCTACCTCTACGCCCTCTATGTCCTTGGCAAGATCATAAAGCTTCTTTTCAAGTTCATCGCTTGAAAGTTCTCTGTCTTCCTTTGTAATTATATAAAGTGTTGTACTTGTCAAATCCGCTTCGGTCGATTGTGCGCCGAATATTGCAAGTCCTGTCTGAGCAGCCATTGCACCGATATTTTCGACATCCTCAAGTTTTAACACTCTGTCAACATATTCGTTGGTTTCGTTCTTAACATCTTTAAGTTTAGAATCTTTTGTTGCGCTGAGAGTAACGGTAACCTGAGTAGATGCCATTTCGGGGAAGTACTCCGTACCTCTCTTGGCTTCAAAATATGCACTCAATACCAAAAGACCGATGGAAAGAAGAATAATCAAAGGCTTAACCTTAAGGCATCCTTTCAAAAACTTTGCATATACGGGGTAGAAGCCTTTATTCTGACTCTTGTTCGTAACTTTTATTTTTCTCAAGGTGCCTGCAGCCATGGCAGGTACAACCGTAAGGGCAACAACAAGACTTGCCAAAAGTGAGAATGCAATCGTAAGTCCCATATCAACAAAAAGCTGTCTTGTAATTCCTTCGGTAAATACTATGGGAAGGAATACGCAGACTGTTGTAAGCGTTGAAGCTGTTATAGCGCCTGCAACCTCTTTGGCTCCTTCAATAGCCGCAGTCACAGGGTCCTTGCCCTCATTTCTCATTCGGTAAATGTTCTCAATAACAACGATAGAGTTATCAACAAGCATTCCGACGCCGAGCGCCAGACCGGAAAGTGAAATAATATTAAGCGTTACGCCGGAGAAGTACATACATACCACTGCGGCGATAAGGCTTACAGGGATAGAAATTGCTATAACGAGTGTAGGTCTTATATCCCGTAAGAACACAATAAGTATTAGGATTGCAAGAATTGCACCGATAAGTACGTTCTCGATAATTGTGCTCATTACAAGATCGATGTAAATGCCCTGATCCATAAGCGGAACGAGACTTAATCCGTCAAACTCTTCCATCAAATCGTCAAATTTGGAGTTAATCGAATCAGCCACATCGCCGGTTGAATAACCCGTCTGCTTCTGAAGTGAAAGAATGATTCCTCTCTTGCCGTCGACATTTGTATAAACATTTTCAAGGTTATCGGTATAGAAAACATCGGCCACTTCCGAGAGTTTAACCGTTACGCCGTCACCTACGGGAAGATTTAATATAGGAAGATTCTTAATATCCTCAAGGCTCTCGGGTTTATCACCGATTCTTACAAGATATGTATCATCACCTTCATTTACGTATCCTGCAGGCATTGAGAAGTTCTGGGCGGAAAGAATTTCGGAAACCATATCATCCGAAATTAATTCCTTAAGATTCATTCCGTCAAGAACTGATTCCTTTGTATTTTCAAGTTCGGTTTTGGCATTATTCAAATCCTTTACGGCCGCTTCAATCTGTGTCTTTGATGCATCGTAACTTGCCTCATCCATAAGGCCTGCCATAAATGCACCTTCAAGGTCGGACAGATTTTTCTCAGCCTGTGAAAGTCCGTCCTCAATGGAGGCCTTCGCATCCTTTAAGGATTCATCGATTTCTTTGCCGACTTTTTCATTTACCTTGTCTACCAATTCTTCTCTTACGACAACATGAAGGCTCTGTTCCATAAGACCGGTGGCGTTAACGGATGCAACGCCTTCGATACTCTTTATGTCCGGAACGAGTGTATCCTGTGTAAATCTGCTGATTTCGGCTTCATCCATTCCTTCTATGCCGACCGCCGCAATCATAATAGGAAGCATGTCGGGGTTTATTTTCATTATTACCGGGTTTCCGACCGAATCATCCCAGTAAGAATCAAGCTGGTCAAGGTTTTCACGTATTTCCAGAGAAATGGAATTCATATCTGCAGTCTGCGAAAATTCAAGAATAACAACCGAATAGTTTTCGGCAGACATGGACTGTATTCCTTCTATATTACTTACTGTAGCCATCGCCGATTCAACCGGGGATGTTACTACCGTCTCAACGGTTTCGGGGCTTGCTCCCACATCCGTTGTCATGATAACAACATAGGGAAGATTTATATTCGGAAGTAAATCCGCAGACATCTTGGTATAGGCTACCACGCCCAACACAAGAACCATAATTACGCCCACAAGAACAGTGAACGGTTTCTTAACACTGAATTTTGAAATCATAAACCAAAACCTCGCTTAGTATATTCACTCTGACCCACAATAACCAAAAAGCATTATAAGCGTGAGAATACTAATTTTCAATTAAATTTATATTAAATCAAGCCGGATGCTGCTCGAATAATTGAGTTCCCGGCTCATTGCCATAACAATAGAAACCGGAACACTTTTGATGTTCCGGTTTCTTATCTTTTGACTATTTCTTAATCTTCTGATTCTTACCCTTGATTCCTTTTTTCTTCAAAAGCTTTGTGTAATCCTTAAGCTTCTTTGCGGGAACCTTTACGGTTGCCTTGCTGTTTATGCCGCTGAAGGCTTCCTTGCCGACATTCTTATCTGTAAGAAGTGTAGTCTTTATTGTTACACTCTTAAGTGCCGAACAACCTTTGAAGGCCTTGGAACCGATGGAGTTTACCTTGGATCCTATGGTTACCTTCGTTAATGCCTTACAGTTTGTAAATGCGCTGCTTCCGATTGTCTTAAGGCCTGATGCAAGGGTAATGGATTTAAGCTTCTTACAGCCACTGAAGGCCGAAGCCTTTATCTCGGTTACTTTGGAACCGCTCTTTACACTTGTAAGAGCCGTGCATCCCGAAAATGCGGATTTTCCGATTGTCTTTACAGAACTTCCGATGGTAACGGTCTTAATCTTCTTATTATTCTTGAATGCGTTATCTCCGATTTCGGTTACGCTGTAGGATTTACCGTTATATTTGACTTTTCCGATATTAACGCTTGATGCCTTCTTATCAGAAAACTTGGTAAGTGCAACGGAAGTCACTTTATCATATGAATCGAAGGAAATCTGGTAAGTTACATTCTTTACCGTAACCTTCTGAGTATAAGGGTTCTTTAACCACTTAGCGTAAAGGGTAATGTCGCCTTCAGCTTCGGTACTGATTTCCTTTACTTCTTTGGTAAATGCGGAATCTGCAAACCATCCCATGAATGTATATCCGTCTCGCGTAGGATTTTTGAAGGATTGGATGCCTTCACCCTCGATATACTTTGTAGGATTTCCTGCTGCCTGGGTTCCGCCATTAAGTACATAGGAAATCGAATATGTATTCGGAAGTGTATAATATGTTGCTCCACTCATAGGAGGTGTTGACGGAACTCGCAAATCTTCAGGTACAGAAGTTTCCGTTCCTGCACCACCAAACATATCAGCACAAGCTCCTTCTGCATCATACGCGGGAATAGTGATTTTCCGTACAATTCCTTCATTCTCAATCTTCTCTGTAGCTATCATCAATTTTTTGCAATCAGCAAACATTCTATTATAACAGTATGGTGCAAGGGTTGTTGCCGGTAACTTTGGTGCACTCGTTAATGATATGCATCCGAAAAACATACTATGATAGCAGCTTCTTTCAAGCTCTGTTGCGTTTAATTCGGGTGCTCTCGTTAATGAACTGCATCCGGAAAACATACTATGATAGCAACCTTCTTTAAGAGTTGTTGCCGGTAACTTTGGTGCACTCGTTAATGAACTGCATTCGCAAAACATACCCTCATAGCAACTTTCTGCAAGAGTTGTTGCCGGTAACTTTGGTGCACTCGTTAATGAACTGCATCCGTAAAACATAACAACATAACAACTTTCTGCAAGAGTTGTTGCCGGTAACTTTGGTGCACTCGTTAATGAACTGCATCCGTTAAACATAGCACCATAACAAAGTGGAGCAAGCTTTGTTGCCGGTAACTTTGGTGCGCTCGTTAATGAACTGCATCCGTGAAACATATTATTATAGCAGAGTTCTGCTAGCTCTGTTGCGTTTAATTCGGGTGCACTCGTTAATGAATTGCATCCGTAAAACATAGCACCATAACAAGATTGAGCAAGCTTTGTTGCCGGTAACTTTGGTGCGCTCGTTAATGAACTGCATCCGTTAAACATATAATTATAGCAGCTTTCTGCAAGAGTTGTTGCCGGTAATTCCGGCGCGCTTGTTAATGAGTTGCATCCGGAAAACATATACGAATAACAATCTGGCGTTAAATGCACCTTCGAAGTTCCGCCGTTTCCATCCGTAAGGCTTGTAACACTTCCGCTTGCGGCAATTTTTCCGGTCATGAAAAAGTGGTCGGTCATATCTGTCTTGATATTTGTTCCTTTAAATCGAACGTTATCATTTTGGTTAAGTGCAATGGGGATATCCAATGTATAGCTTTCCCAAACTCCTTTATTTTTACTGTACATAATTTCGCTACCGCTATCGATCTTTAGGGTAACGCTTGAATCATCCTCCAATGCGGTAAATGTTAAGTAATTGGGTGTCGGTTCTTCGGCCCACGCATTATCTGTCCTCATAAGTAAAAACATAAGTAACAGAAACAATCCGGGTACTATTTTTTTAATTACTTTCTTCATTTTGTCCATCCTATCCATTAATGCACTTTGTGTAAAACAAATACATAAGTAATTATATATTATTTTTCTCAAAAAATAAACGCAAAACACTCGAAGCTACAAATTGTGCTTCGAGTGTTTTGACATGAAATATATATACTTGCTTGTCAATTTTCACGCTCGTCTCTTTTATCTTCTGATTCTTACCCTTGATTCCCTTCATTTACACCCACATCGAAACTGCCAGCAAAGCCTGTCCCGAAAAATAAAGCGTAAGACACATCATCGAGCGTGTCTCCGTCGTGCCGATTCTGCGGTTTCTGGCCAATATCCAGTCCGAAACCACCAAAAGGCACATACCTATTCCAATGAAAACCAAACGTGTCGAAGTTGCCTTCACCACTGAAAGATTTGCTCCCAGGGCAAAAGAAAACGAAATAACGCAATTGTATAAAATCATCAGTCCCCTGTGTCGGGAGCCCAAATATTTTATCGTAAGCACAGTGCCCGCCAACGCGAAACAAATATACAAAATCACAATCAGGAGGCTGATCTTTTCCGTATAAGCGACAAGTGCGGCAATATAGAGCAAATGTCCCAGTCCGAACAAGAGACCGCCTTTTGTAAACTTAATCTCCAGAATAATATCTCCGAAGGCGCATGAAAGCATACCTAAAACCCACAGAAAATCTTGCGGCATAACCTTATGCGTAACAAGACCGTTTATATACCCCGAGAGAAGAATTAAAAATAAAATACCTATGGAAATACCCTTATAAGTAAGTTTTTCCTTTCTCGGAGTATGATCGAATTTCTTTCTGTTGTATCCGGGAATAAATACTATATAATCAACCAAAAGTAAAACAATGAGCGTCGCCCATTTAATTGTTTCTGTCATGAATAAATGTCTTTCTGCCTTCAGCATAATCGGCAACTATATGTCCGTTTCCGGTAAGCGTATATTTATATGTAACAAGTCCTTCCAGTCCGACCGGTCCTCTCGCATGAAGCTTTCCGGTGCTTACACCGACCTCGGCTCCGAAACCGTATCTGAAGCCGTCCGCAAAACGAGTGGAACAGTTTCTGTACACGCCTGCCGAATCCACATATCTTGTAAAGTAATCTGCCGCTTCATCGTTTTCGGTGATAATTGCATCCGTATGGTGTGAGCCGTATAAATTGATATGGTCTACAGCCTCTTCCACGCCGTCAACAAGCTTCACTGAAATAATGTAATCAAGATATTCCTTGCTCCAATCGTCATCCGTAGCCTCTTCGCAGGGAATAATATTCATAACTTCCGAAGTGCCCAGAATCTTACAATTCTTTCCGTCCAAAGACTTTTTGAGTTCCGGCAAAAGCTTACCCGCAACACTTCTGTGAACCAAAAGCGTTTCAGCCGCATTGCAAACCGAAACATATTGTGTCTTGGAATCCGTAATAATTTTTACGGCCTTTTCAATATCCGCGTCCTTATCGGCATACACATGACAAATACCATCCGCATGACCCATAACCGGAATCTTCGTATTATTCATAATGTAGGAAACGAATGAATTTGAGCCTCTGGGAATAAGTAAGTCCACATACTTGTGGCACTTCAAAAGCTCCGCAATTTCGCTTCTTGCCTCTGCCAGGAAAAGGCAGTTTTCGGGAAGGCCGCTTTCAAGTGCTGCTTTATAAATAATGTCGAAAAGGGTTCTGTTCGAATTCATCGTCTCGCTTCCGCCCTTTAAAATTGCGACATTTCCGCTTTTTATGCAAAGTCCCGCAATCTGAACGAGTGCGTCGGGTCTTGCCTCGAAAATAACTCCGATGACACCGATAGCGCAAGTTCTCCTCACAAGAGAAAGGCCTTCATCGAGATCCTTTTCAAGAGTTTTAACGTACAAAGGGTCCGGAAGCTTTGAAAGACCGATAAGGCCGTTGGTTACATCACGAAGCTTTTCCTCGGAAAACTTGAGGCGCTTCATAACAGGTGCATCCACGCCGTTTGCCTCGGCATTTTCAAGGTCCTTTTCGTTGGCCTTAAAAATCACTTCCTTATTATTAATAAGCGCATCCTTAATGGCCAAGAGTGCTTTATTTCGAATATCGATGGAAAGATTTGCCATCTTCGGCGAAACGCCCTTCATTATGCGAGCCTGCTCTTCAATCGTAACCATATCCGTTCTCCCTAAAATGCATTTTTATTAGTGGCAAAAGAAAAAGTAAAATTCTTCCGAATTCAATATTTCACTAATTATAACACAACCCCGCCATGCTTTGAATACTATATAAATAAGTGCATTTTTAACCAAAATTTTATCATTTTTTCAAATCTGTTGTTAATACTACCGAATTTTAGCAGTTTAACTTGACAGAGCGTTAAAGTTGTAATAACATTCCACGATATAAAGTTTTATTCGACTTTTATACATTTAAAGCCCGCATTTTAAGGGCTCGAGCAGGAGGAAATTATGAGAAAAGTAACAAAGATTACAAGTCTTGTTATGGCTTTGGCTATGACAGTTGCTACTCTTGCAGGCTGTGGCGCAAGCACAACAGGTGCAGACTCAAGCAACACATTCAAGATTGGTGGTATCGGACCCACAACAGGTAGTGCAGCAGTTTACGGTTTATCCGTAAAGAACGGTGCTGAATTGGCAATTAACGAAATCAACGCTGCCGGCGGTATTAACGGATGCCAGATCGAATATAACTTCCAGGATGACGAATGTGATTCCGAGAAGTCAGTAAATGCTTACAACGTATTAAAGGACTGGGGAATGGATGTTCTCGTAGGTTCTGTTACAAGTGGTTGCTGCATTTCAGTAGCTGCCGAATCAGTTAACGACAACATGTTCCAGCTTACACCTTCAGGTTCAGCTGTTGACTGTATCGCAAATGCAAACGTTTACCAGGTTTGCTTCTCAGACCCCAACCAGGGTGTCGGAGCTGCTGCTTACATCGGTACCAACAACGTAGCTTCCAAGGTTGCGGTTATTTACGACAGCTCTGATGTTTACTCATCAGGTATTTACGCTAAGTTCGTTGCAGAAGCTGAGAATCAGCCTTTCGAAATCGTATCTGCAGAAGCTTTCACAGCAGACAGCAAGACAGACTTCTCCGTACAGCTTCAGAAAGCTGCCGATAACGGTGCAGAACTTGTATTCCTTCCCATTTACTACACAGAAGCATCACTTATCTTAACTCAGGCTGCTTCAGCAGGATATGACTTCAAGTTCTTCGGTTGCGACGGTCTGGACGGTATCCTTGGTGTTGACAACTTCGATCAGTCTTTGGCAGAAGGCGTTATGCTTCTTACTCCTTTCGCTGCTGATGCAACTGATGTAAAGACTCAGGAATTCGTTAAAGCTTATCAGGCAGCTTACACTGATGTTCCTACACAGTTCGCTGCTGATGCTTACGACGCTGTATACATCATCAAGGCTGCTATCGAAAGTGCTAACGCAACTCCCGATCTTTCAGTATCAGACCTTTGCGAAAAGATTAAGTCAGCTATGGCTACAATCAAGGTTGACGGTCTTACAGGCGCAGGCATGACATGGGATGCCGAAGGTGCCGTTAACAAGGCTCCCAAGGCTATGGTTATCAAGGATGGTAACTACTCATTAATTCAGTAATTTATCTGAATGTTGCGGACGCGGAATGAAACATTTCCGCGTCCTTTTTTGTATAACATAATTTCCCTGCTAAATATTGTTCTATAGACTTTCTTATGATAGAATATTTAAGTTATTGCAAACAGATATAGATTTAGGAGATTGTTATGAGCTTTATATCTTATTTGATTAATGGCATAAGCCTTGGCTCTGTATACGCCTTAATTGCTTTAGGCTATACAATGGTCTACGGAATTGCCAAAATGCTTAACTTCGCTCACGGCGATGTTATCATGATCGGATGCTATACGATATTTACAATCGTAAGCACATTAAGCCTTCCCACATGGCTCGGAATGCTTTTATCGGTTATCTTATGTACATTATTGGGTATCGTGATTGAGGCGGTTGCCTACAGACCTTTGCGTCAGGCATCTTCTTCACTCGCCGTACTTATTACCGCTATCGGTGTCAGTTACCTTCTTCAGAACATCGCATTGCTGATTTTCGGTGCCAACACCAAGTCTTTCTCATCTGTTGTATCAATCGCTCCCATTAAGCTTGCCGGCGGTGCACTTACAATAACAGGCGAGACAATAGTTACCATTGTATGTTGTGTAATTATCATGATTGTACTTACTCTCTTCGTTAACAAGACCAAGGCCGGTCAGGCAATGCTTGCCGTTTCCGAAGATAAAGGTGCCGCTCAATTAATGGGTATCAATGTAAATGCCACAATTTCACTTACCTTCGCCATCGGTTCTGCTCTTGCAGCCGTAGCGGGTATGTTGTTGTGTTCATCATATCCCGCCCTTACCCCTTATACAGGTTCAATGCCCGGTATTAAGGCATTCGTTGCAGCCGTATTCGGTGGTATCGGTTCCATTCCCGGTGCTTTCATCGGAGGCATCATCCTCGGAATAATTGAGATTCTTTCAAAAGCTTATATTTCTTCTCAGTTATCCGATGCAATCGTATTTATCGTGCTTATACTTGTACTGGTTGTAAAGCCTACAGGTCTTTTAGGCAAGAAAATACAGGAAAAGGTCTAAAGGAGGTGCTGTCATGAAAAATATCTTATTAAAGAACAAAGACAACCTCATTACCTACGGAATGGTTATTGTCGCTTATATTGTTATTGAGATTCTTGTAAAGGCAGGATTGGTTTCAAGCCTTATCCAGGGACTTTTGGTTCCCCTTTGCGCATATATCATCCTTGCTGTTTCACTTAATGTTACGGTTGGTATTTTAGGTGAATTAAGCCTTGGACATGCCGGCTTTATGTGTGTCGGAGCGTTTGCTTCCGCTTTATTTTCAAAGCTTACCGTTAACGTTATCGAAGTTACATGGATTCGCTTTACGCTTGCAATTATCATCGGATTCCTTTGTGCGGGATTAATCGGTTTCTTAATCGGTATGCCCGTATTAAGACTTAAAGGTGACTACCTTGCAATTGTTACTCTTGCTTTCGGTGAAATTATCAAGAACTTTATCAACGTTATTTACATCGGAAAAGATTCAAACGGTCTTCACTTCTCAATGAGGGATGCGGTTGCTCTTAATCTGGAAGAAGACGGACAGCTTATAATTAACGGTGCACAGGGTATTACAGGTACTCCCAAGAATTCCAATTTTACAATCGGTATAATCTTGATACTTATTACCCTCTTTATTGTACTTAACCTTATAAAGAGCCGCGACGGTCGTGCTGTTATGGCTATTCGCGATAACGTTATCGCAGCCGAATCGGTAGGTATTAACATTACCAAGTATAAGCTTCTTGCTTTCTCACTTTCCGCTGCTTTGGCCGGTGTTGCCGGTGTATTGTACTCACACAACTTAAGTTCACTTATGGCTACTCCCAAGAACTTCGGTTACAACATGTCAATCATGATTCTTGTATTTGTCGTTCTCGGCGGAATCGGAAACATTCGAGGTTCAATTATCTCGGCAGTAATCTTAACATTACTCCCCGAGTTATTAAGAGGCTTGTCCAACTACAGAATGCTTATCTACGCAGTTGTCCTCATCATAATGATGCTTTTCAACTGGGCTCCTGCCGCTAAAGTATTCAAGGAAAAGCTTATGAGCAAACTTTTCTTTTGGCGTAATAAATCAGTAAAAGAAGGAGGAAACGGCAATGGAAACAACTAATCAGCCCGTATTGGAAGTAAACAACCTTTCTATCTCCTTCGGCGGACTTCGTGCCGTAGATGACTTTTCAATTTCAATAAACAAAGGCGAGCTTTACGGTCTCATCGGTCCTAACGGTGCCGGCAAGACTACAGCCTTCAACCTTTTAACCGGCGTGTATAAGCCCAATGAGGGTATCATCAAGCTTAACGGCAAGGATATTACCGGATTAAGCACTATTGAGATTAACAAGGCCGGAATTGCAAGAACCTTCCAGAACATTCGTCTTTTCAAGGACTTATCCGTACTCGACAATGTTAAGGTGGGACTTCACAATTTGTATGAATACTCAACCTTCACTTCTATCTTCAGACTTCCCAAGTACTTCAAGACAGAACGTGAAATGGATGAAAAGGCAATGTCATTATTAAAGGTTTTCGACCTTGATTCATCCGCCGGCTTAAAAGCTTCACAGCTTCCTTACGGAAAGCAGCGTAAGCTTGAAATTGCCAGAGCGCTTGCAACCAACCCGTCTTTGCTTCTTCTCGACGAGCCCGCTGCAGGAATGAACCCCAACGAAACCAAGGAACTTATGGATACAATTTCATTTATCCGTAAAGAGTTTGGCATGACCATTCTCTTAATCGAGCATGATATGAAGCTTGTTTCCGGTATCTGTGAGCGTTTAACGGTACTCAACTTCGGTCGTGTACTTGCCGAGGGAAAGACTTCGGACGTACTCAACAATCCGGAAGTAATCACCGCATATCTTGGTGAATAAGGAGGGCGTTATCATGGCAATGTTAGAAGTTAAGAATTTACACGTACACTATGGTGTAATTGAAGCAATTAAAGGTATAGATTTCGAAGTAAACAAGGGTGAAGTTATTGCCCTTATCGGTGCCAACGGTGCCGGAAAGACAACCATTCTTCATACCGTAAGCGGTTTGATTACCCCTTCAGAAGGTTCGGTTACTTTCGAAGGCAAGGACATCACCAAGATTCCCGGACACAAGATCGTATCCATGGGTATGGCACACGTTCCCGAGGGACGTAGAGTTTTCCAAGAGCTTACAGTATTACAGAACCTTAAAATGGGCGCTTACACCCGTAAAGACAAGAAGGAAATCGAGGAAACCTTGGAGAACGTATATAAACGTTTCCCCAGACTTGCAGAGCGTAAGAATCAGATTGCGGGAACACTTTCCGGCGGTGAACAGCAGATGTTGGCCATGGGACGTGCTCTTATGAGTCATCCTTCAATCATTCTTATGGATGAGCCTTCAATGGGGCTTTCTCCCATCTTCGTAAACGAAATATTTGACATCATCAAGGAAGTAAGTTCTTCCGGCACTACCGTTCTTTTGGTAGAGCAGAATGCCAAGAAGGCTCTTTCCATTGCAGACAGAGCATACGTCCTTGAAACAGGTAATATCGTTCTTGAAGGAAACGCCAAGGAACTTATGAATAATGATTCTATTAAGAAAGCTTATTTGGGTGAATAAAGGAGGCTTATTATGGATAAATTCGTTATTACGATTGCACGTCAGTACGGAAGCGGCGGAAAGACAATAGGTGAAATGCTTGCCAAGGATTTGGGCATTGAATACTATGACAAGGATCTTATCCTTAAAGCCAGCGAAGAAAGCGGCATTAACGTTGATTTGTTTGCAAGCTCCGATGAGAAATCCAAAAAGTTCTTCAATAAGCTTAAGAAGAAAAACTACGGTGGCGAAGTGCTCTCTCCTTCAGATCCGAATTTTACATCCGAAGAAAACCTTTTCAACTATCAGGCCAAAATCATTCGTGACCTGGCAGCCAAGGAATCATGTATCATAATCGGACGTGCCGCAGATTATATTCTTAAAGACAACGAAAACGTATTATCGGTATTCGTTCATGCTCCTCACGACTTCTTGATGGAACAGGCCGGCAAGAAGCATTCCATGAGTGAGAAGGAACTTGAGCATTATATTGCCAAGATTGATAAGGAACGTGCCGAATATTATAAGCTTCATACCGGTCGTGAATGGACCGATGCCAGAAACTATGATTTGTGTCTCAACAGTGCAAAACTTGGTTTCGAAAGATGCGTTGAAGAAATCAAGGCATATATGAAGGTTCGTTTCGGCGAGTAATTCGTTATTGATTCATTTACGTTTCGTAAAAAAGACCTAAAAACCCGCTGACAGTAAACTGTCAGCGGGTTTTCTTAATTTATTCGTCAATCTTTTTAGGCTCTTCCTTAATGCAGATATGAACATCATCAAGCTGCTTTACATCTACGAATGATGGAGCACCCATCATAACGTCCTGAGCGTTCTTGTTCATAGGGAAAGGAATAATCTCTCTGATTGTCTCGTCACCTGTAAGAAGCATTACCATACGGTCTACGCCGGGAGCAATACCTGCGTGCGGCGGAGCACCGTAACAGAATGCGTTGTACATTGCAGGGAACTTAGCCTTAACATCCTCTTCACCGAGTCCGACAATATCGAATGCCTTAACCATGATTTCGGGATTGTGGTTACGAACGGCACCTGACGAAAGCTCGATACCGTTACAAACAAGGTCATACTGATAAGCATTGATTGTAAGCGGATCTTCGTTAATAAGTGCATCCATACCGCCCTGAGGCATTGAGAAAGGATTGTGGCAGAACTCGATCTGTCCCGACTCTTCTCCGATTTCATACATGGGGAAGTCAACAATCCAGCAGAACTCATAGCGTTCTCTGTCGATATGCTCCTCACATGCATTACCGAATGTCTTTACGATTGCACCCGCAGTCTTCTGTGCAAGAAGCTTCTTTCCTGCAGCAACCGCTACGAAATCACCGGGCTTAAGATTAAGCGCTGAAATAACATCGCTCTTCTTCTCCTGTAAGAACTTGGAAATACCACCCACAAGCTCTCCGTTTTCATCAAGTCTGAACCAATAAGCCTTATTGGCAGTTGAAACGAATACGCTGTCGCAAAGTGCATCGATTTCCTTACGTGTCTTACTAAACTTGTCGATAACAACAGCCTTAACGACATTACCTGCGAAAGGTTCAAAGCCGCAATCACTTAAAAGCTCTGTAACATCGGAAACAGTAAGGTCAATACGAAGGTCGGGCTTATCCGAACCATACTTGTCCATTGCCTCAAGATATCCGATTCTCTTGAAAGGAGCCTTGGAAGCAATGCTGTATGCGCCATATTTTTCAAAAATAGGAGGAAGAACATCCTCGATTACGTCAAATACATCTTCCTGTGAAGCAAATGCCATTTCCATATCCATCTGATAGAATTCACCGGGTGAACGATCGGCACGTGCATCCTCATCTCTGAAGCAGGGTGCAATCTGGAAATATCTGTCGAAGCCCGAGGTCATCAGAAGCTGTTTAAACTGCTGAGGAGCCTGAGGAAGGGCATAAAACTTACCGGGATGATTTCTTGAAGGTACAAGGTAATCTCTTGCTCCTTCAGGGCTTGAAGCCGTAAGAATGGGAGTCGTAATTTCCAAAAAATCGTGCTCCATCATGCTCTTTCTTAAATCTGCAACGATTTTTGAACGCATAACAATCTTTGACTTAACATCAGGGTTACGAAGATCAAGATAACGATACTTCAAACGTGTATTATCATCAGCTTCCCTTGAACGATTAATTTCAAAAGGAAGTTCGTTATAAATGCACTTTCCGAGAATTGTAACCTTTGAAGGTACAACCTCAATATCTCCCGTAGCAATCTTAGGATTCTTATTGGAACGTTCTCTGACAACACCTTCAACGGAAATAGTGGATTCACAATTAATGCTGTGGAAAATTTCCATCATCTCTTCCGTCTCGGGAACAATCTGTGTCGTTCCGTAAAAATCACGTAAAATAACAAAACCAAGGTTCTTGCTGACACGTCTGATATTCTCATACCATCCAACAAGAGTAACGGTCTTGCCCACATCGCTCAATCTGAGCTCATTACAATTATGTGTTCTTGACTGTGTCATAATTCCTCCAAAATCGAACTATATTTATTACAACAAATAATATTATCTTTTTTCATATGAAAATACAACAGTTTTTCGCCGATTCCGACCATAATTTACAAGGTAAAAATACCCAGATGTTCCAAAAGGATTTTTGTACCCAAAAGGATAAGTACAATACCTCCGGTAATCTCTGCCGGCTTCTCGAATTTGCTTCCGAATAGATTTCCGATTTTTACTCCGGCAAAAGAAAAAACGAACGTAATGCAACCGATAAGAATCACTGCGAAAATAATATTAACCTGCAGGAAAGCAAACGCAACACCGATGGCAAGTGCATCGATGCTTGTTGCTATTGCAAGGGGAAACATCGCTTTAAAAGTAAACAAATCACCCGTGCTCTCTTCTTCGCCGGGCTTAACCGCTTCGCGTATCATGTTTGCACCGATAAGTACAAGCAGGCCAAACGCAATCCAATGATCCACACTCTCTATAAGATTTTGAAATTTAACGCCCAAAAGCCATCCGATGAGTGGCATAAGCGCCTGAAATCCGCCGAAATATAACCCCGTTATAAACATATGCTTAATCGAGGCTTTTTTGACCGAAAGACCTTTGCAAATCGAAACAGCAAAAGCATCCATTGATAATCCTATGGCAATCAGTACCAGTTCAAGCAAAGACATATAAATCAACCTTCCTATTACATAAACTGCCCACGGGAGTAATCCCGTGGGCTTAAAAACAATTTAGAATTTGCCGCCGCCACCGCCGTGTGTTGCACCCGACGATGAAGTATGCGTAGATGTATGGCTCGAAGACGAGGACGAAGAGCTCGGTTCGGGCTTCGCAGTTTTTGATGTTGTGGAGTAAAGGAATATATCTCTTTGCTCGGAAACTTCAAAACTGTCTTTTCGGGTGTAGTCCATAGCTCCGCCGTTTGCGCGTACACTCTTTAACTGTCCCTTTAAAACACCTCTGTAAATAAGTCCCGCAATAAGTCCTACGATTAATGAAATCACAATCTTGGGAACCGGATTAAAAGGACCTCTTCCGCCGTTTAAAGCATTCTGTTCTTCGGTGTACAACATAAGCTCGTAATCGTACTTAACATCGCCTGCGTAGAATAAAAACGCGCCTTCGTAATCGCCCGAAGAAAGATTCATTCCGGAGCCGATCTCGCTAATCTGTGAATCGCTTAAGCAATCAATTGCGCGACCTCTGGTCGAAATATACCAATCTCTGGATTCCATTGCAATTAAGAGAATAACACCGCTTCTGTCCGGACCCTGACCATATCCGTTATAATCGAAATAGTCATCCGCATATTCCATGGGAGACTTGTCCCCTATGGACTCAACGGTAAGTACCGCTACATCCATTCCGGTGTCTGCGCTTACGGTTTCAAGCTCTTTAAGTACTGTCATTTCCTGTTCATCCGTAAGCAAATCCGCCTCATCAACAAGAAGCTTCGGTGATGCGTATGAAGCAAGAGGCATAAGTGAAACAAGAAATAAAATTGATAATGCCGATAATATTTTTTTCATGTCTCCCGCCTCCTTAAATAAACCACAAAAGGAATTGAATCAAAAATACAATTCCCGCAGCCAATCCTGCGGCCTTAAAGAAATATGATGTTGCAAGGCTCTTATCCATGGGAAGGTCGCCTACAAGCTTTCCGGTCTGTCCGTTCATGGCGAAAATATATTGCTTTTCTTTCCAGGTGGTATTCAAAACCCATACGGGGTATAAAGCATACTTGGCCTTTCCGTTGGAAAGTGCTATTGAAGATGATTCGGTAGTCACACCGCTGTATCCTCTAACAGTGTTTCCGAAAAGAGCAACCGTGCTGTTCTTAACACGAGTATTTGCGCGGTTAATACTGTCATCTGCCGACACATCGTATTTATCTGCCATATAGCCTGCAAGGTACGCTGTCTGGAATGAAACCGCATCAGTAAAATCAAACGGTTCCAAAGATTCCATCAAGGTATCATCCATCTTGGAAGAACCGTCAACAGGTACATTGTCAAAAGAAACTCTACCGCCTCTTGTAATGCTGTAGTGATCGGTTCTTTCGTAAATATACTTGCTGTCACTCCAGGTAGATACTTTATTGCCTTTATAACGCATTCTGGCATTTACATCAGCATCAAAAAGCCAGTAAGGAACATATACACCTTTAACCTCTTCTATATGATTCTGTTCCTTAAATACCTTGGGAAGAAGCTTCTTTCCCTTAAGATGATTGTTAAAATGCATAACGGCAGATTCTTTGTTAAGTTTAAAAGGAATTACAAAATCGGGCTTAAGCATTCCCGAAACCTGTCCCATCATTACGATAGGATTGCCGCAATACGGACAGGATGTTGCCGCGGTATTCTCATCACCGATAATTTCACCGCCGCATGACTTACATACATAAGACTGTATTCCGTCCGATTCACCGCTTGACCATTCCGAACCCGGCTTGGTATCCCAGTTCATTTCATCGGAAGCATCCAACTTAAGATCTTCATCAAAAGATTTTAACGCTTCCATTTCAAATTCCGTATCGCAGAAAGGGCATTTCATTTTCTGGACTTCGCTGTTGAATTCTATTGCACCGCCGCAACACGGACATTTATATTCCTGTAACGCTGCCATATCTACTATTCTCCTATTTAAGAAATGGGCGGCTTTATAAAAGGCCGCCCATCAAAGTCACATCACTGTATTAGAAGGGTTTTCCGCACTGAGGACAGAACTTGGGAGTTGCTTCCCCTGCAGCGGGAGTCCATCCACAACCGGCGCATGCTCCGATTACGGGTTTCTTGCTTCCGCAATTAGCGCAGAAGTTTCCGGTATTAATCGTACCGCATGAGCATGTCCAGCTGCCTGCGGGAGCGGGCTTGGGTGAACCGCAGTTAGCGCAGAACTTACCGGTATTGGATGCGCCGCATGAGCATGTCCAGCTGCCTTCAGCCGCACCGGCTGCCTTGGCTGCATCTGCCTGAGCAAATAACTGTGCTGCATTGGCTCCGCCTGCGTTCATAGCCATATTCATTCCGATAAATCCGTTCATTGCACCACCCTGATTGCTTGCTGCCGCCTTCATTGCATCTGCCTGAGCGCTTACAAGAGTTGCTGCTGCAAGTTCCTTATCCTTCAAAGCTGCTGTACGCTGAGTCTGCTTGATAATTTCAGCATCTTCATCGGGAAGAGTAACTGAACCTAAAGCTACGCTTACAACCTTTAATCCACGTAATTCTCCCCACTTCTCGGAAAGAATTTCATTCATGGCTGCTTCGATTTCGGTATTGTGCATGATAATCTGGTTAGGACGAATCTCAAGATCTGAAAGCTTAGCAAGAGCAGGCTGCAAAGCTGCAATAAATTCTGTCTTTAACTGAGTATCAAGTTTATCACGAGTATATGAGCTTTCAACGTTTCCGCAAACCTTTGAATAGAATACAATAGGGTCGGAAATCATATATGAGTAAACACCTGAGCAACGAAGAGAAACATCGAGGTCAAGGTTTACCTTGGAATCAACTACACGGAAAGGAATGGGATTGGGAGTACCAAACTTATTATCAATTAATTCCTTGGTATTGAAGTAGTAAACTCTCTGATCCTTTCCCGTATCTCCGCCCATGGCAAAACGCTTTCCCAAAGTCTTGAAAGACTCAAGAATGCTTTCTCCGAGATTTCCCGAGAAAATGCTGGGTTCCGAAGATGTATCATAAGTAAATTCACCGGGTTCGGCACAGAATTCAACTACCTTACCCTGATCAACAATAATCATAGCCTGTCCGTCTGCTACAGCAATACCGGAACCGTTTGAAATGATATTGTCACTTCCGTTCTTATTGGAAGATTTATTACCAATCTTCTTCTGACCTTTAACAACCATTACATTGGCAGGCAATGCATCACAGTAGAAAAACTCTTTCCACTGATCGGCAAGCGTGCTGCTTAAAGCGCCCATACCGGCTTTAATAAGTCCCATTATATAATTCTCCTTTCGAATTAAGAAAAAAACTAAAAGGCTACGCCCCTTTTTTGCTAATTATACTAAAAATGAGCCCAATAATCAAATTAAAATATGATTAACTTGCATTTATCCGCAAAAGAAAAGAAGCCCCTCTTTCATAATAAGAAAAAGGGGGCTCCAAAACTTAATTCATTTTACTTACATACTCCTTAAAATCATCCACCGCCAAAGGTTTCGAATAGAAATAACCCTGTACAACATCGCAGGTAAGATTCTTGGAAAGATTGACATTATTCTCTGTTTCCACTCCCTCGACAATAATCTGTGAGCCCATGGAATGAATCATGTTTACGACACTGTTTACGATTATCTGGCTTCTCTCGCTTAACGTATCCTCCTTCATAAATTCCATGTCAAGCTTGATGGTATCGAACGGAAGCTTCATAAGCGCATTCAACGAAGAATATCCGCTGCCGAAATCGTCTATTTCGACAATGAAACCGTTGTCGCGTAACGACTGCATCGTGTCAATAAGCTTATCCCGTCTGTCTGCACAAGCACTTTCGGTAATTTCAATGTGAAGTCTGTTTCTTTCAATACCGATCTTGTTTACGATGTCTTCAAACTCTTTTACAACATCCATCGAAACGATATCTATCTGCGACACATTTACGGATACGGGGCCGTCATATACGCCTTCCTTCTTAAGGTTTACCGCCGTTCTCGCCGCTTCTTCCCACACGAACCTGTCAATCTTCGAAACGAAACCGTTGTCTTCAAAAAGAGGAATAAATTCACCCGGCGGTACAATTCCCAAAGTCGGATGTTTCCACCTTACAAGGCACTCCGCTCCGCATACCTTTCCGGTCTTCAAATCAATCTGAGGCTGCATCTGGATAAAGAACTGTTTCTTCTCGATTGCGTTATGCATCTCAAAAATCATTCTCTGTCTTCGTGAAGCCGATTCTTCCATTTCCTTGGTATATTCGACTATGTAAATGTTTGCATTTTTCTTAGCCTTGGCAAGTGCCAGAAGTGCACGTTCATAGTAGAACTCAACGGATTTCGAAAGATCGTTCATCACCACAAATCCGAATCCCAGATGAGCGGTTGTAATCAGTTCATAGTTAATGACTATATCAACCGTATTGATTATATTTGCAATTCTTTCGACATTGTCAAAAGAAACAACTACGGCAAACTTTCCTTCTGCCGTACGTCCGAATACCATCGGCGTGTCGGTTGACATTTCTCTTAAACGTTCGGCAACTTCAATCAGCAGAGTATCGCCGGCTTTGGTTCCGTACAAAGCATTTATTCCCTTGAAGTCGCTTGCACCGCCGACCATTATTGCATAACAGGTATCCGACTTGTGCTCAGAAAGGAATTTTTCGGCTTCTTCCATAAATCCGTTTCGATTCAAAGCATTCGTAAGCGAATCGGTCGTGGCAATTTTATGTTCTCTGTCGATTTTCTTTTCCGATTCGGTAATATCATGAAAGACAAAAGTATAGGCAATGAGATTGTTTCTTTTGTCATAAACGGCATTGTACTTCGCTTCATAAATCTTATCACCCAAAGTTTTTCTGAACAAAGCGTTTCTTTCATCGGGCTTTTCAATATTCAAAAAGCCGTACATATCCTCGATTTCGGTGCACTCGCTTGCGGAAATGATTTCACGCATGGCACTGTTTTCACGAATAAGCTTACCTTCCGCATCATAAATCGCCGTAGCATCAACAACGCTGTCGGCAACCATGTTCGAAACTTTGTTTATGAGGTTTTTCGGAGCAAATACATAAGTGCAATAGTAGAAAAGAACCGCAGCGACTCCGTATCCGAAAACCGAATAATCCGTACCGAGTCTGTTATCCGATAAAAACCAGATTTCGAGGCACAAAATCTCGGAAATAACCACCGCCTCCAAAAGGTACTTAAGTCGGTAGTAAACGCTTGTCTTCATTGTCTTTACCAGAAGATTCATAAGAGTATACGAAAGGGTAAAGAAACATAACAAAAGATGAATATAATAGAAAAACTGAGGCTCCATAATCATTCTGAAATAACCGTCACGCTTGGTAACGTAATAGTTTGCCACAAAATGATTTACGGGGTTTGTAAGATGCAAAATAGTATCTACGATGTATACGGAAACAAAGCAGACTTTCCAAAAATGATGAAGCTTCTTTCCGGTATATACTTCAACATAACGTGAAAGGAAATAAACAGTCCATAAAATAAAGACATGTTCCAAAGAAAGGCACACGGAAACAGCGGTGTCGTTGTTTACGTACAAAGCGGCACCATAACTTATGATTACAAATGAAGAAGATATAATTCCCCGTCCGACATATTTGCCGGGACGGTCCTTTTTACGATAAGCCAGGATACTGAACACCATGAAAAGAACCAGTGAACAGCTAACCAAAATGTTAAAAAGTAAAGAGTTCATAAACCATTCCTTTACTGCATACTGACACTTATCATGAGTATATAAAAAATCGATAACCGTATATTAACGAATGTTGAAAAAAATCGCCGTTTTATGCGTTTCTGCTGCCAAGATATTTAATGAGATTAATAATTCCCTTAATAATCGCCCTGACGATTGCAAAGACAAGGAACATAAACAAAAATCCGGTCACACCGAA
Organism: Lachnospiraceae bacterium; assembly: GCA_045642905.1. GTDB lineage: Bacteria > Bacillota > Clostridia > Lachnospirales > Lachnospiraceae > UBA1258. Next base: position 18,266 of record JAZUJT010000021.1, on the reverse strand, counting down.
CATAATATCCGAAAATTCCATCGTTCCGGTATTGGAAATTTTCTGACCTATCTCAATCGCGAACGTGAGCACAATAATAAGCGTAAAAACATATATCCACGAAATAATCATTACGTGATTTTTCTTCGCCAGATAAAGAAAAATCGGATGCACTATAAAAATCATTGCCATACCGATAGCTCCGATTACCAAAAAGTGCAATTCTTTATCGGTGAAATACATTTCGTATGAATCGTTTAAAGAAAGTAAATCTTCATGAATGCGGCTTATTACCCGCATAAGGTCATATAAAGCTTCTCTCATAATAAATCCTGCTTTCGAAAAATTCTTTAGCTGATTGTAGCACATTATTCTCCTTCCATACACAATATTCATCAAAAGTTAATGAAACTTCATCTCATTTCCGCGGTGTTGACAGAGTTTCCTTGCTGATGTAATATAGTTTCCGCAACTACTTGATTCAATTATCAAAATCAATAATTCGACATAAAGGAGACTTGATTTATGGACTATTTGAAAAAATATGTAATAGTAACAGATTCGGGAAGCGACCTTCCCTATGACTTTCTGGCAAAAGAAAAAATAGCCTGCGTTGACCTTACCTGCGTTTTCGAATCCTCCGGACAAGCCGTAAAAAGTAAAGGAATCGACGTAAACGGTTTCTATGAATCAATGGTAAACGGCGAAATCATCAAAACCTCCGCTCCGAACCCCGAAGATTTCAAAGATATCTTTGAGCCGATAATACGCGAAGGAAAAGACATACTCTACATCGGTCTCGATTCCGCCCTCAGTACCACTTACAACTCGTCGTTAATCGCTGCTTCAGAGCTTTCGGACGACTATCCCGACAGGACAATACTTTGTGTAGACTCTAAATGTGCATGCCTGGGGCTTGGCTTTTTGGTATACGAGGTATTAAAAAAGTGCAAGGAAGGCTATATTCTCAAAGATGCATACGACTACGCAACCGAAATTGTACCGAACGTTTCTCACCGCTTTACGGTTGACACATTGACATATCTTTGCAGAGGAGGTCGTGTAAGCAAAACCGCCAAAACCGCCGGTAATATTTTAAACATAAAGCCCGTTCTTCATGTGGACGATGAAGGAAACCTCGTGCCGGTTGCCAAGGTAAGAGGGCGCAAAAAATCCATCGAATGCCTCGCCGATGCATTCGGTGAAACCGTTATGGGAATACACTCGACCGATATATTCATCGCTCATGCAAATTGTATTGAAGATGCAAAATTGTTGGAAGAAATGTTAAAGACAAGATATAACGTAGAAGTTACCATGATATCCAATGTAGGACCGGTAATAGGTTCCCATGCCGGCCCCGGTACATTGGCGTTGTTCTTCATGGCAGTATCAAGATGAGTAAGCCATATTGAAAATATCAAGAATTTCATCGTAACCAAGTTCCTTGTAACCGATGAGTTTTCTTGTCTTACCTCTTGAGCACTTGAATGCCAGTTCTTCAAGGTCTTCCTTCTTAACATTAAGTTCCTTCAAGCTTGTAGGCATTCCTATTGATTTATAATATGCTTCCTGAAGGTCGATTGCTTTATTAATCGTCACTTCAGGATGCTCAAAGTCGATATCGAGATTCCATACGTTGTGTGCATATTGAAGCCATCTTTCGATATTGGCCGAATGAACGTATCTTGCAAAACTGCACCACAAAGCCGCAAGACCTGCACCGTGAGCAACATCGGGATACATTCCCGAGACTTCATGCTCAAGCTGATGAACGGTAAGCTGGAACGCTCTTCCGCACTGTGTAAGTCCGTTATGTGCAAGTGAAGAAGCCCACATCATATTGGCACGTGCCACATAATCTTTGGGATTATTAATGCAGTCAACGCCTGCCTTCATCACGCTTTTAATAACCGCTTCCGCAATTGCATCCGTAAGATAAGTATCCTCTCCCGGGCAGAAATAACGTTCAATTGTATGCATTGCGATATCCACTGCACCGCAAGCCGTCTGATAAGCGCTGACCGAATAAGTAAGTTCGGGGTTTTCGATTGCAAAATTCATTCTGTTGGCCGTGCAACCGTAGCCTCTCTTGTCCCTGGTTTCCGTATTGGATATAACGCATGAATTGGACATTTCCGAACCGGCTGCGGAAATGGTAAGAATCGCACCTTTGTTAAGTGTCTTTACGGGCGTTGCCTTTCCAAGCGAAAAGTCCCACACGTCTATGTCTGGATTGGCTGCGCCGTTAGCGATGTCCTTGGCCGAATCCAATACCGATCCTCCGCCTACTGCCAAAACAAAATCCACGCCTTCCTTTAAGCATAACTCAATACCGGTTCTTACAAGTGAAAGCTCCGGATTGGGCTTGACTCCGCCGAGTTCAACATATGAAATACCCTCATCGTCAAGAGATTTCTTAACACGATCGAGAAGTCCCGACTTTACTACCGAGCCCTTACCGTAATGAATCAAAACCTTATTGGGATTAAATGCTTTAATAATCGAACCTGTCTTAAGTTCTTCATCCTTACCGAAATATACCTTCGTAGGAGTCTCGTAAACAAAATTGTTCATGCCAAAAATCCTCCGTTATCTCATGTAAAAAATAAAAACATAAACAAGCGCAAATTCTATAAGACCGAAAAACGTGAGTGCGACAATTGCCTTAAATCCCGGCTTTTTCACCTTGATACCTGAAACAAAAGCAAATTCCGAAAGAAGCATAAAAGTAAAGAAAACAACTATAAATACATTATCACTTACAAGTCTTCCCAAAAATGCCGCAGGGAACACAAGTGCTGCCGAAGTAACCGGCAGTCCCGTGTAATGCTTTCTTGAACCGGTCTCTTCTTTCTGACGCTCTTCCTCGGTAACATTAAAATACGCAAGTCTTATAAGTGCAGCCAGTGAATAGCCCAGCATGATTACATATAAAAGAACTTTAATCAGGGTATTTTCAATATCGAAATAAGTATTCACTATGCATAAGCCGATTGCCGACGGAAGAATACCGAAGGCTGCTATATCCGAAAGTGAATCGATTTGTATTCCATATCTTTTTTCTACAGCAGTTCTGTTCTTTTTGGTGGCCGCCACCTTCCCGTCGAAAGCATCGCATAAGCCCGAAAACATAAGAAAGCCTACAGCCCAAACAGGATTGTTAAATCCCAGCGCGGCAGCCATTCCCGCACAAGCTGACAGAAACGACAGGTACGTAAGCCACACCGTATAATTGTAAAATCCCAACATTTTCCTTCTCCTTGGACACGTGGAAAATAAAAAAACACCGCATCTTTTTTATATATCAAATCTTATTAATTTTAGTAAACTTTCACACATCAGTCAAGTTTTGACAAAGCATCGGCAAGAGCACGTGCGGCCTCGTACGAGCCTGCCGCCGAAGGGTGAATACCGTCATCAAGATAATATCCCGCCTCATTATCGGTAAAAGGCATAAGTTTACTCATATCCATATAAAAGACGCCCTTTTCCCTGCTGACATCTTCCATTATTTTCTTATAGTCCGCAAGAACAAGGTTGCTCTCATTTTTAAGGTTACCGCTGTCGCAATCAAGAATATGATATACGGAAAAAGAAGCAAATCGGGCATCAGAAAAGGCAGCCTTAAGGTTATCGAACGCTTCTTTCAATGCGTAATCATACGAATATTCGTCATTACCGCTTCCGCCCACACCGAAAAGATAATCGTTTGTTCCGAAATCAGTCACAAAAATCACTCTTCTGCCTGTATGATCGTCCGCATAAAATCTTTGAAGCTCTCTGTTAAAAACTTCAAATCCTTCGGCGGTCACTTCGGTATTCGAAGCTATACTGTCAACCAATTCCGGCATTGACGGAACTTCATCATAAAACTTGGCAGCCGTAATACCGCCCTTTGAAATATTATAAGTTCTTGCACCGGTCAAATTTTCGAAGCATGAAGCAATGGAAAACGGCCCGTCATTTAATGCAAAAATACTGTCTCCGAAGAACACTACGTCACAATCATTTAACCCCTCGATTTCATATGAAACGGAAGGTTCTTCTTTGTGCCAAAAAGCAAATCTTTCGAAGATGCTCTTTTTAGGCTTTTCCACCGCATAAGTCTGATTATCATAAAAAGATTCTATCACATCAAAAAGCTCGTCACGTGTAAGCTTCCAATAATCCTTATAATTGCTCAAGAAGAAATAAAGGAAGGCATCCTTCTTAAGACTTCCGTTTTCGTTGAATAAGGAAGGGTTATCCGTAAGCCACTTGTATTGCGAAAAGCACGAAAGCGTTACGTTATCATAATCCAACAGACAGTTCATAACAATTTCGTATGTCGCAACCGCCTCCGAAAGAGTATCATCTTCGGAAAACTTTACCCAATAATCCTTTGAATAAAAAGGCATTAAAACTCTGAAATCAACATTCGGGAAATTCAGGAAAATATCTTCAAACTCGATGGGATACTCAAAAGCAGTCGTAAAACTATGATCTTCTTCCTCATACTCATTTTTAACGCACAATTTATAAGGATCGATGACCAAAACCGCATAATTAATACTGTTTCCGGACTCTATGGCAGCCGCCCACATGTTAATGAGCTCTTCACCGGAATTAATGACGGTTTCGTTCTTCTTCATATCAACGCCGATATACCCGTCAATAGCCAAAACATCCCAATCCGAAGGATTGCACATGGAAAGCATAACGGAATCGTATTCATCCAGCATAAAGTTTTCCAAATCCCGTTTCATGGCTTCGATTCTTTCGCTTTCATACTTTTCTTCCAGTGCCCGCGCCTTGCCCTGCAGGATTTTATCTCTCCCAATTAAGAAAGCAGCAACCGCTGCCACCGCAAATAAAACCGCTCCAAAAGCTATGCAAATTTTCCTGAAAATTTTCTTCTTATCCACCCTAATATCCTCGTTCTATTTCTGTTTCATTGCTTCCCGGAAATCACTTATTATCTTATTCTCTACGGCTATATTTACCTGGATGTCAGGCTCGCTTGAAGGTTCCTTTTTTTTTACCGTAACCGCTCCGTAAGACTTAATCTTTCCGCTTCTGTATTTATTTCCGGTATCAACCGCAGCAAAATAAACAGTATATGCATCTACTGCATTTTTATTGTATTCATAATACTCTTCGGCAGTCATTCCCGGAGCGGCGCCCAATTTAACACCCTCCGTTTGACCGGCATATAACATAGCCCTTAACGAACTGTATGGCTGTATTGCGAAGCTGACAATATTTCCGCCGGAGGTACATAAAGCAACTGCCTTATCATCCTCGGGATCTTCTATGAATCCGTACTTTTCGTAAATTGTTCGCAAATCCACCTCATCTATGGTCATTAAATAATCCAAAGCCATATCCTTGTACTTATCGGTGGAAACCTGTTTTCCGTCGGCAATAAGGCAGATTACATATGCCCCTGCGTCGGAATATCCTTTTTTAAGGGCATCCTCATAGGAATCTTTGATAGTTAATCCATTGGCAAAAGAAACATCATCGCTGTATTGATCATAGAAGCCATAGCTTACCGCTCCAAGCATGTCATCCGTCGTGTCATAAACAGAGCCTACTCTATAAAAAGCTTCCATAATATTATCCTTTTCCAGCAACTGCGGGATTGTTTCATCGCTGTAGCCGGTGCCGTCCTTAGTAAATGCCTTTCGTAAATTCAAATCAATGGGAGTCATACCTGCTTCGCAAAGCACCTTTACGGTTGCCTGCAAATCCTTGGTAAGACCAACCTCTTTTCCATTGGCAGTAATCGTATAAACCCCATTTTTACCGCCGCAGGCAACAAGCAAAAACGATAATGCCACCCCAAAAACAACCGCTGCTTTTTTACCCATTCTCATATATACCTCCGTAACCTCTTAAAAATTCACAAAAAATATCATTGCCATCGTGAATATTCCGAAGCAATGATATTTTCTGTTATTTACCCATATTTTAACTGTTAAATGCCTTCATCGTCAATTGAATAAAGGTCATTTTTTATTTTCTTTTGTACGTTTTCGCATAAAGGCAAACCATCACAATAATTGACGCTACGGCAAAAAGCGCTACGTATAACATTGAATTTCCCGTAGAAATAACATTTGAAAACATTGAAGGATTGAAAGTAAACGTTTCCTTTATGCTTTCCGTAAACATTCCTTCGTCAAGTCCGCCTATATCAAGCGTAATTTTATCAAGTACGTTGCTAAGTAACAGTTTTCTGAAGGTAATGGTCACATGGCTTGCGGGGAAAAGATTACAAACAGTCTGGACCGAATCGGAAAACTCCGATACCGGAATGTATGCTCCGATAACAAATCCTGCTGCCGCTGAAAGCATACCGAAAAAAGCACCGCTCGCCGACGAAGTCTTGAAGAATAACATCACTATCATAAATAACGCCGTAGCCGAAAGAGAACCGAACGCTATAAGACCGTATATTTTCAACATATCAGCAAATCCGAGGTAAAGGTTCTGTTTAAGGTTGATTAACACGATACCGAATGTAAAAATAACCGAAGTCATGATAAACGAAGAGATAACCGCCGACGTAAAATACGAAACAATAATCTGCCATCTCTTCATGGGAGTTGCGCTGATATCGTAGTCAATCTTTCTTTCCCTGTCTTTTACGATAGTCGTAAGGCAGTTAAAGGAAACCGTAATAAGTGCACTTCCCATAATACCGGTAAGCAAAATACCGCTAACCAAAGAGTCAATATCATTCTGATTAATAAACGCTTCAAGTCCGTTCATCGCCGAATTAATTGCATTTACAAACTGGCTTTTCAGAAACAGAATGTAAAGAACGAAAACAATGATGGATGTAAGCAAAGAGAAAATAACTGTCTGAACATCCTTAAAATATAATAATAAGTTTCTTTTGACCAATCCTAAAATTCCTTTCATCAGTTAAGCTCCTTTCCTGTTACGTTTAAGAAAACGTCATCCATGCTGCCCTTTATTATTTCATAGTCTGTAATCATGTCTTTGTGTTCGTAAATAAAATCCGTAATATCGCCTTTAACGAAAACCGTATAGTGGTCAACATCATATACGTAGCCGCTTTCGGTCATTTTACTTACCGAATTTGATTTCTCGCCGTATGCATTAAAAAGCTTTGAAGCCAGTTCTTCTGCTTTTGAAGACTCATTTACGTACCATACAAATCGTTTCGGTGCGTAAAGCCCTTTAAGTTCGCCGGGCGTTCCGCTGCAAATGATTTTGCCGTGGTCTAAGATAACAACATCATCCGCATCCTTGGTCTCTTCCATGTAGTGAGTCGTAAGAAAGATTGTCATCTTCCGCTCTTCCCTTAACAGTCTGATGTAATCCCACACAAGCATTCTCGATTTCGGATCAAGGCCGGTTGTCGGCTCGTCCAGAAACAGAATCTTGGGATTGTGAAGAAGTGCTCTGCAAATATCGACTCGTCTTCTCTGTCCTCCGGAAAGCTTTTCGTATTTCTTGTTCCAGATTTGTTTCATCTCGAAATGCCTGTCAAACTCTTCAAGCTTTTCATCTATTTCTTTCTTACCGAGTCCGTAATATGTTCCTCTCGTGTAAAGGTTTTCCTTAACTGTAAGCTTGTCGTCCAAAACGGAATTCTGAAATACGATACCGATGCATTTTCGAATTTCGTCATCGTCCTTTCCCAGCTCGTATCCGCAAATCGTTGCGCTTCCCGACGTCTTTTCGAGAATCGTTGAAAGCATGTTGATTGTCGTGGACTTTCCGGCGCCGTTTTCTCCGAGGAAGGAAAACAGCTCTCCTTCCTTCACCGAAAAGCTTATGCCGTCAACCGCAAGGTGGTTATTATATTTCTTCACAAGGTTGTTTACTTCGATTACGTTCATGTATTTTGCCTCTCTTTCTTTTGCTTGATATGATGGTAGCAAAAGAAAAACATAAAAAAAAGAGCAACTCTACCAAGATGCATTTTTTCGGTACCAAGTTGCTCATTTTTGTTATTTTCGACTTATTCTTCGTCTCTTATGCTGTTTAACGCCTTATTTATTTTCCTGTCATCATTCTTCTGCATCCATATGGTTACCACCCATGCAAACACATAAACGAATACGAAGCAAATCGAGATGCCTATTCCTTCCTTAAAAGTGCCGTACCACTTAAAAAGCTTTCCGAAAAACATTACCGAAGCATACGTGGAAAGCATATGTAAAACAATACGTATAAGGTATTTTTTGGAGCTAACGTTGTCTTTATATAAGAATATCACCGTCAAAACTTCCGTTACTACCGCGCTGGCAAAAATGGAAATCGGAATATACCACGGAAACACCATGTCGTTTCCGGCAAGATGACTGACAACGCCCAAAATGCCGCACACAAAAAGAATTCCGGTTGAAATTGAAAAAGTCTGAATGACACAGTTTTTTATAGCTCCTCTCATAATTCCAACCTCCTTTTGATTTCTTTGACATAGCTTCTGGCGATAACAACCGTTTCGTCATTTAAAAGAACAGCGTTCATTCGACCGCCGATTTCCGAAGAAACACTTTTTATTTTTCTCAAATTAATAATCATGGCTTTGGAGCTTCTTGCAAAATACCCCGAAAGCTTGGTCTCAAGATCGCGAAGCCTTAACTTAACCTCGTAGCAGGCGCTTTTCGTGTATATGTAGGTGCGCTTATCCACGGACTCAATATAGTAAATATCCTTTACCGGGCACATATATGTTTCGCTGCCGTTTTGCACCGATATTTTCTGCGCTCCGTTTTCCAGCAAATCCATCGCAGCCCGGATGTTTGTATTAAGTTCGACGGCCTTGATAAGTGCCTGTTCGTCTTCGGGCCTTTCGACTTGTTCAAAATATACGTTCATAACAACTCCATTAAAATAAATCCAGCATTCCGTCAAGATAAATATGCTCCCTGACGGCAAGCTGATATTCGGGTTTAGTCATATAGTACAATAAAAATTCCAAAACCATGGCACTTCCAAGACCTCTTCCTTCGATCTTGAAATTATTAAATCCTTTCGGAATATATGTATTTACAATGTCATCGATACCGATAAATCCCGGATTTTTCATCGCGTTTGAAAAGCGATAGCCTTCCCCTGAATTTTTAGCGGTACACTTAAATTCGTCAACGTCTTTCCCAAGCATTCTTAGGCTGACGTTTTCATAGCAGGCTTTTCTGTCCATGCATCCGAAATAGCAGCATTCGTTGCATAGAAATTCGACCTTTTCTTTGGCCGTCTGTGAAAGAGTGTCCAATCGCTCAAAGGATTTATTGAATCTGAAATCCGGCACGACATATTTAAATTCATCACGGGAAAGTTCCCCTAAAAGGCCTTCAAAATTCGTAATGACCTTGGTCGTTGACGAAACATAATAAAAGCCCGGATACTTTGCCGAAAGATAATCCAATAACAAATCCGAGCTGATAACTATTCCTGCCGGTTCTTTACTGTTTTGCCAAAAATACGAGCAAACGCTATTGCATTTTCTGTCCGAAAGATGGCTTTCATCAAGAAAAAGGTTACTGAACGTAAGTCTTGGTGAAATCCCGTATTCGTTTAAAAGCTTAAGTACCTTAGAAACATCGTCACACTCGGTTTCTGTCCGGCCGCCGCCCCAGATTAAATCACGGGGAGCCCCGTATACGGAGCCTATCTCGCACCAGTCGTAGAAATACTCTCTGTGCTCCTTATATAACGGCAAAAACAAACTGTACAAATCATAAAATTCGAAAAGACCCGGAAGATGATAATACGCCGGCTTTCTTTCTGACTTATCCATTTTTTATCCCCAATGTATAACCTTCTATACCATTTCTTCGATGTGATAAACGTAATCTATGGAAGCAAGCGCTTCGATGATTTCTTTATGAGTCTTGTATTTCTTAAGCTCGGCACCGTTAATGGTAACGGCTATGGAATACACGCTGAGTCCCGAATTTACGTATACGGGATTCATTTCGATTTCGTCTATTCTAAGACCGAGTTCACGAACGGTAGCTACAAAATCTTTAAGGTTCGAGCTGGACTTAAGTTCAAGCAAAATTTCGAAATGGTTCGATCTGTTTTTAAGATACAATTCCATTACGGGCATGAAAGATATTGTTACATACAAAGCTATGAAAGAAAGAATTGCTATGGCATAATATCCGGCACCGATAACAAGTCCGATGATACCGCATACCCAAAGGCTCGCTGCTGTCGTAAGTCCCTTTATCTGACCTTTCGAGCTGTATAAAACGGTGTTTACGCTGATACTTGCAACCGCGATAATTGCCACAGCCGATAAAATAAACCAGCTGTATCCCGCTTCGTGCATTAAGTTTTTCTCCAAAATCATGACAATTGTTGCACCAAGGGTTACCGCCACAAATGTTCTTAAGCCCGCCGAATGTCTCTTGCTGGCTCTTTCGCATCCGATGATGGCACTGATAACGACCGCCAGAATAAGTTTAATAACAACTGACTGAATAATTTCCATATTTATCTCCTCGACCTTCTACGATTATGTCTTCCCATATTCATGTTAATATTTGCATAATACTCTTCCGCAGCTTTGGAAAATTCCTGTTCGTCCTCGGTTACGGGATTCTTCGGAAGATTCTCCTGAATCTTCTTAATACGTGCTTTTAATATATCCACTTCGCTTAATACGTTTCCGTCCTTGTCCGTAGTTTCCACCGAAACAACATTTTCTATCTTATCCGAATATGACCCGGAAAGATAAAGAGAAAGTTTACCGCAGGCCGGACCGATTAATTCATACAAGACACTCGATGCAAGAATAATCGTCTGAAGCGCTTCTCCCTGCTCTCCGCCCAACGTTCTTGCTCCCAAAGCCGCAAGACCGATGGCAACACCTGCCTGGGGAATAAGTGCCATTCCGAGGTAATTTCTGACCTTTGCATCCTTCCCCGTAATAATGCAACCTATATACGCTCCGCTATACTTACCTATGATTCTGACCACAAAATATAAAATGCCCACAAGCAGAAGCGGCGAGGTTCCGATTGATCCCGAAGGATTAAGTATCATCTTAAGATTGAAATTCATTCCCGAACGCACAAAAAACATCAGAAGAATCGGCGGTGTCCAGTAATTAAGCTGTCTGAAAAGCTTGCTGTCATCCGTTACATTAACGTAAACAGTCGACATACACATGCATCCCAAAAGCGGGGAAATGTCGTAGTACGAACAAATACCGCAAAACGCAATAATGAACGCAATCGCAATAATCAACCGGTTATCCGTCGTGTGCTTCATAAGTATGAAACTCATCAAAAATCCGACAAGTGCACCGAGTATCAATGCAACAATATTCATGATAATCGGACGACTGATATTGGAAAAATCAAAAGAACCGCCGGAGATATTTGCCACCGCCACCGAAATCGCAATACTGTAGGCGACAAGTCCGACTATGTCATCGAGCGCAACAACCTGCAAAAGAGTGTCTACAAAATCCCCCTTCGCCCCGGTCTGTCTTATCGTCATAACCGTGGAAGCAGGTGCCGTAGCTGCAGCCAAGGCGCCGAGCACAAGTGAAAAAGAAATATTTATATGCAAAATAAAATACGAAACCACGAAAACCAGAACCGAAGCCAGTAACGCTTCAATCACGGTTATTATCACTACCTTGAGCCCGTTCTTCTTAAGGACGGAAAGCCTGAAAAATTCACCGGTTGAAAAAGCGATAAATGCAAGTGCAATATCCGGCAAAAATTCGGTCCCGTCGATTATTTCCTGCGGAACCAGGTTAAAAACAAACGGGCCTATTAAAATGCCCACAATAATATATGCGGTAACATTCGGAAGGCCCAAAATATTGGTAACCCGCGACATTAAAAACCCGCCAATCAGGATAATCGCTATGGAAATGATAATAGTTGATACCGACATGAGCAATCAATTCCTCAATAACATAGTAGTATTTTAAATAGAATTGTATAGTACACGCCTTTCAAATGCAAGAAAGGGCACTGAAAATCCGATAATCATTATACCATTTCCCTATTAAACGAATCATTATCATTAAAATACAATAATCATGTCGGTTCCCTCATCTTCCATGGACTTTACAACAATATCGTGCTCAAGTCTGTTGCAAAGCTTTTTGCAAAGATAAAGACCCATTCCCGTAGAAGAGCTTACGTTGCGGCCGTTCGTTCCGGTAAAGCCTTTGTCGAAAACCCTGCTTATCTCGCTTTTCTTCATTCCCACACCGTTGTCTTTGATGTGCAAAAATACCTTCTTGTCTTCCTCGGTTACAAAGATTTCAAGGCTCAAAAGCTCATTTTCTTTTGCATACTTAATGCTGTTATCTATAATCTGGCTCATGACAAAAGAAAGCCACTTGCCGTCGCTTAATACCTTGGCTTTTGAAGACATATCGTGTATATCCACCGAAGCCTTCTTTTCACGCAAAATTTTCTTTTTGTCAAAAATTACGGAGCCGGCGATTTCCTCGAGATCCACTTCCTTAATGATATAGTCCTTCTCAACCGCCTCGCTTCGTGCGAAAAACAGCGCCTGCTCAACGTAGTTTTGGATACGGCCGATTTCCGTATCGATGCCGACGTCTTTCACAAGCTCGTTCTTATGATTTTCAACAATCATTCCCGCGGTTGCTATCGGGATTTTTATCTCATGAACCCAGGTTTCGATGTAATCCTTATAATCGTCGCTCTTTCTCCTGAACTCGGCCACATTGTCTGCCATGGAATGTTCCATCTGCCCGAGTATCATACCGATAAGTTTTTCTTCCTGCGTATTGAAGGAGTCCAGTGTTTCCGGAAGAAGGTACTTTTTATCCAGCATTTCGGTCGCACGATTCAGATTCGAAATGAATGAATTTACTTTCCTGTAATCTATGTAGGTTCCGATAAAAACGCATATCGTAATCGTTGCCAATACATAAATTTTCAGTGTAAGTGACCCGTTGATGGTCAGAAGAAGTATCTCTATCGTAGTTACAAGAAAAAGCCAGATGAATAACCATCCGGCATGTTCCTTCAAATATCTTGGATATTTCATGGCGTTTTCCCTCTTTTATACCAGTCGGTATCCCATTCCGCGCTTCGTTACAATTGCATCGGTGATGCCGATCTGTTCAAGCTTACCTTTGATTCTTGTCATGTTTACGGTAAGTGTATTGTCATCAACGAAGGATTTATTATCCCAAAGGTAATCAATGATATCTTCTCTCGAAATAATATCTCCGTGTCGATTTATAAGTATTTTCATGATTTGAAGTTCGTTTTTGGAAAGGTCGCAAGTATCTTCCCCGGAGCTGATCTTACCTTTTGCAAAATCAATTGTGAAAACAGCATCATTGGCCGTAGTAACCGTCACTTCGTCCGAAGAGTTGTTCTCCCTGTAAACTCTCTTCATGATCATTTCGATTCTCGCCAGTAAAATCTGCGGGTTAAACGGCTTCGGGACGAAATCGTCCGCACCGTTGGTGATACAAAGAAGCTCTGTCATCTCCGAATTGTTGCTGGTAATCATAATAACCGGTGTCTGGCAAAGGCCTCTGTATGACTTGCACACATGTGAACCGTCGATTCTGGGAAGGCCGATATCCAAAAGAAGAAGATGTAAGTTCTCCTCCACCAAAAGATTTACAAGAAAGCTTTCCGGCTTTCCCTCATACTCGGCAACATCAACATAGCGAACCTCATAACCGTTGGTCTCCAGAAAGTATTTGAGCTCCTCGCCCAATTTCCTGTCATCTTCAACTATTCCGATTTTACGCATTCAATAATCCCCTTATCTTATATATTTGAGCCGATTACATTCTTTTTACAAGCTTCATAAGTGATAAAGAAATAACCGCCATATACCAAAAGCATCACAAGTACCGCCGAAACCGTTCCGCCGAACATTCCGTTCATTCCCACGGCTCTTAAAAGGCCTTTTGCATATCTTAATGCAAAAATCGAATGAATAAGGCCCAAAGCAAGCGGAAGTGCAAAGTTTAAAAGAGTCTGAACGAACAATGCGTTCTTTCTCATTTTTTCATCGGCACCTACTCTCATTAGTATGCCATATTTTTCCACCGCGTCCATACTATCTGACAAAATTTTTAAAGCAATTACCGCTGCACCCGTAATTATGAATACAATTCCTATATAAAGAACTACGAAAACAACCGAAACGGATGTGTTGACATTCTTGGACTTAATCTCCGTCCTGGTGGAATATTGAGTAATTGCGTCGCCTTCTTCCGATTCCGAAAAAAGCTTCTTGAAAACCGCATCGCCGCCGGCGACATCCGATCCGGAATAATTTCCTGCGAAAACCGAACCGATTTCCTCAAAGTCATCGCTGTATGCGTCAATAACCGCATCGGGGAAGACAATGACACCCATCATTGCCGTCATGTCGGACATAAGCACATATTCGCTTATGCATGTCTTGTATCCGCTTTTAAGATTAACATCTCCGACGGGAATAACGTTTCCCCTGTCGATTGCGGTGTCAATCAGTTCCTTAAGAATGTCGAAATCGCATACAACCGCATACTCGTCATTCTTTAAGGATAATGCTTTTCTGCCGTACAAAGCCTCCAGCTTGTTGTAATCCGAAAGCCTTACGACATTTTCATTGGAATCCCACTTGGCAAGTCTGAAAACTTCGGAAGCTTCATCCATCGACATATTTAACGGTGATCCGGTCAACACATAGTCGGAATAATAAATCGGTACCTCGACATATTCGTCCATTAACGCATCAACATTATATCCGTTCTGTGCAAGACGGCTTGATACTCTTCCTTCGAGGCTTTCCGCGGATGCATCAACGGGAGTGGAGTTTTTCATACGGTTGTTTAGGTAACCGTTCATTGAAAATCCTACCGAGAAGGCACAGATAGCCAAGAACAATAAAATTGAAATAATTGAAAACGAAGCTGCGGAGGAATTAATGTTGTGCCCGAACTGCTTGGTAACAAACGCATTCAGCTTGTCCATATAAAAACCTTTGAATTTCTTTAAAAGAGCCGGCAAAAATCCCGCCAGTGAAAAGAAAAAGAGGAAATTTCCCAAAAATCCGGTAATTACAGCGCCCACAAATTCGCCGCGGGACTGATTCTGACCGTTGAACCCGATCTGTGCATATGCAAACACAAGTAAGATAACGGCTAAAGCAAAAAGAGCTACCGAAACTTTGGTGTTTTTGATAAGCTGCTTTTCCGCTCTCTTCCCCGCACTAAGCAATTCGATGAGTTCATACTTGGAAAATACCTTTGCGTTAAAAATAAGCACTACAAGGAAAATGACCATAAAATATACGGTTGTCTTTAAAAGTACACCCATGGAAAAAGTAAATGAATACGAGCTTAAGTCTGCTTCAAACATTTTTCCTACGATAACCGACAAAAACTGAGAGCCCAAAACACCCGTAAGAAGCCCTGCCGCAAGTGACAGGATTCCTACCATAAGTGTTTCCAGTGAGAGAATGCCCGCAACCTTTTTGCGGCTCATTCCAAGCATCAGATATACGCCAAACTCCGATTTTCTGCGCTTGATAAGGAAATTGTTGGCATATACCATAAGAAGTCCCAATACAAATGCGACACCCACCGAAATCACTTCAATAACACGTACAAAGGTTTTAAGTCCATCGTTTGAAGAAGTGATGATTGTAGCCATGAATTGCTGCGATCCGATTGAGTTGAACATATAAAAAACGGCTACACCAATAATCAAAGTAAAGAAATAAACACTGTAATCCTTACTGCTTTTTCGGATATTGCGAAAGGCCATCTTAAATGAGTTCATTTAAGTCACCTCCCAAAACCGTGGTTACGTTAATAATTCTTCCGAAAAATTCTTTTCTTGATTCCCCGTCGTTTCTTACCATTTCATTGAAAATCTTTCCGTCCTTAATAAAAATAATTCTGGACGCATAGCTTGCGCTAAAGGCATCATGGGTAACCATAAGAATAGTTGAATTAAGCTTTTGATTCATCATTTCAAGGCTTTCCAAAAGAGCCTTTGAAGACTTGGAATCAAGCGCTCCGGTAGGTTCATCGGCAAGGATGAGCTTGGGTTGTGTTATTACGGCTCTTGCTGCCGCAACCCTTTGCTTTTGGCCGCCCGACATCTGATAAGGAGCTTTTGAAAGGACCTCCTTTATGTCCAGGGTTTCGGCTATTTTATTAATCTTTTCATCGATTTCTTTATATTTTTTGCGCTGAATGGACATTGCAAGCGCAATATTTTCGTAAGCCGTCATCGTATCAAGAAGATTAAAATCCTGGAAAATGAACCCGAGTTCATCTCTTCTGAATTTCTCCAATGCCTTTCCCTTAAGGTCGTTTATGTTTGTTCCGTTTATCAAAACCTTACCGGCTGAAAGTCTGTCGATTGTTGAAATACAATTAAGAAGGGTCGTCTTTCCGCTTCCGCTGGCACCCATTATACCGATGAACTCACCTTCTTCAACCGAGAAGCTTACATCATCAAGAGCCTTTGTAATATTTCCCTTTTCGCCGTAATACTTCTCTGCATTTAAAACTTCAAGTACTTTACTCATTAGCACACCTCGCAAAATAAATTTGTTTTCCTGATGAGTCTATATTATCAACCGGTTAGTTGGGTATCCATCGATATAACTTACAGAAACCTTACAACTTTGTAAGGTTACAAGCTTATATCAATCCTTCCTGCATATATACAGAAGATGGTTTGAACAACCTAACAGCTCACGCTTATCGCTGAAAGCAAGATACCATTTTGCAAAAGCATCAAAGTCCTCATCCTTTATCTCAAAGTCAGCTCTTTTCTCGACAGCCTCAAGAATGCCGTCTACGCCGACCGTAGTAATAGAAGATACTTTCTTGGCAGAAAAGAGGTTCTCAAACTCCTCGATGTCGTATCCCGTAAACAATTGCTCCTTAAAATGCCTGAATTTATAGTCGGAGGTGAAGTTTTCATCTTCTCCCTCTGCCCAGTTTCCCTGCAAATAATTAGCATACATTATGCCGTAAACCGAAAGAAAAGCAAACAGCAAAATGCCATCCTTTTTGGTAATCCTTATAGCCTCATCAATGGCTTTGTTTATTTCTTCTTCCTCATAAAGATGATACATCGGTCCGAAAATCAGCGTAACGTCAAAAGAATCATCCGCGAACCTTGAAAGATCCGTAGCGTCTCCCTGAAAGGATTGGATGTTTTCAAGGTTTTTGCTGTTTTCTTTAAGTTCACGCAGATTCTTTTCCACCAGTTCAACTGCGGTAACATCCATACCTTCTTTGGCCAAAGAAATGGAATATCTTCCGGTTCCCGCACCTATTTCAATAATCTTGTCTCCGGGCTTGGCATAACGATGAATATAAGCCATGGTTGTAACAAACTCAAGCTGTCCGTGTCTGGATTTGATGAGCCTGCTTTCCTCATCTATCTCACCGTAAAAACCACTTAATATTTCTTCTCTTGTACTCATATATTTCACCTCGATAATATGTTGTTTATTATACTGTCCGATCACTCCATCCCATATCTTTGTAATACTCAAGCAGCATTTCCTTTGATATGGGAACCTCATTTCCTTCCAGTTCCTTGTAAACCAACGATGTCAAATTCAAAAGGCTTGTCCACAAGTCCTTAGTCTCTTCACTAAATACGAGTGTGCTTTTGATATCCGCTTTCGCCTCGGGCGGTAACTTGTCCATGTCATGATTATAACCGCTTTCCAGTCTATATCGGTCACCCAGCAAATCAATGTAAGTTCTTCTGATACACTCGAGTTCACCGATGGCTCTCAAGTAATTATTTCTATAGATTGCAACAGCTGCATGCATCATCCTGGCCCATATTGAATTACATGCCGCTTCAATATCTTTCTTTTGCTTATTGCCATATATGCTGTCGTCCATCCAGGATCTCGACTGAACCATTTTTTCTTCAACTACACCTGTGTTGTCAAACAAAACCTTATATTTCGCCTTTCTGGCTGCCGCATGCTCATAACAGCCAAAACCGAAGTCAAGTTCCAAAAGGTTTGATAGCACAATCACAAGAAGGTGACTTGCTTCTTCCTTCTTACAAAATGCAATTTCATATTTGGAAGCTATCTTTTCATTCACATAGTCCATCATTTCCGTCATCGAAGAATCCGAATCCAAAGCGATAACAAAATCGAGATCACTCTTTTCGTCATGATATCCGTAAGAACCGGAACCCACCTGCACCAGTGAAACTATCTTGGGATTTTCCTTCGTAATCGAAAGAATATAATCAAATGCTTTCTGTCTGTCTTGTACGTTGAATATTTTGCTCATAAACCGTGCTCCCTTTTTT
>JAZUJT010000020.1:0-23400 GCA_045642905.1 Lachnospiraceae bacterium | reverse complement strand
GCATACAGCCTCTTTGGTACAAGTAGGTGTTCCTCCAACGTGAGTATGGTTAATTTTAATCCCTTTTAGATTCGTTTTCACATCATCAGAAAAAGCTACGGTATAACCACTTATTTCTGCAGGAACCGTTATCTCGGTTTTTTCGCGTAAATTTTTAATTTCAACTATTACTGCTTTATTATCTTCAATAGCATAAATGAATTCTGTCGTATTGCTGGAAAGTGATAAGCCAGAAACATTCATATTCCGTGGATAAAAGATGAAATTCAAACTATCGTCCATAACGAAAACAGCCTCTCCTATGCTTGTTACCTCTGAAGGAATTACAATACTGGATAAATGATCGCATGAGGCAAAAGCAGCTTTCCCAATAACTACAATTCCCTCAGGAAGCTCTACTTTTGTAATTTTTCCATTACCCGCAAAAGCATTATCCCCAATCTCAGTAACCTGCTTACCGTCAATTGTTTCGGGAACAGTTACTTCAGTTTCAAAGCCGTTATATTTTGTTATTCGTACATTACCTTCAACAACCTCATACTCAAAATCCCCGAATGTTTCCGCTTTTGCCGGCATCGCGGGAATAACCGCGACTAATGCCAAAGCAATCAACCCCACATACAATTTCTTCAAGCCTACATTCCTCATAATTATACCTCCCATTTCGGCGGGCTATCCCGCCAACACTTATCCTCGTGTTACTTGGTCTTTACTTTCTTAGCCGCTGACCAGTCGGAGTAAATTTTCTTACCATTAACCTTCATATATGAACGCATTTTTACGTAATATGTTTTTTTGCCTTTAAGTTTTTTAACAGTAGCTGCTGTTGCAGTCTTCTTCGCGGAAGCCTTCTTGGGTTTTGTAAACTTCTTATCGGTCGAATAGCAGATTTCGTATCCTTCCGCACCGCTTACCTTCTTCCATGAAAGTTTGAAAGCCTTCTTGGATGCGGTCACCTTACTTATTGCAGGTTTTTTCGTTGTAACCGTAATGGTCGAAACTGCTGTAGCCTTTTTATATTCCTCAGTTTCCGCGGCCGTAATCGTAATCTTTACAACTCCGTTAAAATTCTTGGGAATTGTAACAGTTCCCCAGGTATCTACTTTAACCTTCTTATTATCGGACTTATACGAAAGGATTGCGTTACCTTCGGCCTTGGCGCCTAACTTAACCTTCTGCGCCGAGGACTTTCTTTCCTTCACAAAATCCTTTACGGTGATAGTGTTACTATATTTAACCTTAATCCATTTTGCGTAAAGAGTAAAATCACTAAAATCCTCAGTAGTTATTGTTTCTATCTTTTGCTTATATTCCGAATCCGTATACCAGCCTTCAAATATGTAACCGCTCTTCTTGGGAGCCAAAAGCTTCGAAACCCCCACCCCGTAATTATATTTTGTCGGATTTTCGGGAGGATTGATTCCGCCATCCAATTCATAGCTGATGCTGTAGGAAGGCTTTACCCATTTTGCGTAAAGATATGTAGGATTCGTCGGTGGTATGTAATTTGCCGGAATCGATGTGATTTTGGTCATTCGCGTCTTATCCGTGTACCACCCCGCAAAAATCCAACCTTCATGTGCCGAAGGCACCTTAAGTGTGGGAACACCTACATCATATGTATACTGTAATGTATCGAATTTTTGACTGAATCCGTAATCATAATAGAAATTCAGCTGATATGTTCTGGGCACCCATCCGGGATATAATGTAATTTCACCATAGGTTTCTTTATCGATATTCGTAACAGCGTATCCCTGACAGTTCTCATTCTTGAACCAGCCATAGAACTTGTATCCCGGTCTAGAAGGGTCTTTTAAAGAAGTCACCCCTACTCCGTACGTATATGTTGCGGGATTATCGGGCGAATTGATTCCTCCACCCATTACATAATTAATTTTATAGGTTCCGGGAACCCACTTGGCGTATAGAGTTACATCTCCCGAAGTACCTGCAGGTATCGAAGTCACTTTCTTACTGAAGCTTTTATCGCTGTACCAGCCGGCGAAATCGCATTTTTCTTTGGTCGCAGGTGCCAGAGAAGCAACGCCCTTCGAAGTATTATATGTTGAAGGATTTGTATAAGAATTCAACCCGCCGTCGGTTACATACTTAATGCTGTTGCATACCATATTCGATGTAATGCTGCCAAGCTTAATATTCATTACAGGAACAACACTGATACCGCGGTCGTAAGTATAAGTTTCCTTAGACAAATTACCTTGCGGATACACTTGCATAATATAGGACAAATTACCCGCATTATTGCGAGGTGAACGTGTCCACTGCCACACAGCATTTTTCTCTGAGCTAGAACCCTTCGCAAAGCAGTAGTCGGTTGCATTCATAACACGGTTCGGATCTTTATAATCCAAGTCTGCATTAAAGCCATACTTTGAATCGGTAATCTGTTTATATGAAAGGACAAAAAGTTTGTCCTGCGTATCCGCTCCGAGATTCAAT
Source organism: Lachnospiraceae bacterium (assembly GCA_045642905.1). Lineage (GTDB taxonomy): Bacteria > Bacillota > Clostridia > Lachnospirales > Lachnospiraceae > UBA1258. The sequence continues at coordinate 20,937 of JAZUJT010000020.1, read as the reverse complement.
GTTGTGTCGGGCATTTTTTCATCGTTACACTTAACGGTAGTTGTAGTAATAGCATTTTTCTCGCCTTCCGAAAATACCGAGTTATAAAATGTATCATTCAAAAATTTGCGCAAGTCGCACTCTGACCATGTAACCTTCGCTTCTTCATTGCTATTTGCCACTTGATAACGGTAGCAGTCTATCGCCTTATCCGCCATCACCATCGCAGTACCGCTTGTAGTATCAACATTCAGAACGCGCCAGATCACCGGTTCCCACTTGAAATATCTGAACAGAATTTTGTTATCCTTCGGCCAGTTTTGCTCGCTAACAACAATATCTCTGTGGATTCTTCTGTACTTCACGCCGTCAATACTGACATCAGCACAAGTCTTAGTATTATAGGGATCATTTATCGCCGCATCAATCTTGGCGGTAATGGATTTATCCGTCACTTCGGTTTGCGGATAATTTCCGAAAGAAACATGGCTGTATCCAATGAAATTTCCGGCATTGTCCACCGGATTTGAAAGATTTGCCGCATTCACATTTAAGCCCATAAAGGTAAGGGCCAAAGCAAACACGAAAGCGCCCAATATAGATTTTCCTCTCATAACTCCTACAATTCTCCTACTTTTGTTAGTGTAAACATTTATCTTTCTTCCAATATTCTTCGCCCGATCCACATATCCTCGGGAGTCGTAATCTTAATATTGGAATAATCGCCCATTACTATTTTCACAGGTACTTTGCCGTACCTTTCCACCACCGATGCATCGTCCGTAACACCGGACGCATCCTTGTCGGCGCGCATCGCATCATAAGCTTCCTTAATCACGTCATACTTAAATGCCTGAGGTGTCTGCGCCGCCCAGAGCGTTTCACGCCTTGGTGTCCCAACAACATTCCCCGCCTCATCGGCCTCTTTAATTGTATCCTTAACCGGAACGCATACTACGCATGCATCCGACTGAATTACTGTTTCTTTGGCCCGCTCAAGAATTTCTTTTGACACAAAAGGTCTCGCTCCGTCCTGCAAATAGACATATGTGTCCCTCTCGGTAACTGCAAGAAGACCGTTATAAACCGAATCGTACCTTTCCTTACCGCCTGCGACCACGCTCTTTACCTTGGCAAAAGAAAACTTTCCCACTATCTCCTCAGACACATACTCCAAATCGCTTTCTCTGGTTACCACGATAATCTCGTCAAAAAAACTGTCCTCTAAAGCCTTGAGACAATAGTACAAAATCGGTTTCCCGTCAATTTCAATATATTGTTTGGGGCATTCGCTTCCCATTCTCCGGCCGCTTCCGGCAGCAAGAACGATTGCTGTATGTTTCATTAACGCACCTCTGACTTACTTGGTTTTTGCGGGTTTCTTAATGGTTGTCCACTTATCGGAATAAGCGGTCACCTTTCCTTCCTTGTTATATGCACGTATTCTGACATAGTACGGGGTTTTCGCCGTAAGCTTCTTAATTACATTGGACGAAGCCGATGCTTTTTTCACGGTTACCTTCTTCACGCCATCAAGGAAATTCTTATCCTTGGAATACTGAATTTCGTAGCCGTCGGCGTTCTTTGTAAGCTTCTTCCACGTAACCTTAAGCTGCTTCTTGCCGGGAATTACCTTGAGTTTGGTGACATTCGAAGGAATTATCTTCTTATCGACTATGTAAAAAGAAACCTTCGTCGCCTTGCCCGATGCGTTGGCATAATTTTTCTTAAACGAAACCGTTGCCGTTGCTTTGCCAATATTTTTGTTGTTCTTATATGTAACGGTATAGAAATCCTTCGAAATAGCTTTTCCCTTGGCATCAGTAACCTTTACGGTTTTGATAGCCTTGCCGGTATATGCCGTTGAATCAACTGTCGTAACATATGCTCTGGGAATAACCTGTGTTTCTGCCACGTGTTTGCAGCGTGAGCATGCTTTCGTAATCAAGCCGTCATTTTTAACTGTTGCAGGTGATACAACAGATTTGTAATGATGTCCCAACGGCTTTCCGTCGGAATAGGATTCGGGAAGCTTGCAATTACAATTTGCACATTCGTAATAATATTCTGCTGCGTTTTGGCATGTTGCCGCTGATTTAAGATATCTTCCGCCTTCGACAGGAAGATGACCGATTGCGGGGATTTCATACGTATTTTCCGTCATAGTCTTGCCGCATACTCTGCACTTATAGTATCCCACGCCGTCCTCAGTACAAGTGGGAGCTGCTTTTATTGCGGGATTATATTCATCTTTCCATGTTTGAAGATGACTGCAGGTGTCTCCTTCCGGAAATTCCATATGAACACCGCTGCTAACCTTGTTCAAATCCAATAAGCCTGCAATATCATAAGGGATATTGAGTTTTCCGATATTGCTGCAATAGAAGAAAGCCTCGGGATCAATCCCGGTTGCTCTCTTCGGAATTGTTACAGTATTAAGTTTTTCGCAACCCGATACGAAAAGACTGCCTATTTCTAATTCTTCGGTTCCTTCACCAATCGTCAAAGTCGACAATTTTGAACAAGTTTGAAAGCATTCCTTGCCGATTGATTTCACACCGGAAGGCAAAGACACGCTTACCAATGCACTGCAACCCGCTAAAGCCTGCTCGCCTATTGTCGCCAATTTGTCGTTAAATGTACAAGATTCAAGTCCTGTACATTTAGCAAATGCTCTGTCCCCTAATGAAGTAACCTTTGAAGGAAGAGTAATACTTTTAAGTGAAGAACATCCGTTAAATGTATCATTCGCAATAGCAGTGATTAATGAATTTTCAGCAAATGTAACAGATTGAAGATTTATACATCCCGAAAAAGCTTGCAGTCCGATATCAGTAACGCTTTGGGGAATGGAAACAGCGGATATCTTTTTACATTGGAAAAAAGCATTACTGCCAATGCTTGTAAGTGAAGATGAAATAATATAAGCCAAGTCATCATCAGCGATAAGCGGGCAACTTGAAAATGCATGATTGCCAATAGTTTCAACCTTTTTTTGACCGGTAATCTGTTTCAATTCATCACAATGTAAAAAGGCACCTTCGCCAATCGATTTTACATTACAAATATCTATCTCAGAAAGAGCATTACACTCGGCGAATGCGTTAATTCCTATACTCTCTACCGTACTCGGGATAGTGATGACCCGCAAACTTGCAAATGACATAAAGGCACCATTTCCAATGGATTTAACGCCTTCCTCAATAACAATAGTATCGATATCCCCTATATTATTGCCGGTTAACTGTCTTATTCCTTCAAATGATCCGTCAATTACTATTTCAGAATAATCTTCATTCTCACTCTCACCTATGTTTTTTAAAGGGAGATTTCCGTATAAAATTTTTTTCTGTGCAGTTTCCGACACCCTGACAGTCAATGTGCCATCGGATATTTCATAGTCGTACATATCCTCAAAGCTTTCTGCATATGCCTTATTGTTTCCGCCCAATACCAATACTGCCAATACTACTGCCAGAACTGTAAATAATCCTTTACCAAAAAACTTCTTACTCATAATCTCTCTTTACTCTCCAAATCTTAATGGATTACCGATTTTCGCCTTTATTCCACTTTCCGGTAACCCCACGGTAATCTCCGGCACCCGGCACCCACGGTGCCTGCCTAACTACTCCGACCGCGCCGCCTATCGCTCGCCAAGCTTCAATGCCGGAACAGCATTCAAATCATAACCGCTTACGTTGCCTTTCATGAATTCATAATATCCCGCGCATCCTATCATTGCTGCATTGTCCGTGCAGAGTATGGGAGACGGTCTGTAGAAAGCTACGCCGCGCTCTTCACAGGCTTTCACCATCGCATCCCGTAATGCGCTGTTGCTTGCAACACCGCCCGCGATAGCGAACTTCTTCATGCCGGTCTCTTCCAAAGCCTGCATGGAATGCTCAACAAGAACATCGACTACCGACTTCTGGAACGAAGCGGCAACGTCAGCCTGCGCATAATCTATTCCCTTCATTTCACAACCGTTAAGATAATTCAATACCGCCGACTTAAGACCTGAAAAGCTGAAGTCGTAAACCGAGCCTTCAACCTTGGCACGGGGAAACTTAATGGCGTCGGGATTACCTTCTTTGGCCACCTTATCAATCTTGGGGCCGCCGGGATATCCGAGTCCGATGGCTCTTGCGACCTTGTCGAAGGCTTCACCGGCCGCGTCGTCTCTTGTGCGACCAAGTATTTCATATACTCCGTAATCAAGAACCTTAACGAGGTGAGAATGTCCGCCGGAAACCACAAGGCAGACAAACGGAGGTTCCAAATCCTTATTCTCTATAAAGTTGGCGCTAATGTGTCCCTCAATATGATGTACGCCGACAAGCGGAATTCCTGTAGCAAAGCTTATTGCCTTGGCAGCGGAAACACCTACCAGAAGAGCACCTACAAGACCCGGTCCGTAGGTAACCGCAATGGCGTCGATATCCTTTAAAGTAACATTAGCGGATTTAAGCGCTGAATCTATAACCTGATTAATCTGTTCGGTATGTTTTCTTGATGCTATTTCAGGGACTACTCCTCCGTAGAGGGTATGAAGATCTATCTGAGATGAAATAATGTTTGAGAGAACCTCACGACCGTTTTTCACTACTGCTGCCGCCGTCTCATCACATGAACTTTCGATGGCAAGAATTAGTTTATCACTCATTTTTTTCCACGAGTTTCCAGCCATAAATACGCCAATGGCTCTTCTCGTCCTTTCTTAAAATAAAAACTTCCTGAATGGGCTTGGTACTCTTGGAAGCTCTGATGGTATATACACACCATAAACGTGCCCACTCGTATCCGTCCTGTTCAAAATATTCCACATCCGTGCTCGCCGAAGGAGCGAAGCTGGATATCTTGTATCCGTTTTCCTTGTAAAATGCGATGTCCGCATTTAAGTCAAGAATATAGTCTTCATGCGTCTTATATGACACAAGCTCATCGTCATATAAAAGAAGCATCTGATCGGCAAGCGCCAAAAGCTCGTCGCTTGTATATTCTTCATTGTAGTAGCATTTGGTTATCTCACTGAAGTATTTAACTACTTCCTTGGGAGTCTGAGGATAATTCGTAACCAGATTTCTGGCCAACGCTTCCGAAACTGCTGTAACCGTTACGGGTCCCTCCTCCTTTATCTGCGGTCTGTGAGATAAGTAATAGTAGTACGCAACGATCATGGCAGCCAAAGCAAGAACTATGAAAACTCCCTTTAAGCCTTTGATTCGTCTCATATTTATTTCCTTAAAAAATTAATCTTCAAACATCAAATCTACCGACTGACCGTCTTTGCTGATGACAGTGTCCTCGAAAATATTGCGAACCTGTTTCTTATATTCTTCAGGTCTTGAAAGCGACGGCGAATAATGGGTAAGCCAAAGCTTTTTAACTCCGGCGTCCTTAGCCATCCTTGCAGCTTCGTAAAAAGTCATATGTTTGTGTTCCTTGGCTTTTTCAAGCTTATCCGGCTCACCGTACATGCCCTCGCAAATAAACAGATCCGCGTCCTTGGCATTCTCAACTATGAAATCCGTAGGTCTTGAATCGGTACAATAAGTAACCTTAAGTCCCTTTCGTGCACCCATAAGCACCATATCCGGAGTATAAGTAACTCCGTCACACTCAACCGTATTGCCCTTCTGTAGCGGGTTCCAGCACTTAATCGGAATGCCCAGTGCCTTGGCTCTCTCGGGGTCAAACTTGGCATTTCTGTCAACGACGATGTTGTAGCCGTAGCAGACAACATTGTGATTTACCCTGAAAGCTTCTATCCTGTAGCCTTCAAATTCGAAGGTCTGAAAATTTTCCTGAATTTCTATAAGTGATATTTCAAACGGAAGTTCCGGTGCGATTGTTCGTAACGCCGACACCGCCTTCAAAAGTCCCTTCGGCCCAATTATTACCAAAGGCTCTGTCCTCTCGGCGTTGCCCATCGTAAGTAACATTCCCGGCAATCCGCTTATGTGGTCCGCATGATAATGCGTAAAGCACATAACATCAATGGGCTTGGGGCTCCAGCCCTTCTCCCTTAATGCTATCTGCGTTCCCTCGCCGCAATCTATCAATATGCTGCTTCCGTTATATCTGGCCATCATTGAAGTCAGCCATCTGTAAGGCAGTGGCATCATTCCGCCGGTTCCCAATAAAGCTATTTCAAGCATTCTCTGTCCTATCCGTCAGTGTTTCCACATAACATACGCATCCTCAACGGGGCGTTCGTAAAATCTCTTTCTGGTGCCTACGCTTTCAAAGCCGACACTTTCGTACAATCTCAAAGCCGCCGTATTGCTGACCCGCACCTCAAGCGTCAGGTCCGTAATATTCACCTCTGCTGCCTTGCCGATTACCGCCTCCATCAGCATCTTTCCGTATCCTCTGTTGCGATAATCAGGATTAATAACTACATTGTTGATATATCCTTCACCCACCTGGTCGGTGTATCCGGCGGTTCCGATTACCTCGCCGTTTACCTCGATAACCAGATAAACCGATTTTTCGCTCTCAATCAATTCCTTAAAATCTTCTCTCTTCCATGGCATGGCAAAAGAAGCTTCTTCGAGTGCGCAAATTATATCCAAATCCTTATCCTGAAGTTCTCTGATAACAACCTTGTCTTCCATCATCAAACTCCGTTAGCCTCGTTGCGTTCCCTCTCGGCCTGTGAAAGGCGTAAATATTCGGGAACATGCTCGCTTGCGGGAATAAGGCTTAACTTGCCCGCCTTTATGCGTTCATATGCGAGTGTCGCTACCGATGCGGCTCTCTGTCTTGACATGGACGCCGGAGCATACACATAGTCCACTTTCATAAGCGAATCAATCTTTTCTCTGTAAACTGGAACACCGTCACCCAGTAAAATAACCGGACGTCCGATTTTATTTATTTGTTCAACGATATCTTCAACAGGTATTGCACATGCATCAAGTATCGTATTCATTTCAAACCCGGTATCGGAAGCTTCGGTCTTTACAAACTCATAAAGACCTGTATAAACCTGTTCTCGTCTTGCATCCATAAGCGGACAAACAACTCTGTCGGTGCCGTACATGTTATAGGCAAGTGCATCTGTCGTAGGTATCTCTGCAATCGGAATATCAAGGGCAAGTCCCAATCCCTTCGCCGTAGCCGAACCGATTCGAAGTCCGGTAAACGATCCCGGTCCCTTTGCTATCGCTATCGCATCTATCGTAGAAAGGTCTGTTTCCGTCATCTTCGAAATCTCGGATAACATCGGAACCAATGTCTGTGAATGTGTCTTCTTATAATTGACCGAATAATCGGCAACCATAATATCGTCTTCCATTATTGCAACCGAAGCGGTAAGCCCCGAACTGTCAATTCCGTAAAGTTTCATATTACGTTCTGTCCTCTCGGCTTTTATCACTCAATGGTAATCTTTCTGTAATCAAAGCCTTTTTCCAAATCTTTCTCTATGCGTATGTTAATCGCATCCTTTGGGATGATTTCTTCGATAAGATTTGCCCACTCTATAAAGCATATCCCCTCACCGTAGAAATAATCCTCATATCCGATTTCATCCATCTCGGAAACATCACCGATTCGATATACATCGAAATGATAAAACGGAAGTCTTCCCTCATCGTAAATCTGCATTATCGTAAATGTCGGGCTGTTAACGGGTTCCTCTATTCCAAGCCCTTTCGCAACGCCTTGAGTAAGCACTGTCTTGCCGACTCCCAAATCTCCGAGCAAAGTATAAACATCCCCGGGCTTGGCATTTTTTCCAAGCGAAACGCCTATATTAAATGTCTCTTCAGGGCTGTAACTTTCGTATATCATGACATAGTTCTCCACATATTACATAGATACTAAAATTTTACCCTTTTCTGTCATTAAGTGCAAGAAAAAAATCTATGCGAATCCTTTTAGAAACCACCACTGCCAACAGCAATTTCAAGATGTCCGGAACTACGTACGGAACCACACAGAGCATAAGCACCGCACCAAGCGATGATTTATTCGAAAGCATCGCAATAAACCACGCAGTACCTGCCGCGTAGCACAATATAAGTCCTATAACCAATGGAATAATCTTTTTCTTTAGACCGGAAATTTTTGTATGTTCAAACGCCCATGCCATTAACGGTATAAACAAAAATCCCACAAGATATCCGCCTGTCGGCGCCAGAATATGAAAAAAGCCACCGCTCATTCCCGCAAACACCGGGATTCCGACAGCTCCCATCAAAATATACAGAAGCACAACTTTGGTAGCCTCCTTACCCTTAAGCACAATCGTTATCCCGAAAACGGCGAACGTCTGAAGTGTAAACGGCACCGGCGCCGGTATGGCAATCCACGAACAAATTGCCATCAGGCACACACATAGCGCTATAAAAATCATTTTTCTAACTTTTGTATTTGTCATATTTATTTATCGATATATTCTCTCCCCGCCTTAATGTCTTCCTTTATGGTTTCAAACAGTTTTTCAAGGGAATCGAATTTCTGTTCTTCGCGTCTGAACTTTAAAAGGATAACCTTGATTGTTTGCGAATATAAATCTCCGTCAAAATCGAGAATAAACGTTTCGGCATTAACGGTGTCATCGGCTTTGATTGTCGGTTTCTTGCCGAGATTGGTTATGCTTTTATATTCTTTCCCGGAAATGACGGTGCGGGAATAGTAAACTCCGTGCGGAAGATTTCGATGTTCGGGCGGCACCTCAAGATTGGCGGTGGGAACGCCCATGCCGCTTCCGATGTGATTTCCGCTTACTACGATTCCTTCCAAAGTTGCTATTTCTTTCATGAGTTATCTTTCACTTCCTTTAAGAATCGGCGATAAAGGCTTGTAAATGAGCATGCAGATTATTACATTCAAAAGACCCTTGACTACAGTGAACGGAAGGTTAAACACTACAAGACACTGCATGATTGATTTCATCGAAGGGACGATTGCCTGATAAGCCGCAAGAACGGTTTCTTTGGGCATAAAATTGTAGTAGAAAGGATATACCACAAAGTAGTTCGAAGGGATGCTCGCAAGACCCATTAAAAGGGAGGCAACGATTCCGCCGAGAAGAGCGGTCTTTTTGTTTTTCCTGAACTTATAAATGAAGCCTGCGGAAAGGGTAAATACCGCACCGAGGATGAAGTTCGAAAGCTCGCCGACGGTTGCGCTCTGGGATACGAGGCAGTGCAGAAGGTTTTTGATAAGTTCGATTATTACGCCGGAAACAGGTCCGAACGCGAAAGCTCCGAGAAGCGCCGGAAGGTCGGACAAATCGAACTTGATAAAGGGCGGCATAAGCATCGGAAGCGGGAACTCGATGTATTGCAAAATAAAAGCTACCGCCGAAAGCATTGCAATCGATGTCATTTTTCTTGTACGTGATTTGGTCTGTGTCATAATTTTCTCCATTTCTACTAAAAATATGCAAAAAAACTGCCCGAAAAAAATTCGGGCAGCAAAAATACGTGTTTACGCACTAATCTTCATTCATCCAGACTATACTGTCGGTTCCGGAATCACACCGGATCAGCCGTTTTTCACGGGTCTCGGACTAAAAGCGCTGCTTTATTACCGCCGGTAGGGAATCACACCCTGCCCCGAAGACATTTATTAAATTCAACGGATAAGTTATACTACTTATTCTCTTTCTCGTCAAGGCGCATCGTAAGGCTTATGCGCTTCTTGTTGACATCGACATCCAAAACCTTAACGTCTACAATGTCGCCGACGCTTACGGCTTCAAGCGGATGCTTGATGAAACGGTCCGTAATGCGTGAAATGTGAACGAGACCGTCCTGGTGAACTCCTATATCCACAAAAACACCGAAGTCGATAACGTTTCTTACGGTTCCCTTCAAAATCATGCCCGGCTTTAAGTCCTTCATATCAAGGACGTCGCTTCGTAAGATGGGCTTGGGCATATCTTCACGAGGGTCACGGGCGGGTTTCTCGAGTTCCTTTAAAATATCTACCAAAGTGATTTCGCCGATGCCAAGCTCTGCTGCCATTTTGGCGGTGTTGGGAACTCGCTTCATAAGTCCCCCGGTTGTTGCCTCAGGCTTTTTATTCTCGCGAGCCGGCTTGTCTTCCGATACAAGCGCCGTGTTTCCCAATGCTGCCATAAGAGCCTTGCCCATGGCGGTGTTCGTGTTGTGAATAACGGGCTGTTTCTTTACGGGTTTCTCTGTCTTGACAGGTGTCTTAACTGCTGTTGCTGTCTGTTTTGCGACTTCCTTCTGAATCTCCCGAAGGTCATCCATTGACAAATCAAGCTTCTTCAAAAGAGTTAATGCCGCATCGTAGGATTCGGGATGAACGCTTGTTGCATCCAAAGGGTTATCGCCGTCGGTAATACGCATAAAGCCCGCACACTGTTCGAATGCCTTGGGACCGAGCTTGGGAACCTTTAAAAGTTCCTTACGGTTTTTGAACTTTCCGTTGGCTTCTCTGTAATCAACAATGTTCTTGGCGATGGGTTTACTGATGCCCGAAATATACTCAAGCAAAGGTGCCGATGCCGTATTCAAATCAACACCTACTTTATTAACGCTGTCCTCAACAACTCCGGTAAGAGCGGTTGAAAGTTTTTTCTGGTCCATATCATGCTGATACTGACCTACACCGATTGACTTGGGGTCAATCTTTACAAGCTCGGCCAAAGGATCCTGAAGACGTCTTGCGATGGAAGCCGCACTTCTCTGTCCTACGTCAAACTTGGGGAATTCCTCGGTGGCAAGCTTACTTGCCGAGTAAACGCTGGCTCCGGCCTCGTTTACTATAACGTACTGAACGGGTTTATCAAGCTCCTTAATAAGCTCGACAATTACCTGTTCGGATTCGCGGGAAGCTGTTCCGTTTCCTACGGAAATCAAGGATACATCATATTTTTTTATAAGTCTCTTAAGCTCAACCTTGGCTTCGGCTACCTTGTTCTGAGGTGCGGTGGGGAAAATAACCGTCGTATCAAGTACTTTACCGGTTGCATCCACGACCGCAAGCTTACAGCCCGTTCTGAAAGCGGGGTCCCATCCGAGCACTACCTTGCCGGCAATGGGAGGCTGCATAAGAAGCTGTTCCAAATTCTTTCCGAATACACTTATGGCACCGTCTTCGGCCTTTTCGGTTAAGTCGTTTCTGATTTCACGCTCGATTGCGGGTGCAATAAGTCTGTCGTATGCATCTTTTATTGCTTCTTCAAGAACAGGAGTGGTAAACTCGTTATCCTTTAAAATAATCTGTTTCTTTAAGTATGTAAGTATTCTCTCTTCGGGTGCATTTATCTTTACCGTCAAAAACTTCTCGGCTTCACCTCTGTTAAGGGCAAGTACTCTGTGACCTGCTACCTTCTTAACCGGTTCTTCGTAAGCGTAGTACATTTCGTATACACTTTCCGCCTTCTCGTCCTTGGCGGTGCTTAAAAGCACGCCTTCGTCATAAGTTGCGTTTCGGATATAAAGTCTGTAATCCGCACTGTCGGAAATGCTTTCCGCAATAATATCTTTAGCGCCCGCAAGTGCTTCCTCGGCAGTCTTTACGTCTTTGGACTCATCAACAAATTCAGCCGCTTTTTTGAGCACGCTTTCGGTTGCGTTCATTTCAAGGATGTAGGTTGAAAGGGGCTCGAGACCTTTTTCTTTGGCCACAGATGCTCTGGTCTTACGCTTGGGTCTGTAAGGTCTGTAAAGGTCCTCGACTACTACCATGGTTTCGGCTTCGACGATTTTCTTCTTAAGTTCGTCGGTGAGCATGCCCTGGCTTTCGATACTTTCAAGAACCGATGCCTTCTTCTCTTCAAGATTTCGAAGATACGTAAGTCTTTCAAAAAGATTACGGAGCACTTCGTCGTTTAATGAACCCGTAACTTCCTTACGATATCTGGCGATAAAGGGAATTGTATTGCCCTCATCTATAAGCTTTACGGCAGCTTCAACCTGCCATTTTTCAACCTTAAGTTCGTCTCGTAATTTTAAAATAATATCCATAATAATCTATACTCTCGTTTCTTCCAATTCTTTGTCGATGGACCACGGTGTCTCATCAATCAGCATAAGATAAAAGTTTGCCCTGACCGTTTCCATAAACGACTTCGCCCAAAACATACCCACGCAGCAGGCCAACAGACCTGCGATATAAAGCGGAAGGCCCGCTATATGGAGCAAAAGATATTTAAGGCGGTTGCCTTTAAGCAGACGTATCGACTCGCTGTAGACAGTCTTTACATCGTAGTCGGGGTGATCGGCCATAATAAAGTAACACATTCCGAGCCACAGATTAACCAAAAGAATCAGCACAATCTGAATTATCATCAATATTACGTCATAACCGATATGTTTTTCATAAGGGACATTTATAAGTCCGAAAACTTCGCCCACGGATGGCAGCGTACATATTACCGATACAAGTGTAAACGGTGCCTGAATCAATATTGCCTTATCAACATTTTGCTTGAAGCCTATAAAAAGATCTGAAATAAGGGGAAGAGATTCGCCTCTGGCAAGCTTTAAAAATACCGAAGCCTGACCGTAAAGCAAAGTTCCCATCAATAGATTTATTACTACAGACGCAAAAAATCCGATTAGAAAAGTCGAAGCCGACCCATAAGCTCCGCCCGGAACAAGCGCCGAAACCGCGTAATTAATAATTCCCGGCAGAAGAGCTGCAATCATTGCAATGGAATACTTGCCTATAAGCTGGCCCCTGGCGTATTCCATCAGCTTTTTAATCGTCAAATCGGATTTTTTCATATCAAAGATTTTCCTATACTGTTGTATTTATATTTGTTCCGTTAAAGTTGGCATCATTAGCGGCATCCTGCGCTTTATGATATCCGTTATCATCACCGAAATATTTTATTTTGGTCTGAGTAGTTCCTCCGGAAACATAGGTACGACCGCATTCGGGACATACTGCCGTATGAATGCTTACTACCGCACTTAAAACCTTGCCGTTATTCATGGTCGCCTTATTGAAAGCATTCGAAACATGCTCCTGCTCGTGGGCACGCACTCTCGATGCTGCAGCATTCGGTGAAATGTGCGCAGCCGATTTGAAGGAAACCATTTCATCGGAACCGTCCTGGTATTTGCGGTTCTTGCAGGTCTCGCATTCAGCGGGCGAAGAACGTCTGCCGGGAGATTTCTTCGTGGTTTCTCCGGCATTTTCCACTACCTTGGGCTTTTCTTCGTTGATGGGAGAAGCTCCCGGAACCACAAGCTCGGGCTTAACGCCCTGATATTCATTTACTAAAGTAGATAAAGGACCTGTAATGTTGTTAATCATCTCCGACTCCTTCCCCGGGAAGGCCTACTTTCCCGTAAAAAGCTCGTTAAACAAATCACCTATTGTGTCCCCTTCAGCCCCTTCATATGTCTCACCATATGATTGCTCGTAAACCATATCCAAAAGTTCGGAAACGTTTTTTCTGTACTCGGGATTGATCTTGAGTGCCGTTATTACGCTTGTTATAACAAAAACACTTACCACAATGGCTATAAGTGAAGTCCAAAGGCCTATGCGACCTTCCTTGTCATACTTCGACTTATTTCCCTTGGCAAGAAAGCTAATGATAATTCCAAATCCCGCAAGTGCCAAAGAAAGATACGGCACCGTAAAAAACAGAATTGAAGTTGCCAAAGCTCCGAGTCCGAACGCCATTCCCGTTCTAACCATTCTTGCACGATTCTGTTCGTAAATTATCGGATCCATATAAATTACCTTTACTCGGCAGCGCTGCCGCCGCGATTTTTCCATTTCAGGTATTCATTAATATATAAATCAATGTCGCCGTCGAGAACTGCTCCGGCGTTGGCATTTTCCGCATTCGTTCTTGTATCCTTGACCATCGTGTAAGGCTGTAAGAAATAAGATCTTATCTGCGAGCCCCAGGCGATATCCTTAACCTCACCTCTGATGTCCGAAAGCTTCTCGGCATTGGCTTCTTTCTGGATAAGATACAGCTTGGCCTTGAGCATCTGCATGGCCTTGTCTTTGTTCTGGTACTGGCTTCGCTCGTTCTGACACTGAACCACGATACCCGTGGGGAAGTGCGTGATACGAATAGCGGATGAAGTCTTGTTGACCTTCTGACCGCCCGCTCCGCTTGAACGGAACACATCGATACGAATATCATCTTCGGGAATATCGATGTCCAAATCCTCCTCGATATCGGGCATTACGTCCAGTGAAACAAATGATGTCTGTCTCTTTCCCTGCGCATTGAAAGGCGAAATACGCACAAGTCTGTGCACTCCCTTTTCACCCTGCAGATATCCGTACGCATTAACGCCGTTTACCTGGAACGTTACCGACTTAATGCCGGCCTCATCGCCTTCAAGAAAGTCCAAAACTTCAATCTGGAAGCCTTTTCTCTCGGCCCATTTGGTATACATTCTGTAAAGCATTCCCGCCCAGTCGCACGATTCCGTTCCGCCGGCACCTGCATTCAGGCGAAGAATTGCATTGCACTTATCATATTCACCGGTAAGAAGATTTGAAATACGCAAATCCTCAAACTTTTCGATAAAATCATCAAGTTCCGCCTTAACTTCATCGGGATACGAAGGATCCGTCTCCTCCTGTCCCATTTCAATCAAGGTCAGAATATCATCAAACTGCTGTGTAAGACCGTTGTAGGTATCCCTAAGTCCCTCAAGTGCACGAAGCTCCTTCATAAGGTTGTTGGACTTTTCGGGATTGTCCCAAAATCCCGGAGCCTCCATTTCCATGTGCATTTCTTCGATACGTCTTTCCTTGTCGGAAAGGCCCAAAGACTGCCCCATCTCCTTAAGTGGCTGTTCGTACGCCATTATTTCGTTTTTCATGTTGTCAAGGATAACCACTTGTCTACCACCTTTATCTGTATATTATAGCAAAAGAAAAATATCCGATTATTTTATTTTCTTCCGCAGCAAGCCTTGTACTTCTTGCCCGAACCGCAAGGGCAGGGATCGTTGGGATAAATCTTTGATTCCGTGTGCTTAACGGGTGCCTTTGCAAGTGTATCGTCCTTGTTGGTACCTGTAACCTGTGCAGCCTGCTCACGCTCCATGCTGTTTCCGATGTGAACACGGGTTAAAAGCGTAATGGTCTGCTCCTTAATGTTATCGGTCATTTCCTGGAACATATCGTAAGCGGAAGCTTTATACTCCTGAACGGGGTCTTTCTGTGCATAAGCTACAAGACCGATACCGTCACGAAGTTCAACCATGTCGTCAATGTGGTCCATCCACTTGGAGTCAATAGCCTTAAGAAGGATAATACGCTCGATTTCTCGAATGATTTCGACCTGAGGGAACTCAGCTTCTTTGGCCTCATATAATTTAACGGCTTCTTCCTTAAGCTGCTGCTTAAGTTCGTTCTTCTTGGTGCCCTTGATACGCTCAAGAGTAACAGGCTCAATGGGAACAATCGGAAGAAGAATCTGGTTAAGTTCGTTCAAATCCCAATCCTTACCGTTCTGGTCCTCACCGATAACACGGTCAACGGAATTCTCCACAATGTCGGTAAGCATCTTGTAAATAACATCACGCATGCTTTCGCCTTCAAGAACGCGCTTACGCTCGGCGTAAATGATTTCACGCTGCTCGTTCATAACCTGGTCGTACTCAAGAAGGTTCTTACGGGTTTCAAAGTTACGTGATTCTATCTTCTTCTGAGCCTTTTCAATGGCCTTGGAAACCATGGGATGAACAATTTCCTGTCCGTTCTGCATTCCGAGTGACTGGAACATGGCCTTGGTTCTTTCGGAACCGAAAAGTCTCATCAAATCGTCTTCAAGTGATACGAAGAACTTGGAAGCACCGGGGTCACCCTGACGTCCGGAACGTCCGCGAAGCTGATTATCAATAGGTCTTGATGGATGACGTTCCGTAGCGATAACCTTAAGTCCGCCTGCCGCACGTGACTCATCGTCAAGCTTAATATCGGTACCACGACCTGCCATGTTGGTAGCGATTGTAACCGCACCGTGCTGGCCTGCCTGTGCAACGATTTCAGCTTCCATTTCGTGGAACTTGGCATTGAGGACTGTATGCTGGATGCCTCTCTTCTTAAGAAGGCGGCTCAACTCCTCGGATGCCTCGATTGTAATGGTACCCACAAGGATAGGCTGACCTGTTTCATGAGTCTTTATAATCTCTTCAACTATCGCATTTAACTTTTCTTCTCTTGTAACATAAACCGCATCGTCCATATCAATACGTGCAACGGGTTTATTGGTAGGAACGCACACAACGTCCATTCCGTAGATATCACGAAATTCCTGTTCCTCTGTCAAAGCAGTACCGGTCATTCCGGCTTTCTTTCTGTATTTATTGAAGAAGTTCTGGAAGGTAATTGTTGCAAGTGTCTTGCTTTCACGACGAATCTTAACGTTCTCCTTCGCTTCAATGGCCTGATGCAAACCATCGGAGTAACGACGTCCCGGCATGATACGACCGGTAAACTCATCGATAATAACAATTTCTCCATCCTTAACAATATAATCTTTATCTCTGGCCATAAGGTTGTTGGCCTTCAATGCTGTAATAATACAATGCTGAATATCAACGTTTTCGGGATCCGCAAGGTTATCAACATGGAAGAAACGTTCTGCTTCCTCAACACCTCTTTGTGTAAGAGTGATAATCTTGTCTTTCTCGTTAACGATATAATCACCGGTTTCTTCCTTTACTTCACCCATGATGATATCGAGCTTGCTCATCTCTTCGATGTCGGCACCTCTGTGGAGCTGCTTGGCAAGAACATCAGCCATTGAATATAAGCTGGTAGACTTGGTACCCTTACCGGAAATAATCAAAGGAGTTCGCGCTTCATCAATCAAGATAGAGTCAACCTCATCGATGATGGCATAGTTCAAATCGCGCAAAACAAGGTCTTTCTCATAAATTGCCATGTTATCACGAAGATAATCGAAACCGAGTTCGTTGTTGGTAACGTATGTAATATCGCATGCGTAAGCTTCCTTCTTCTCTTCGGGAGTCATCGCATTCAACGAAACACCTACCGTAAGTCCGAGGAAACGATGAACCTGGCCCATCCAATCCGCATCACGCTTTGCAAGGTATTCGTTTACGGTAACTACATGAACGCCCTTGCCTTCAAGAGCATTTAAGTATACCGGCAAAATATCTGTCTGTGTCTTACCTTCACCTGTCTTCATTTCGGCTATACGGCACTGATGAAGTACGATACCGCCGATAATCTGAACCTCGAAATGTTCTGTGTGATTAACACGTCTTGTTGCCTCTCTTGCAACCGCAAAAGCTTCTACAAGAATATCGTCCAAAGTCTCGCCCTCGGCAAGTCTTTTCTTGAATTCCCTGGTCTTATCCTGAAGTTCGCTGTCGGAAAGAGCCATCATTGCAGGACGTAAATCCTCAATTGCCTTTACCAACGGCATAATTCTTTTAATTTCTCGCTCACTGTGTGTACCAAAAACCTTATCTATTACTTTCATTTAACAACCTTTCCGTTGATTCTTTTTCCAAAAATCACTAAACATTTTAACAGAAAAAGACGTCTTATTCAACATTCGAATAGCCATATAAATGTTAAAGTTATGTTAAAAAAGAAATAACCCCGGGAAAATTTTCCCGAGGTTTTCGTTTTGCAAAAGAAAATTAATATTCCATAGCCTTTTCTTCGCCGGTCATAACACGTAAACCGCCCTGGCAAAGTGCCAAAAGTTCATCCTCACCGGGATAAACCGTGATAGGAGCAATCCATTCAACCTTATCTTTAATTGCTTCGCAGGTTGTCTTTCCGTAAGCGATACCGCCGGTAAGAATAATCTGGTCAACCTTTCCGCCGAGTACTGTTGACATGGCGCCGATATCCTTGGCTACCTGATAGTGGAAGGAATTGAATACAGCTACTGCTGTCGGATCACCTTCTTTGGCCTTAGCTTCAACAATTCTTGCATCGTTGGTGTTAAGGTAAGCGTTGAATCCGCCGTTACCTACAAGCTTCTTGTAAACTTCCTTCTCTGTAAACTTGCCGGAAAAGCACATCTTTACGAGGTCGCCTGCGGGAACGCCGCCTGCACGCTCGGGTGAGAAAGCGCCTTCTCCGTCAAGAGCGTTGTTAACGTCTACAATCTTACCGTTCTTGTGTGCGCCGACCGAAACACCGCCGCCCATGTGAACTACGATAAGATTTAAGTCTTCATACTTAACACCTTTTTCCTTGGCATAGCGCTTTGCAACCGCCTTCTGGTTAAGTGCGTGGAAAACAGAACGTCTGGGAAGCTCCGGAACACCCGAAAGTCTTGCAACATCGGCAAGCTCGTCAACTACAACAGGGTCAACGATGAAGGAAGGAATGCCGAGTGAGTCGCCGATTTCCTTGGCAAGAATACCGCCGAGGTTGGAAGCGTGCTGTCCCTGCTTGCCTACAATAAGGTCTTCCAAAAGAGAATTTGATACTGCATATGTACCGCCGGGGATGGGCTTAAGCATACCACCGCGGCCTACGATAAAGGAAAGTGACTTTAAGTCAAAGTTCTTCTCCTTAAGGATATTCAAAATAACTTCCTTACGGAAATCCTTCTGTTCAAAGATTGAACCGTACTGAGCGATTTCCTCGGTAGTATGACGAAGTGTCTCTTCAAATAATAATGTTTCATCCTCGAATACACCAATCTTGGTAGATGTTGAACCGGGATTAATAATAAGGCTTATCTTAGACATGTTGTCCCTCCGTTATTTGTTGTTCTTCATGGCTTCTGCAACGACAGCTGCAAGAGCGATTGAATTAAGTTTAACTTCCATTGTATCCGAACGGCTTGTTAAAATTGCGGGTGCCGAAGTACCTGTAAGGATACAACCGTTCTTGCAATTTGTAGTGTGAACCAAAGTCTTGTAAACGAGATTACCTGCATGAATATCAGGGAAAAGAAGGATATCCGCATCACCCTGAATCTTTCTCTCGGTAGCTCCCTTATGTTTGGCAGCTTCGGGCTCGATTGCAAGGTCCATGGAAAGAGGTCCGTCAACGATACAGCCTGTGATTTCGCCGCGCTCGTTCATTCTTGTAAGCTCGCCGGCTTCCATCGTACAAGGCATCTTGGGGTTCTCAACCTCAACAGTTGCAAGAGGAGCAACCTTGGGATTTTCGATACCGCATGCGTTACAAACCTTAACAGTGTTGTTGATGATGTCAACCTTCTGCTCCAATGTGGGGTAAGGAAGGAAAGCAACGTCTGTTAAGAAGAATAAGTGGTCGAATCCGGGGATTTCAAATACACATACATGTGAAAGAGTCTTTACGTCGGGATTACGAAGACCGACTTCCTTATCAAGAAGTCCCTTCAAAAATGACTTGGAATCAATAAGTCCTTTCATATAGATATCAGCCTTACCGCTTGAAACAAGCTGTACAGCTGTAAGTGCAGCTTCCATGGTGTCTTTCTTGTCAACGATTTCATAATCCGAAAGGTCCATGTTGATTTCTGCAGCGATTTCGCGAATCTTGTCTTCATCACCTACAAGGATTGAATTGGCGATTCCCTGTTCCTTGGCAGCCTTAACAGCTTCAAGTACCGGTGTGTCCTGTGCACATGCAACAGCAACAGTCTTTGCGGGGAATGTCGAAACCTTGCTGATGATAGCGTCAAATGTCTTGCTCATCTTAAATTATCCTCCTATAGTTAAAGGGATTATCCCTAAAAATGCTCATCGTTAAAATAATAACACTTAGAAAATGTAAAGTCTACCACTGATTTATTCAAAAGGATAAACAACCCCGTTCGCTCTTCTGATATCATCCATCCACTTCATCATAAGCACCGTTTCGGTGTGTGGCATGCTGCGTGGCTCAAGCTCGCCGTTTTCAATGCATTCCTTGCATTCAAGCACCTCATACTCGTATCCGTTAACCCGTACGGGAATCTTCTCTTCGGAAATGACATTGCCGGCAACGTCGAAAATCCTGAAATATTCCGGAACATTGATCGGTCCGAACTCAACGCTTCCCTTATCGCCGGTTATTTTCGCGTAATTTCCGGGATTGGTGCTGTCAAAAGAACAATATGCGTAAGCCTTTACTCCGTCTTTATAAGTAATGATTATCTCGTCATTCAAATCGACGCCCAAATCGTTCAGTTCACCGTTACTTTCCATCTTCGCAATGTCAGTACCCATATACATTGCGGGAACTGTAAGAGAATATACTCCCAGGTCCAAAAGAGCACCGCCTGCAAGTTCCGGCTTCTCAAGTCTTTCCTTGCCACGCGCATAAATATCAAAATGTGATTCAAGTCCGGTAACCTTGCCGATTTTTCCGCTCTTTAGGATGTCTTTAAGCAATTTATATGACGGCTGATATCTGGTCCACATTGCCTCACCGACAAAGACGGATTTTTCCATGGCCCTCTTCAATAAATCTTCTGTCTGCTTAAGGTTTCCGCAAAATGCCTTTTCCACAAGAACATTCTGTCCGTTTTCTATGCACAGCAACGCATTTTTGTAATGCTCCGAATGAGGCGTCGCAATATAAACAAGATCGATGTTTTTATCTTTAACGAGCTCCTCATATGAGCCGTACGCCTTTTGAACGTTCCACTTCTTGGAAAACGCCTCGGCTTTTTCCAAGTTTCTTGAACCTATGGCATATAAAGTAACCTCGCCGTGTAACCCGCTTATTGCTTCGGCCATGGAGCCGGCGATACTTCCCGCACCCATAATGGCCACATTAAATATACCGTTCATAAGAGATGCCTCCGTTTCTCTTTCTTTTTACATTATATTCCGAGAATAGGCATAAAAAAAGACCGGGAAGTAAAAATACTTCCCGGCCGGATAAAAAACATTATTTAACCGTAACTTTAACCTTCTTGTTCATACCGTCGTTTACGAGAACGTATACGTATGCGGTACCTTTCTTCTTTCCGGTTATCTTACCCTTGTTGTTTACCTTTACGATACTTTCATCGGATGATACGTATCTGAATAAAGGACCATGATCCTTGGTAGGATAAGCTTTGTT
>JAZUJT010000019.1:0-2653 GCA_045642905.1 Lachnospiraceae bacterium | reverse complement strand
GAAAAACAGGCAATTTCCGGCGGGCGATGATACTGACCGTGGTGATTATATTCCTCGTTTTTTTTGCATATCTGTTTTTAAATACGGGTGGAATTTACAGCGGATTTCCCTATTTCTTTGTTTTTGCGGTAGTATTTACGGCATTTTTGCTGGATGGCATTATTATGCCGATATTGGTTGCAATTGAGATTGTCTGGTACGGATTATTATGCGTTTATACCTATTATTTTCCTGTTCCGGATGCTCCTTCAACAGAAGGCTTGGGCTATGTTCTGGATGTGGTTTTGTGCGAATCTCTGGTTTCTGTGATTTTGGCCGTATCCATGTTTTTGCAAATGAAGATCTACCGCAAAAAGCAGACTGAACTCAACCAGACCATCCAAATCGCAGAGGTGGCTAACAAGGCCAAAAGTGAGTTCCTCGCGAAGATGAGTCATGATATCAGGACACCGCTTAACATGATTATGGCTATGAACGAGATGATTGTAGCCAATACTTCCTCGGAGCAAATCAGAGAATGGGTTAACGACAGTAATGTTTCCGGACAGATTCTGTTGTCGCTGATAGATGACATGCTTGATTTGACCAGAATTGAAGCCGGAAGAATGATTTTGCTGTCGCAACCGTGGAACGCGCCGCTTGTGTTCAACGAAACGGCCAAGGTGTGGAAGCTCCAGGCCGGCAGAAAAGGCCTGTCGTTTGACTACACAATTGACTCTTCGATGCCGGAATATCTCCTGGGGGACGTCGGCGTAATCCGCAAAATAGTAAATAACCTGCTCAGTAATTCGGTTAAGTACACGAAAGAGGGGAGCATATCCTATTCGGTTAAGTATGACACCGGCAGCCTTGCCATCACGGTTTCCGATACGGGCGTCGGAATTGCCCCCGAATTCCTCGAGAAAATATTCAAGCCCTTTGAGCGTGGCAGCCAGGACGTATACAGAGAGACGAGCGGAAGCGGACTGGGACTGGCTATCGTCAAGGAACTTGTGGATGCCCTTAATGGAAGCATTAGTTGTAAAAGTCACCTGGGCGAGGGTACGGAATTTTCGATTATTCTGCCGCAGGAGAAGTGCTCTTCCAAACAGAATGAGGCAGGCAAAATCACAAATGAGGCTTCAGTGCCCAAGAAACAGCTGCTTAAGCATTTTATAGCGCCGAATGCAAGAATACTGGCTGTTGATGATAATCCGTATAATCGAAAGGTGATTAATGGATTATTAGAACCTACGCTTATTCAGATTGATGATGTGGAAAGCGGATATGAGGCTTTGGAGATGATAGATATCATAGAATATGATTTGATTCTTATGGATCTTCGAATGCCTAAGATGGATGGCACTGAGACTCTTAAAAAAATCCGCGAAGAATATCCTGATTTTGACACACCGGTTGTTGTGCTAACGGCGGATATCATGAACGGCATCGAGGAGAAACTGCTTGACAGTGGATTTGCAGGCTTTTTGGCAAAACCCGTCAGCTCGGCCAAGCTCTACGAGATGATCAGTCGATTCATATGGGAAAAAATGGTTCCGTTGGAAACGGAAAGTGATAATGAACTCACGATAGATAATTTTGAACGTTATGAGAATATGCTGATGCCATGCGGCGTTAATTTAAAGCTCGCGCTGGAATATAATGCCGGTAGTATAGATGAGTTTTTGACAAGAGCATCCCTGTTTACGGAGTATGCGCAAGCTGCCATGGAGCGACTGGATTCCCCTGATTCGGATGAAAATTACTATTTGCAGATTCATTCGCTCAAATCCGGCGCAAAGGGCGTGGGGGCCTATCTTTTGGGAGAACTTGCGGAAACCATTGAATTTAGAAAAGACAATGCATTCAGGAATGAAATCAATACGTCGCTGATTGCAGAATATAAAAGAGTGTGCGAAGGGTTAGGTGCGCTTTTGGAGGAGGTTAGATAAGAGAATGGATCGAAAGAGAGTCATGATTATTGACGATGATGATGAGATGCGCACGCTTATGAGTCAGCAGTTGGGGGTTCTGTATGATGTGGCAGGTTTTCCCTCGGGCGAAAGCGCTCTTGCTTTTTTGGGGAAAGACGACGAGGAACTTCCGCAAATAATATTGCTGGATATTTCCATGAACGGGATGGATGGCTACGAGGTGGTCGGAAGGCTTAAAGGCAATGAAAAATACAAGAAAATACCCGTGGTATTTCTTACCGGAATGACCGATGAAATGTCAGAATGTAAGGGCCTTGAAATGGATGTGATCGATTATCTGAAAAAGCCGGTTGCCAGCAAAGTATTACTTGCCCGTGTACAGCATTATCTTGATTTGTATGCGGAAAACAGTAATAAAGGACAGCTTGACGAGTCAAAACTTGCCGATTTGATTGAACCGCTTACGGACAGGGAACTGGAAGTGGCCCGGCTTATGGCAGAATTTCGTTCCGACAGAGAAATCTGTGATATCCTGTATATTTCGGCACCGTATGCCAAAAAACTTGTTGCAGCGGTTAAAGAAAAATTGAACCTTGAGAGAAGGGGAGACATCAGAAGATATCTTATATAGAAACAGTATACTTTTTGGGTATTTTTTTCATGTGATTTTTAGGTATACTCTATACGTATTTGTATTAATACAGTTATAAAATCGAGATCGCTTATTATGAAGTCGAATC
>JAZUJT010000018.1:0-6939 GCA_045642905.1 Lachnospiraceae bacterium | reverse complement strand
CTTCTTTGTAGGAATAGTTGTATTTCTCTCAATAAGTCTTGTTGCGATACCACCCATTGTTTCGATTGAAAGTGAAAGGGGTGTTACGTCAAGAAGAAGGATTTCACCTGCGCCGGCATCGCCTGCGAGCTTACCACCCTGAATTGATGCACCGATTGCAACACATTCGTCGGGGTTAAGTGACTTGGAAGGTTCCTGTCCGGTTAATGCTTTAACCTTGTCCTGTACTGCGGGGATACGTGTTGATCCACCTACAAGAAGTACTTTACCGAGGTCTGATGCTGTAAGTCCTGCATCCTTTAATGCGTTCTGTACGGGAATAGCTGTTCTTTCAACAAGGTCAGCTGTAAGTTCATCGAACTTGGCACGTGTAAGGTTCATATCGAAGTGCTTGGGTCCGTCCTGGTTGGCTGTGATGAAAGGAAGGTTGATGTTTGTAGTGGTTGCTGAAGAAAGTTCCTTCTTGGCCTTCTCTGCTGCTTCCTTTAATCTCTGAAGAGCCATTTTATCGTTGGAAAGATCGATTCCTTCTGCCTTCTTGAATTCAGCAAGCATCCAGTCTGTAATCTTGGCATCGAAGTCATCACCACCAAGGTGTGTATCGCCGTTTGTAGCAAGTACTTCGATAACGCCGTCACCGATGTCGATGATGGAAACATCGAATGTACCACCACCAAGGTCGTATACCATGATCTTCTGTTCTTTTTCGTTGTCAAGGCCGTATGCAAGTGCTGCTGCGGTAGGCTCGTTGATGATTCTCTTTACATCAAGTCCCGCAATCTTTCCGGCATCCTTGGTTGCCTGACGCTGTGAGTCATTGAAGTATGCAGGTACTGTAATAACCGCTTCCGTTACCTTCTCACCAAGGTAGCTTTCTGCGTCTGCCTTTAACTTCTGAAGAATCATGGATGAAATCTGCTGAGGTGAGTAGTTCTTTCCGTCGATGTTACGTCCACGGTCTGTACCCATATCTCTTTTAATAGATGAAATTGTCTTTTCTGCATTGGTTACTGCCTGACGCTTTGCAGGTTCACCGATAAGTCTTTCTCCGGTCTTTGAAAATGCTACAACCGAAGGGGTTGTACGTGCGCCTTCTGTGTTGGCGATAACGGTGGGCTTACCACCTTCCATAACAGCTACACAGCTGTTTGTTGTACCAAGGTCGATACCAATAATCTTGCTCATTAATTTATCCTCCGTTCTTTACGAAACTACAGACACCATACTGTGTCTGACTACTGTATCGTGATATGTGTAACCCTTTAAAAGTTCTTGCGCTACCATGCCGCTTTCAAGTTCTTCGCTTTCAACCTGCATTACTGCGTTATGGAAATCCGGGTTAAATTCTTTTCCTACAGCCTCGATGGGCTTGACTCCAAGGCCTTCAAGCTCGGTCATCAGCTGCTTGTATATCTTACACATTCCGTCCGCAAATGCTGAATCTTTCTCGCTTTCGGGAATTGCATTGATACCTCTTTCAAAGTTGTCGACTACGGGAAGAATCTTTTCAATTACGTTCTTGGCTCCCATGTCAAACATCTGGGCTTTTTCTTTCTCGCTTCGCTTTCTGAAGTTCTCGAACTCAGCCATCTGACGTTTTGTCCTGTCTTCCAGCTCATCGATTTTCTCTTTAAGCGCATCGCTTTTCTTGTCTGCCTTGGCTTTCTTGCGGTCCTTCTTGTCTTCGCCCGCTTCAGCCTCGACGGTCTGTTCTTCGGACGCCTTCACTTCTTCGGTTTCTTCGGAAGTGTTAACATCCTCTTTCTTCATTTCTTCTTCGTTCAAATCTTTCACTCCTTCTTATATAAAGAATCAAGCTGATTCATCATATGCTTTAATGTTCCTACAACCTTGTCGTAGTCCATTCTCTTGGGTCCCACAATTCCGATTGTTCCCTTCATACCCTCGCCCAAATCGTAGGTGGCCGTAACCACGCTGCAATCCTTTAAGCTTTCAATCGGAGCTTCATCGCCGATGTAAACCCTGATTCCGTTCTGCTCACCGGCAAGTCCGGTAACCGCAAGTTCGTTAAGCTGTTCTTTCTCCTCGAAGGTATGTATAAGCTCGCCCGCATGTTCATTGTCCGCAAGTTCCGGATATTTGAAAATGTTGTTGGCTCCGCTTGTGTATATTTCAAGGTCATCATCGGAGTGGATTGCCGTTGCAACCGCATCGATTACATCTCCTACGATGTCCTGATGTATTCCTGCCTGCTTCTTAAGTACGGCTATCGTCGCAAGATTGATTTCCTCTATGCAAAGCCCTGTAAGATGTGTGTTAAGCAGTATGTTCAGCTTAAGCATTGTCTCGTCATCGAGGTAGTCCGTGTTGGGAATCATGTGATTCTTGATGACGTTTCCCTCCGTAACGATTACCGCCAAAAGCTGGTTGTTATCAACTCTTGAAAGCTGAATGAACTTAAGCTTGTTGCTGTGGTATCTCGGTGCACTTATCATCGAGGTGTAGTTGGTGTTGACTGCAAGCACCTTGGCCACCTGTTTGAGAAGGTTGTCAATCTTGTCTTCTTTTTGCAAAAGAAGCTCTCTCATCTGATCAACTTCTCTTTCCTTGTCCTGCATAAGTTTATCTACATATAATCTGTAGCCCTTATCGGAAGGAATACGTCCGGCCGATGTATGCGGCTGAACTATGTAACCGAGCTCTTCAAGGTCTGCCATCTCGTTACGAATGGTAGCCGAGCTTAAATTCAAATCCGTATATTTGGAAATTGTCCGACTTCCGACCGGTTCGCCGGTTTCTAAGTAGTTACGAACAATTGCCTGCAGAATCTTTATCTTACGATCATCTAATTCCACTTCAAACCACCTTATCGGTAACGGGTTAATGTTACGTTGTTAGCACTCACTTCATTCGAGTGCTAACATCTAACTGATAATCTATCACTGAGGTATTTGATTGTCAACAAAATAACCCTCTGTTTTTTATTAAAAAAAAATAAAGAGTATTTCATATTTATAATACGAAATACTCTTTACACGTTTACGATTCGGGTTATCTGTTATCCTTAATCATCTTAACTATATATACTATTATAATTGCAAACATCACTATGCACGGTACGGCTGCTCCGATTGTCATCGCCGGGCCGCCGAAAAACGTTCCGACAGTCATTCCCAATGTCATCACACCCATTAAAAGCATAATCAGCACCATCAGCCATACGCAGTCATTATATACATACGGTGCTTTCTCGGGGTTGGTAACTTTTACCGGAAGGTTCCACCTCGAAACCGGATAAAAATGCATCACAAGCGAAAGCATTCCGTTCGTGAACAACATTATTATCGGCACTACCAAAGACGAATAAACACTTCCGTATTCGTCAACCGTTCCGTCAAACTTCATATGCGTGGGGATTTCTCCGTCCACGGTCATGCACAGGTATATGGCGGCTATAAGCGACATCAATATCACTGCATAACTCAATATTTCTATAATTATATGTGGTCTTCTGATATATGTTCTGTTCATATCCGACTCCTTTTCCCTATTTTATATCCAATTCAATAGGCTCGTCTATATCTTCTCCCACGTATTTTCCATTTTTTTTGCGCTGTTTGACACATTCCGTAAGCAAATACTCTATCTGCCCGTTTACCGAGCGAAAATCGTCTTCCGCCCAGGCCGCCAGCGCATTATATAATTTATCGTTCAACCTTAAGGGCACTTGTTTTTTCTCGGCCATGTGTAAAACTCCGTTTCTTAATACTTTCTAATACTTGATGATTATCTTAGTAAATCGATCCGGAATTTACCACCGGCTGAGCATCGTGATTTCCGCACAATACTACCAAGAGGTTAGAAACCATTGCCGCTTTTCTTTCTTCATCAAGCTCAACAACATTATTTTCGGAAAGTCTTTCGAGTGCCATCTCTACCATTCCGACAGCTCCGTCAACTATCATCTTTCTTGCGTCGATTATTGCCGATGCCTGCTGTCTTTGAAGCATTACAGCCGCAATTTCGGGTGCATATGCAAGGTATGTGATACGTGATTCAACTACTTCTATTCCGGCTTCCTCAACGCGCTTCTGAATTTCTTCCTTGATTCGTGCTGCCACTACTTCGCTGGAGCCTCGAAGCGATCCTTCATCGGCAAGTCCGTCTCCTGTTGTATCTACGTTCTCAGCCACGTCGTAAGGGTAAATTCTTACAATGTTTCTAAGTGCCGCATCACACTGAAGTGATAAGAATTCCTTGTAGTTTTCTACGTTGAACACTGCCTTTGCGGTATCAACGATTCTCCACGTTACTGCGATTCCGATTTCAACGGGATTTCCGAGGCAGTCGTTAATCTTCTGACGTGAATTGTTGAGTGTCATTATCTTTAAGGAAATTTTCTTGCTTGCCGTGGGGTCGTTTACGCCCAATGCCTGTTTGGTCGATACATCACCGCTTTGCGAAAGCTTGGTGGTAGCTGCCGGATTTACGCCTACACAGAAAGGATTGACAAAATAAAATCCGTCGCCGGAAAGGGTTCCTTTATACTTACCAAACAACGTAAGTACCAATGCTTCCTGCGGCTTTAACACCTTGAGTCCCAGAAACAATATCCAGCCAAAGAAAATGTACGCTATTGCCAAAGCTGCCAAAAATCCGTTAAATGTAAATCCGATAAGCATAAGGGGTATCGATATAATATATCCCAGTATAATAAGTATCAATGCCAACATTCCGTTTTTTTTGCCGGTTAATAACTTTTCTTTCATATTAATATACCTCTTTCCTTAATTTATTTTTTTAAACTTTTCAGACTCGCAGTAATCATGTGTCATGAAATATGTGATAGCTGCCAGTGCTGCCATTATTGCCGCAACTATTCCCATCAATATCTTTATGTCGATAATCTGTCCGAGCGTGTACACGCCCACTATCAATGCTACCGAAACCACAAGATTGGGGAACATATATATCAATACCGCCGCTCCCTGCTTGATAACTCTTATCTCGTTATCCCAGTCAAGCTTTATAAACTTAACGCCGCAATAAAGTCCCCAGTAGGTTTCATAGAAGCATGCTGCTATTGCCAGTATGATTGCCATTACTACTTCGCCGATTGTGGCGCCAAAGCTCAGTGCAAGGCTCACGCTGCCCACAACGCAAAACGGAATAGACAGGTACAGGTTAAACAATGCTTTGCCGTTCATAACCGACTTCATCGATATGGGAAGGCTCTTCATTATCCAGTAATTCTTTCCCTCCAGCGAAGGGGAGCATACCGTCGTGGGCACCATTCCCACAAATATATGGATAAGTATCGGTGCTACTGCGACTATCAGGTGAGGGTCAAAAGAAACACCGCTTGTTAAAAATTCAATCAGCTTATCCCCGCCGGCTATCGGTGCCGCTATCGCAAACACGAGCGCGAATATTTCTCCCATTCCGGCGTTGGTCAGATAAACCGTTGAGCCTGTAAATCTTTTAAATTCCTTAAAGGCAATGCTCTTTTCAATTGACTTGGTCTTGTAGGATGCTTTGACCTTTCTATGAGCTGCCGTTGTGGACATAAGCTTCGTGTTCACTTCTCTGTATCTTAAGCTCACAAGATAGAAGAAAACTTCAAACAGAAGAAGTGACACTCCTATCAGAAGAAGCGCCGATGAAATCGTTCCTTCCGTCACTGCCTCCGAAAACCACTTTACCGGCAGAAGAACATTCATCACTTTCTCTGCCACCATCATGGCACTGTTCATTAGCTCGTCAATGTTTTCCATCTTTGAGACGCTCTGAATTATTTCGGACAAGAACGTCATCGGTATTACGAGAATGAAAATTGCCAAAGCCTGAACGATTTTCTTTTGCCTGAATCCGGCTCCGATAAATGCGGCCAGCGTTCCGATAAGGGAAGCCAGTATCATCGGGATCAGCGGAACGACGAACGACAACACTATCCACATCACTATCCCGGTTATATTTAAGGAAGCAAACAGTAGCGTTCCTATCAGGATTCCGAGCGATATAAACATTATGAGCGGTATATTCTGTACGTACAGATAAAGCAGCTTTGTTGATACCACTTCCCGAACCTGAAAGGGCATGGACATCAGCATATCGTAGTCCTTGAACGCGAACAGGTATCCGTTTGTCTTAAACACCGAAAACAAAAACGACACCAGGGCGATTACGAATGCGCACGATGCGGGTGCCAGGTCGGCAAGCCCCATATACGAGAGGCCGGCGCCCTGTCCTATGCAGTACGCGAGCAAAATAACATACAGAATCGTAACAGCCACCAAATCCCCGATTGCGCCTCTTCGTTTCTGCTTGTCCGTGGAATGTTTGATGATGTTAATCCGTCCCGTAGACGTAAGCAGAGTTTTGAGAATCAGTATTCTTCTACTTGTCATCGTCAACAACCTCCAGGAACACATCTTCAAGACTCTGGTCTCCGATCAATGCCTCCATCTCGCCGCATGCAATTATCTTGCCCTGCTTAATTATCGCTATCTTATTGCACAATCTCTGTGCCACATCAAGTACGTGTGTCGAGAAGAACACTGCCGAGCCTTTCTCGCACATTTCCTTCATTATTTCTTTAACCGTGAACGCCGCTTTCGGGTCAAGTCCTACGAACGGCTCGTCGAGCACCATAAGCTTCGGCTCATGTATAAGCGCCG
Organism: Lachnospiraceae bacterium; assembly: GCA_045642905.1. Classification (GTDB taxonomy): domain Bacteria; phylum Bacillota; class Clostridia; order Lachnospirales; family Lachnospiraceae; genus UBA1258. The sequence goes on along the minus strand of JAZUJT010000018.1, from coordinate 301 downwards.
ATATCAGCGCCACCTTCTGCTTCATTCCGTGTGAATACGACGATATCAGGTCTGAAAGCGCATCCTTTATCTCAAATCTTTCGGCGTACTCGGCGATTTTCTTCTCTCGCTCTTCCTTGCCGATTCCAAATGCATCTGCGACAAAAGAAAGATACTGCATTCCCGTCAGATTCTCGTACAAATCCGGGTTATCCGGTATATACGCCGTTATCTTCTTGCATTCCATCGGCTCTTTCTTTACCGAATGTCCGTCAATATATATCTCGCCTTCTTCAAAATCCATTACTCCGACCACCGCTTT